>JBJEDL010000044.1:12602-27586 GCA_051872035.1 Lepagella sp.
CTGTCCCCGCTGCCGATCGCGCCGAAGGCAGTTTGTCTTCGGGTGGTTCTGTCCCCGCTGCCGATCGCGCCGAAGGCAGTTTGTCTTCGGGTGGTTCTGTCCCTCGTTACCATAAACGCGCTTTTAGCCATAATTATCGAGCCCCCTTTATCTATCATATTGTAATAAAAAAAAGAGCTCAATGCCCTTCTTTCGGCCGAGTAGTCGGCGATGCAAGAATAAAACCGGGGCTTTCAGGATGCGCCCGCATCGAAGAGTCAGCTTTGGGCAGTATTATTGCTAAGCAGATAGTTGCTTTACAATATCAATTCCCGATTATTCAGATATATCAATATGTCGTTATGCCTGATCATGTTCATATTCTTTTGCGGGTAAAAAAATGGTCAGACTTACATCTTGATTATTATGTCGACAATCTCTGCCTGAATGTCGTGAATAAGTATAATCAGGTGGCGGGGACTCGGCTCTCGCTTGACGATATCTTCGAGCCGGGCTATTGCGACAAGCCCCTCCTCTTGGGGCGCTCGCTCGAGACACTCTTCCGCTATCTCCGCGAGAACCCGCATCGGCTCGCTATGCGTCAGCAATACCCCGATTTCTTCCGCCGTGTCCGCCGGTTGTCGATCGGCGACAACACATACGAGGCTTACGGCAATCTCTTCCTATTCCGCAATCCCGACAAGACGGCGGTGAAGATAAGCCGCAGCTATAACGAGGAGAAGAGAGCAGCCCTCCGCGCCGAATGGCTCGAAGCGGCACGCACCGGCGGCATACTGGTCTCCCCCTTTATCTCTCCGGCGGAGAGAGCTATCCGCGAAGAGGCGGAGGCTCTCGGCTCGCGTATCATCCTCATCACTCACGAGGCCTTCGGCGAGCGCTACAAGCCTGCCGCCCATGACTTCGAGCTATGCGCCGCCGGCCGCATGATGATCATCTCCATGGGACACCCCATCGGCACCACCCTCACCCGAGAGCTCTGCCTACAAATGAACGACCTCGCCGCCACCCTCGCCAAAGGCTAAAAAAAAAGGCTTCGCACTCTTACTCTGTGCGAAGCTTTTTTATCTTTTGTCTTCGGGTGGCGAGCGGAGCTCGCTTTTACCCTTTCCGCCCCGTGGCGAGCGGAGCTCGCTCTTAGCCGATCTTGGCGCCGGGCGCCACTTCTGCCGATGGGCTTACCACCACCAAGTTGCCGTCGGCATTCACCGCCGAGAGGATCATTCCCTCTGACTCGATGCCCATCATCTTGCGCGGAGGAAAGTTCGCTATGAAGCAGATCTCCTTGCCTACCAGCACCGACGGGTCGGGATAGGACCCCGCGATGCCGCTCAAGATCGTGCGCTTACCCATGCCGTCATCGATCAGGAACTGAAGCAGCTTCTTCGATTTCTTCACATTCGAGCACTCCAGCACCTTACCCACGCGGATGTCGACCTTGGCGAAGTCGTCATAGCTGCACTCCTCGGCTATCGCCTCCGGTTGCCATGACTTGATCTCATTCGCCTTCTTCGTGTCGAGCAGCTTCTGCACCTGTGCCTGTATCGCATCATCCTCGATCTTCTCGAAGAGCAAATGTGGCTTCTCGATGGCGCGGCCTACGGGGAGCAGATCGAATCTTCCTGCCATCTCCCACGCCAAGCGCTCTATGCCGAGCATCTTGCGGAGATCCTCCGCCATGAAGGGGGTGAAGGGCTCGAACACCACCGCCAGATTGGCGCAAATCTGCAGTGCCACATTCAGGATAGTGGCCACACGTGCCTGATCCTCCTTCCATACCTTCCAGGGCTCGGTGTCGGCGAGATACTTATTGCCGACGCGCGCCACATTCATAGCCTCGCGAAGTGCCTCTCTGAACTTAAACTCCTCGAGATAGCCGGCAGTCGCCTCGACAGCCTTCTGCACCTCTGCCATCGCCTCACGGTCGACGTCGAGCAATTCGCCCGCCTCCGGGATCTTACCCTCGAAATACTTGTGAACCAGCACCATAGCACGGTTCACAAAGTTGCCAAGGATAGCCACCAACTCGCTGTTGTTGCGAGTCTGGAAGTCTGCCCAGGTGAAGTTATTATCTTTCGTCTCCGGCGCATTGGCGGTCAGCACATAGCGGAGCACATCCTGCTTGCCGGGGAAATCGCGCAGATACTCATGCAGCCATACAGCCCAGTTGCGCGATGTCGATATCTTATCATCCTCCAAGTTGAGGAACTCATTGGCAGGCACATTGTCGGGGAGGTTGTAGCTGCCATCAGCCATCAGCATCGCCGGGAAGACGATGCAGTGGAACACGATATTATCCTTGCCGATGAAGTGGATCATACGGGTGTCCTGATCCTTCCACCACTTCTCATAGTCATCGCCCACCAGGTCGATCGTATTGGAGATATATCCGATCGGGGCATCGAACCAGACATAGAGCACCTTACCCTCAGCGCCCTCCACAGGCACGGGGATACCCCAATCCAGGTCGCGGCTCACGGCGCGAGGTTGAAGCCCCAGATCGAGCCATGACTTGCACTGGCCATATACGTTGGGCTTCCACTCCTTGTGCTCCTTAAGGATCCACTCCTCGAGGCGGCTCTGCCACTTATCGAGAGGGAGATAATAATGCTTGGTCTCGCGCATCACGGGCACACTGCCGGTGATCGCCGACTTCGGGTCGATCAGGTCGGTGGCATTGAGCGACGTGCCGCAAGCCTCGCACTGGTCGCCGTATGCACCCTCGGCGCCGCAGTGAGGGCACTTACCCGTCACATAGCGGTCGGCAAGAAATTGCCCCGCCTCCTCGTCATAGAGCTGCTGCGAAGTCTTCTCCACGAACTCGCCCTTGTCATAGAGGCGACGGAAGAAATCGGATGCCACTCGACGGTGAGTCGCCGAACTCGTGCGGCCATACACATCGAAAGAGATGCCGAACTCCTCGAACGAGTCCTTGATGATCTTGTGATAGCGATCCACGATGTCTTGAGGGGTGACACCCTCCTTGCGAGCCTTGATGGTGATAGGCACACCATGCTCGTCGCTGCCACCGATCATCAACACCTCACGCCCTTGCAGGCGCAGATAGCGTGCATAGATGTCGGCAGGTACGTACACCCCCGCCAAGTGGCCGATGTGCACCGGGCCGTTGGCGTATGGCAGGGCGGTGGTGATGAGTGTTCGTTTGAAGTCTTTCATTATCTCTTCGTTGATTTTTGTATTGTTATATATATCGATAAAAATGAAGCCGGGGTGAACTTAGCGTTCTCTCCGGCTTCATGTCGGGGTGAGGCGACTCGAACGCCCGACCTCTACGTCCCGAACGTAGCGCGCTAACCAACTGTGCTACACCCCGATTTTGTTTGCGACTGCAAAGTTAGCAATAATTTTTGTATTTCCGATATTTTTCTGCCGATTTTTTTAAAATTTACCCCCGGCGACTCAAGTGAATCTTCGTCTTCACCATATCCAAGATCTGGTCGTAGGCCTTATTGCGGATGCCATAGCGCAACGCCACATGGGTATATCCCGCAGTCACCACGAGCCCCACGCCAAACGATAACCAGGGCACAAAGTCAAGCCAATAGCACCCCCACAGCAGCAGGCAGAGCGGAGCAAACCAGAGCACATGCCGCAGCATGTCGCCGAAACTCGTATACTCCCGGTTGATCTTCCTCACAAAATAGAGCGCCGAACTGAACACAACCAGCTCACATATCACCCAGCTGATCGCCGAACCGACACTCATCATCCGAGGCACCACCAAGAAATTGAGCACCACACTGCAGGTCGCTCCCAAAGCGGCGTTGGTGAAGACCTGACGGTCCGCCCGACTCGGTGTAAGTATCTGTATCACAAGTATCTGCTCGATGCCGATCAGCAGCAGCAAGGGCATGATGATGCGCATCGGCAAGATTGCCCCCTCGAAGCCAGGCCCGGCGATGATCCACACCATCTCCGGAGCAAAAAACTCCGAAAAGATCACACACGGGAAGGCAAAGGCAAAGAGCAGATTAAATGACTTCTTCAGCATCCTCACGATCTCCTCCTCCTTGCGCTCCTCGATCAGAGCACTGATGCGCGGCATGATCACCAGCGTCACCGAGGCATAGAGCGCCAAGATGATCTGCTCGATCTTCGTCGCCGTCGTGTAATAACCCACCTCCGTGTCGCCACACGACATGCCGAGGAACATAGTGTTGAACGTCGTATACATCGACGTCAAAATAAACTGCGCCCCCAAGAACACCAAAGGCTTGACATACGGCTTCAGCGTGCCCACAGGCTGGAAACTATACCTCACAAAGCGGCGCCGATATTGCCAGTTGATCAACCCGGTGGCGATGATCATCAGCGAGTATATCAGAAAATACAGGGTATAATCGCTCTGTCCCTTAACGAAAAGAAATATCGAGATAACGTAGGCCGAGCGCACCAACGTCGTGCGGATCGTGATATACTTGAAATCCTCAAGCCCCGTAAAGAGCCACTCCACCGAGAAGGCAGTGAAGAGTATCTGCGTCGCGCCGATATAGAGCAATCGCCGATAAGGCATCAGCGCCGGCAGCGTCTCGATCAAGACAAAATAGAGGGTCAGAGAGAAGATCGTAAAGCCGATGTTGAGCGTAAAGAGCTGAGAGAATGTGTCATGCAGGCGGCGGGCATCCCCCTTCGCCTTCGCTATCTCACGCACGCCGAGCGACGTGATGCCCAGCATGCTTATATATGTGAAATACTGCACGATACTCTGCACATAATTGCAGATACCGATGTTGGTCACCCCCAGCACTCGCGACACGTATGGATACGTGATAAAATGAAAAATATAAAGCGAGGTGGTGAGAAACCCACTATACAGTATGTTCTTCTTAAGCCCCATAAGCCGACCAAATCTCGATGATCTAATATCTTATATCTAATATCTAATCACTAATATCTAATATCTACTATCTAATATCTAATATCTAATAACTAAGGACAAAAGGACTACGACATGTGTCTCTGCTTCTTCTCCTCGAAGATGTCGTCGATTGTCACGAAGATGCCCGACTCCTCTACGTCGCCGAACTCCCGGTTGATCGCCGTGCCAAACATGCGCATCGTCGGCGAGAGACCCATATATGCGTTGACCAGTGGCGGTATCTTCTTGCCATGGTGACGGATATAATTGTTCAATATCTTGAAATCCTCTTTATAGCACTCCCCCTTATACATCGACTGCACCTTCTCGCTCAGCGCCTCCGACTCCAAGGGGATGATAGGCCACACCAGCCGGTCGGGGTCGGGGAAATGCCTGTGCATAAAGCCCAAGATCATGTCGCGACACTCCTTCCCGTATGATGGATACATCGTCACCTTGCCGAAGAGATACTTGATCTGCGGATAGCGCTTCGCCAAGGCGCCGAGGCCATCCCAGAGATTGTCCAAGGCATATATAGAGTGCGGCAAGCCGCCGGTGTTCTGATAATTCAGCACCACAAACGAGCGGCCCAACTCGATCGTCGCCGGGAGATACTCCTTAAGGAACTGCTCCGAGAAGTGAAACATGTGGGAGGTGGCGATATGCGGCACGCCGGCATCCACGCGGATATCCTCACCCAAGATGAAGCGATAGCCGCCGATGATCTCGCGATCCTCCGGATTCCACACGATCATCTGCCGGCAGGGCGTCGGCTCCATCGTGTCAAACTCATCGATGTCACACTCTGTGCCCGTGCCCCCTCCGGCGGCGCGAAAGACTATCTCGCGAAGGCGCCCGATCTCACGCATCGTATTCGGCGCATTGAAGGCATCGACCACATATATCTCATTATTGCCCTTGTTCGATCTTCGCAACAAGCGATCGGGCGTCAGTTCTGCCTCGATCAGCTCCGTGTCTACTTTGGGTATTATTGGAGTCATACGAACGTGTTCCTTAGTTAATTAGGTCTATACGTTAAATCTGAAATGCATCACATCCCCATCTTCCACCACATAATCCTTACCCTCAACAGCCATCTTGCCTGCCTCCTTCACAGCAGCCTCGGAGCCGTAATTGACATAGTCGTCATATTTGATCACCTCGGCGCGGATGAACCCCTTCTCGAAGTCGGTGTGGATGATGCCGGCAGCCTGAGGCGCCTTCGTGCCCTGTGTGAAGGTCCATGCCCTCACCTCGTCGGGACCGGCGGTGAAATAGGTGCGCAGATCGAGCAGTGCGTAGGCAGCGCGGATCAGACGGTTCACGCCACTCTCCTCCAGCCCGAGGTCGTCGAGGAACTCGCGACGCTCTTCGTAGGTCTCCAACTCGGCAATCTCACTCTCCGTCTTGGCTGCCACCACCATCACGTTGGCATCCTCCCCGGCAAGCGCTGCCTTCACCTCCTCCACATAATGATTGCCCGTAACGGCGCTCCCCTCATCCACATTGCAGAGATAGAGCACCGGCTTATTCGTCAGCAAGAACAATTCGCGAGCAAATTTCTGCTCCTCCTTACCCTCGATGGCGACTGTTCGTGCGGCACGACCCTGCTCCAACGCCTCTTTATATGCCTGAAGCACACCAAGTTGCATCTTCGCCGTCTTGTCGGCGCCGGCCTTCGCAGCCTTCTCCGTCTTCGCCAGACGGCTCTCCACGGTCTCCAAGTCCTTGATCTGCAACTCATAATTGATCACCTCCATATCGCGCACCGGATCCACGGTCGTGTCGACATGGGTGATATTATCATCGTCGAAGCAGCGGAGCACATGGATGATAGCATCCGTTTCGCGGATATTAGCCAAAAACTTATTGCCGAGGCCCTCACCCTTCGAGGCACCCTTCACGAGCCCGGCGATGTCGACGATCTCCACCGTGGCGGGCACCACCGACCGCGGGTTGCAGAGCTCCACAAGGCGGGTCAGACGATCATCGGGCACCGAGATCACACCCACATTCGGCTCAATAGTACAGAAAGGGAAATTAGCAGACTGTGCCTTCGCATTGCTAAGACAGTTAAAGAGAGTGGACTTGCCGACATTGGGCAGCCCCACGATACCGCACTTCAGGGACATAACAAAAAAATATTTTTAGCGAGCCATGCACGGCACGAAAGAGAGGGAAATGCCGGCAAAGCCGAAAGTTTCAAATGGAGTAAAAACGCCGCCTTACGGCAACAAAACACAAAATTAATAAAAAATGTCGAAAAACCGAAAACCAAAGCCCAAATATCTAAAAACCCGCCCCATCAGCCGCATCAGCCCATCAGCCATATTAGCCCTAATTAGAGGGCTGTAAATTTTGATAAGCCAATAAAAAAGGTTAACTTTGCGAAGTAAAAAGGGAACGAAAATCGACCGACAGCCAAAGTTGATCCAACCCAACCACGATGCATTCGATCCCCGAAGACACGAGCATACTTTCGGCACCTGCCCGGCTAACGGCGTGATTCTCCGCCACTTACAGCCCCGAGCAGGACTAAAACCATACCCCCAAATCCGCCACCCCATCACCATCGTCCGACAAGTCCGGCAAGTCCGACCCGTCCGACCGGCGACACCCTGGAGCTCTGCGAGCATCATCGTTTTTTGAAGTTAACCACAGATGTCCCTGATTGCCCTGATGCTGAGACTGCGTAGCAAAGAGATCCGTGTAAATCCGCGTCAATCCGTGGTTAACGCCCACCCCAATGCGTAGCAAAATAATCATTGCCTATAATTTGAGATCATTACTAACAAAACTCGAGACGGTAAGGAGAAGATTTTTTCATATCTATTTTGCAAATAGTATCAATTTTAGTATCTTTGCAAATATTTCTCTGCTAATCACATGAGTAAGATTGAGAAACTAATAGAACGATTGCTTCGCAAGCCAAAAGACTTTCGTTACGAAGAAGCGAAGACACTGCTCGAATACTTCGGATTTATCGAAAGAAATAAGGGCAAAACGTCAGGGTCGAGAGTCGAGTTTGTGAGAGGAGAAAATTCAATTATGCTTCATAAGCCCCATCCATCTGGCGAACTTAAGGCTTATATGGTAAAACAATTAATTGAGACTTTAAAGGAATTAAAATTGATTTGATATGGGATTGTTGAGATATAAGGGATACACCGGTTCGGTGGAATATAGCGAAGAGGATAAATGCCTTTATGGCAAAGTACTGGGACTACGTGGCAACCTCATCTCCTACGAAGGAGAAACTATCGATGAGATCACCACCGATTTCCATGAAGCAGTCGACAGTTACTTGGAGAGCTGTAAAGAGCGAGGGGTCGAGCCGACTAAGGCATACAGCGGCAAATTAGTGCTCCGAATGTCATCGGAATTACACAGTCAAGTGGCGCAGGCGGCACAAAGCATCGGCACGACGATCAACGAGTTCATCACACGAACGCTGTCGCACGAAATAGCCCAAGCCCATAAATAGCCCCCGTCCGACAAATCCCGACAGCGGGCTGGAAGCCCGACCGGCGCGTAGCAAAAAGATCCGTGAAAATCCGCGTCAATCCGTGGTTAACGCCCCACCCCGATGCGTAGCAAAAGATCAGTTCAATCAGTAAGATCAGAGGTTAAAAATTACAAACGTGTATTGCTCCCCGAGCATCATCGTTTTTTTGAGAGAACCACTGATAACCCAGATTACCCTGATACTGAGCGGCGAGCAAGTACTCACACCGATGCGTAGCAAAATAATGTAAGGAAAATTTGTTAAATTATGTTATTTGCGTGAGGATTTCACGTGAATATTTCACACATAATAAAATATTCGCTATATTTGCATCCAAAGCAATACGTAATCTGATCTCATTTACACTCCGTAGGATTCAATATAATTAACCTTATGTTACTCCGATTGATCATAAAGAACTTCTTGTCGTTTGACGACCAAGTGCAGTTTGATATGTTCCCAAACATGAAAAGGACTCAACTGTCCAATCATGTGTATCGGGATTCGTGTGACGTGCCCTTGCTCAAGCAGGCTGCCATCTTTGGCCCTAACGGAGCAGGGAAATCCAACTTGGTGAAGGCTATAGAGTTCATACGGACGTTCGCATTAGACAAGGATTTTACAAATAAAATAGAGGTAGACAAATACTTCTACTTACTGAAGGATAATGTCCACAATGATCCGATATATTTGGCGATAGAGTTTGTGCACCATAATCACATCTACTTCTACGAGATCGAGATTGGGGTAAAAGGCACTGTCAAGGAGGGGCTTTATGAGTCGCAACCCAAAGAGGAGAAGCTGGATCTTATCTATGAGCGCAATGACAAGAGGGTGACATTTGCCCGGGATGTAGACCAAGCCATTATGGGAGCTATCAATAACCTATTGGAGAAGAACCCGATGTCCTCACTGATGGCACTAAACGAAGAGTTTCCCATAGTAGCGGACCAGAGATGCGCACTGGCCGCAGATTGGTTTAAGTCAGGGCTTGAGATAATTGGCGTTCATTCATTTCTTCCCACGCTGATTGAGATACTCCGAGAGGACAAACAGATGATGGAATTCGCTCGGGGGCTGGTACGCTGTTTAGGGGTAGGCGTTAGCGGCATGAACTTGCAAGAGACCGACTTCGACAGCTGGGCGAAGCAGCACATCGCTATAGCCAAGACCTTGCCCGATGACATAGATAAGATGCGGACATTGTCGCTATCTGCGAACAGCACTCCGATACTATCCATCGACTTCAAAGATGGAGTGCGCAAGGTCTATCAACTCATCTTCGACAATGTAGGCAAGAATGGATATATCGGCAGACTCGACACGAGTATGCAGTCCGACGGCACACTCCGAGCACTAACACTGCTTCCGGCCTTGTATTATGCTTGCAAGATGGGCAAGACGGTTGTCACAGATGAAATAAACTGCTGTCTTAGTCCGACGATGGTAAAAGGCATTGTAGAATATTTTGCCAATAGCAAAGACACAAACGGGCAATTGATTTTCACGACGCATGACAACCAGCTGCTCGAAGAGAAAGACATATTACGGTCGGATGAGATATGGTTCGTCGACAAGCGCGAGGGAGCATCAGTGCTATATTCACACAATGATTTCAAAGAGCATCACACCATTTCGCCATATCGAGGCTATAACGAGGGGCGCTACGGAGCCATCCGTTATGTCAAACTCACAGATCGCCCTTAGACAATGCTTAACAAGTTGTCATACGAAAGGCAGGCAAAAAATCTGGACTTGATGCCTGAGGTGAAAGAAGAGAGCACCTCCGCCTATGAGTCTAAGGTCGCCACCAATTCAAAACCCTTTCATCGGATCAATGGATATGAGAAAACAGATGGCACGATGTCATACAGCATCGTCTGCGTCATATCCGGTGGAGAGAAAAGGGAGCGAGACTTTTTGAAGACATTGATTCGGCATAAAGATCTGGATTCATTGAGAGTAGCTTTTATCTCCAAAGAAGGGCAAGGGCTCCAACCATACCAGATGCAAGAGCAATGGGAAGAAATCCAACGCAGCAAAACGGTAGCGATTTCCAATATGGTTATCAAATTGGATGAAATGGACAAAGTCTTTTTGCTATCGGATGTCGATGAGTTTCATAGTCAGCTTGTTAAGATTATAGAGAATCTTGGTGAAGAAGCCGCCGGCGAATGGATTATCAGTAATCCCTGTTTTGAGATTTGGTTGTATTATTGTTACTGCAATGATCCGGAAGTAGACCTCAAGAGCATATATCCGCTCGAGCCCGAACAGCGGAGTCAAGAGATGAAACGATTAGGGCATGAGGTGGTGGCAGGAGGATTAAATTCCTTAAAGGCATTTGAGCACATGTATGACGGAATAAGTCATAGCACATGTCATTATGCTGAAGACGAGTATGGCATTCCGGCATTGTACGCGACACAGATGCACCGGGTGGCGAAATACTTGGTAGAGACGATGAACCGTAATCGAGGTGAGTACGATGAGTTTGTGAAGCGTCAGCAAGAATGGCGCAACAAGATGCGGAAATCTCGCTACACGGATTCTACACAATAATTTTGTGAACCACGGATTAAGCGGATTTACACGGATGCCGGAACACGGAGGCAGGGAGGCGACACATCGCCTCCACCCGGCGCAGCCCCATCGGCACCCGTCATCCGACAAGTCCGATGAGTCCGACCCGTCCGACAGCGGGCTGAAAGCCCGACCGGCGCATAGCAAAGAGATCCGTGAAAATCCGCGTCAATCCGCGGTTAACGCCCCACCCCGATGCGTAGCAAAAAATCAGTTACATCAGTAAGATCTGATGTTAAAAATTAGAAAAGTGTATAGCTCCCCGAGCATCATCGTTTTTTGAGAGAACCACTGATAAACCTGATTACCCTGATGCCGAGCGGTGCACATGTACTCACCCCGATGCGGAGCAAAAAAGATTTGGAAATTGGCAATAAAAATCGTAAATTTGCCGACAACTCCCAATGATTATGATAACTTCAATCGACATATCCAATTACGGCCCCATTGCAAACCTGTGCTGGGAGAACCTCGGCAAGATAAACCTTGTCATCGGCCCCAACAAGTCCGGCAAGACCTACCTTCTTAAGGCCCTATATTCTGCCATCAAAACGGTAGAAGCCTATCGGCGTGGCAAAGATGTCCGTAAAGACACCGAGCTCCTCTTCGACCGATTGTATTGGACATTCCAGGTAGGGCCAATCGGCCGCTTGGTCAAAAGCGGCGCCAAGGCTCTCAAATTAGATATGACCCTTGAAGGCAACCGACAATTATCATACACCTTCGGTCCGGCGGCAGAACGCCAACCCAACATCCTCCTCAACACTTGCGATCCACGCCCCGACAACTCTATTTTCATACCCGCTAAGGAGATCTTATCGCTCCAAAATATCATAATCAAAAATCGCGAGATAGACCAAGAATTCGGGTTTGACAACACCTATTACGATCTGGCAAAAGCCCTGACCCCCACCACCAAAGGTCGCAACTACAAAGAATTCTCCCAAGTACGAAATACTCTGGAAGAAGCCATCGGCGGGCACATTGAGTATGACGAGAAAAACGATGCTTGGATATTCAAAGAGGGTAATCGCATGCTAAGCATCTCGATGACCTCCGAAGGAGTAAAAAAACTGTCCATCCTTGGCACACTCCTTGGCAACCATTACCTCTCTAAAGACTCCGTAATATTCATTGACGAGCCGGAGAGCGCGTTGCATCCGCAACTTGTATCGATATTTATGGATATAATTATGGCTCTCTCGAAGATGGGGATACAATTTTTCATAGCATCACACTCATATTTCGTGATCAAAAAGTTATATCTTCTCGCCCATCAACACTCCGTGTCGCTGCCCGTAATATCGTTTGACAATAAAGGAGGCTACATCCGGTCAGATCTCCGAGAAGAGATGCCAGCCAATCCCATCATCGACGAATCCATAAGACTATACACCGAAGAAATCGACCTCTAATATGGACGCAACTATTGTAGAATCGGGGATGGAATTTACATTTCCCAACGACCGTCTGTATCACATAGAGAAGTCGCCGGAATTTTCATCCATCACAGGCAGGAAAACCTGTGAATGCGTTGTGAAGCATAGCGACAAGATAGTATTCATCGAAGCCAAGAAATCATCACCCAGAAAAGAAGACACGATGAGATTCGACGAATTTATCAGAGATATAAGCATGAAATTCGTTGACTCCTTCGATTTTTTATTGTTCGGTCCTGGTCGATAGGCACAAGGATAAGACGATGCCTAATGCATTACGTTCAGAGCCACTTTCGGAGGCGGAATTTGAGTTCTATCTCATCATCAACGGTCACAGAGATGAATGGTTACCACCGGTGATGGATGGTCTAAAGCAAGAACTTCGGAAGAAGTTGCGAATCTGGAACATCAAAGATAGTTCAATAAAAGTAATCAACGAAAAGATAGCCCAAGCCAAGGGGCTAATAAAGTCCACCCTATCGCCACAAAAATAGCCACATCGCCATCCGACCCGCCCAACCCGTAGTCAGACCCGTCCGACAGCGGGCTGAAAGCCCGACCGGCGCATAGCAAAGAGATTCGTGTAAATCTGCGTAAATCCGTGGTTAACGCCACACCCCGATGCGTAGCAAAAGATCAGTTCAATCATAAAAATCCGAGGTTAAATAAAAAGAAGTGTATAGCTCCCCGAGCATCATCGTTTTTTGAGAGAACCACTGATGTCCCTGATTCACCTAATGCTGGGACGCGTAGCAAAAAGATCATTGCCGATTATTTACGATCATTGCAAAAAAACATCAAAGTGCCGACATCGAAATAATCATTGCCTATCATTGTGTCTATATCAGCCAAACGCCACATTAAAATTGCGCCAAACGCCACATCAAAAACCAGCCAAACGCCACATCAAATTGAGCCAAACGCCACATCAAAAATCGGCTAAAGCATTGATAATCCGATAAAAATGCTTAACTTTGCAAGCAAACAAAAGAATGGAATATGAAAGAATACAAAATGTATTCATCTCCTTTCCTATTATGAATAAAGCACAATACTATATAGACGAACTAAATTCTGTTGACGAGCATATTAAAATTGAAGCGAAACAATGCGTCAATAAGATCGACAGAAGCGTTCTGGAAACTATTTGTGCTTTCTCCAATGAGCCTGATCTTGGAGGAGGCACGTTAATCTTGGGATTGCAAGATTCTTTAGAATCATCTGTAAGATATAAAATATTGGGAGTAAATGATGCCGACAAACTTCAAAAGGACTTAGCATCTCAATGTGCTACAATATTCAATCATCCTATCAGACCCTTGATAACTATCGAAAAAATATCAGGGAAGAATGTAGTGATTGTTGAAGTACAGGAATTAGAGTCAAAATTCAAACCCCTATTTTTTGAAAAAGAAGGTTTACCTCGCGGAGCTTGGCGTCGAATAGGATCTACAGATCAGCGATGCAATGAAGAAGATTTGCCTTTTTTTTACAATAATGCTGATGATTTTGATAAGTCTATTGTAAATGACACCGATCTTTCAGACATTGATATAAACGCATTACAGAAATATCGATCACTTCGCAAGCAGGTTAATCCGGAAGCCGAAGAATTAAATTATTCGGATCAAGATCTTTTGCGTTCTCTCAAAGCTATCGTAAAAGACAAAAATGGAGCATGGCGCTTGACAAACACCGGGCTATTAGTTTTTGGTACCAGAGCCGCTCTCCGACGGGAGATGCCATCGGTTCGGGTAGATTATATTCGTATTCCGGGAACAAAATGGATAGAAGATCCCTACCGCCGATTCGAATCAATAGACATGCGTGATTCCCTATTATTATTGGTGGGAAGAGCCTTTAACGCAGTTATGGACGATTTGCCAAAGAGCTTTTCTCTAAAATCTAAAAGTCTTCAAGCAAATCGCACCACCGAAGTACCCGACACTGTATTAAGAGAAGCAATAGTCAACGCTTGTATTCACCAATCGCTAAGAACACATCGCCCTATTCAAATCATCAGATACTCCAATAGAATTGAGATTATCAATCCTGGATTCTCTCTAAAGTCCATTGAGTCATTAGGTGAACCCGGATCAGAAATGCGAAATCCTACAATTGGCTCAATATTTCATGAGACAAACCTTGCAGAAGCAAAAGGAACCGGAATTGGCACAATCCGACGACTTCTCAAAGATGCCTCTATTATGCCTCCGACTTTTGAATCGGATCATTGCCGAAACATATTTACAATTCGTATTTTACTACACCACCTATTTTCAAAACAAGACCTTATATGGTTAGCCTCCAATAATTTAACCCAATTAAGCGAGGGTCAGAAAACGGCTTTGATTTTTATGCGTGAGACAGGAGCAATTGACAATATAACTTATCGGCAATTGACCGGTTCAACATCCAGAGATGCGAATAAGAACATAAAGCAACTCGAATCAACGGGGTTAATTCAAATGAAAGGAAACCGGAGGAATGCATATTATATTCCTACTGAAAGGTTGAGAGGTTTATACGCTAATGATGCAACCTCCGACGCTAATGATGCAACCTCCGACGCTAATGATGC
>JBJEDL010000045.1:0-26798 GCA_051872035.1 Lepagella sp.
GTTAATTATAATTTGCGTTTCTAAAATTCAAGGGAACGTTGAAGTTACCTAAGTCTCGTATCCTTGGCCGCTTTTGATCACTTGCTTTCAGTCACATACAGGAGTATGCTCCTTACAGCAAGTAATCAAAATCGACTCAAGGCTACGACCCCTACGGCCCCAAAAATTTAAGGAACGCGCTCTTAAATTCATACGTCACAATAAAAATTACTATCAAAAGCAAAAGTAGCAAAAAAATCTCTATTTTTGAATAAAATGTTTCTTGTTTTATATTTACTTTGGTTTTTTTGTCATATCTTTGCAGGCGGATTGGGTGGCGTTATTAGTGGATTGGGTGATGTTATTGACTTAGAGCGTGTTCGTTAGAGCGCGTTCCCTTAATTTTTTTTGAAGTGAAACGTTCGTTTTTCCCCCTTTCTATCTTCCTCCTTGCGGCAGGAGTGATTTCGTTGGTGTCCTGTTCGGGACATCGTCAGGAGTCGGCTCAGGATTCCATTGCTTCGACCGACACGACAGCATCGACCGACACGACAGCGACTATCCCCGAGGATAGTGTGACAGCACCGGCAGATACGCTGCCTGATCCGCCGGAGCGCTTGGATCATGTGCCGCAAGATGTCATCGCCCTCTTCGAGCAGGAGGGGCATCGCGATGAGTATATGTCGGGAGTTATCGCCGAGATCGCCAAGTCATCACCATCATACGCTCGCCGATTGGTGAGCAGTCCCCATTCCCGCTTTATCGTAGTGGATAAGGGGAGGATGAAGGTAATCCTCTATAACCGCTATGGTCATGAGATCGTGTCATACGGCATGGCATGTGCCCGCAATTATGGTACGAAGCGAGACAAGGCTGACTGCCGCACTCCGGAGGGCTTCTTCTCGGTGCAGGGGATCTACGACAGCACCGATTGGCTCTTTACCGACGACAATGGACGGACATCGAAGAAGAAGGGGCAGTTCGGACCTCGCTTTATCCGTCTTGCCATCCCCACTACCACCCAGATCGGCATCCATGGCACTTGTGCTCCCGGCTCGATAGGGGGTAGGGTGAGCCATGGCTGTATCCGCCTTACTAATAAGAATATCCTACAGCTCGTCAAATTAGTGAAGCCGGGCATGCCTGTGATCGTGATACCGGGCAAACGCGACCGAGAGGTGAATCTTCAGGAGGGTAATAATATAGTCTCCTTCACCACATCGTCGAAATATGCCATCCCTGACGAAGAGCGTCGCCGCATCTTGGCATCGATCGAGCCCGACACCATCGCTACGGAAGTGAAAGAAAAGATAGAAGCGCCGACCGACAGCGTCATATCGCAACCTGCTGACACTACAGCCATCCCGGCAGCAGAGCCGATAGCAGAATAATACGGTTATGGATTAAAGCCCATTGTAGGTTGTGCCGTTGGCGATCTTGCGAACGCGCACGTAGTAGGAGTTCCAGGTGCTGGCGATATAATAGTCCTTGCCGTAAGGTTTAACGACTTGAACGCGAACATCTTTCGAAGTCTGCGAACCGGAATATTTCACACGCAGAGTGATCACGGTGCCCTCCGGCTTGACATTGCCGCCGGTCTGGGATGTAGAACCACCATTGTCGCCGCCGGGGTTATCCTTATCGTCATCGCCACGAGAGGTAGTGCCGCAAGACACGAACGTAGCGATCAGTGCCATCACGAAAAATGATTTCAGTTTCTTCATAACAATTAAAATTTTAAATTATTCTGCGGTAAAGTTATGAAGAGGCAAGAAAAGAAAGTATCAAAAGAGAAACATAAAATTTCAATCAAAGAACAAAATAGCCCATTCCCCACCTTGAGCAACAAAAAATTACCGCCCATGATAGAAAATGTCAAATCCTACTTTAAGGAACGCGCTCTAAACAACTATACGACTTCATTCGTTGGCAAAATTTTGTAGGATTTTCTGTGAGCGACACGCTATAGAAAATTCAATTTTGCAAGAAAAAAGCCACTTATTCCGTTTTTTAGAGGGTAAAAATGTCCACTTATTCCGTTTTTTAGAAGGTAAAAACAGCCACTTATTCCGTTTTGCGGTTCTTATTTTGCCGCAATAGGGTAAAAATAGCCATTTGCGGCAAAATAAGAGCCGATAATTTTGCCGCAATCTATATTTTTGCTATCTTTGTGGCAAAATAAGATTATAATTATGGCCCAAATCATAATAGGAAGAAGTAAAGAGCAGCAGGAACTTATAGATATCTATAACTCCGGGAGGCCGGAATTTGTCGTAGTTCAAGGAAGGCGCCGAGTAGGTAAGACTTACTTGGTAAGGGAGCTGTTTGAGGGAAGAATGACATTCTATCATACCGGTCTATCGCCGGCTGAGATATCTCCTGAAGCGGGGGGATTGATGAAATTGCAACTTGAGAGTTTCTATTCATCGCTTGTGAGATATGGCTATAATGGTTCAGCACCTCACACATGGATAGAAGCCTTCGACAAATTAAGAGATTTATTGGAATCCAAGGGAGAGACGGAGCGACAAGTAGTGTTCATCGACGAATTGCCATGGATGGATACGCCTCGATCATACTTTATTTCTGCCTTCGAACATTTTTGGAATGGGTGGGGATCCAGTCGGAGCAATCTGATGCTGATAGTATGTGGCTCAGCCACATCATGGATCAACGATAAGATTATCAACAACAAAGGAGGGCTCTATAATCGATTGACAGCCGAAATCATCTTGATGCCATTCACCCTTGGAGAATGCGAGCAACTATACCGACATCTCGGGATATCGATGGATCGCTTCGACCAGTTGCAAGCTTATATGATATTAGGGGGTATACCTTATTACATAATAATGATGGACAAGCGGCTCAGTCTTGCACAAAATGTCGACAATCTCTTTTTCGTCAAGAATGCAAAATTGAAAGATGAGTATTCGCGACTTTTCCACTCACTCTTCACTAATCCGGAGGATTATATGTCAGTAGTCAGCCTATTAGGGAAAAAACGAATTGGGTATACGAGGAAAGAAATAGCCGAGAAGACGCAGATAGCATACGGGGGAGGTCTGACCAATATACTGAAGGCTCTTGAAGCCGGATGTTTCATCGAGTCATATATACCCTATAAAGGTTCGCGACGAGATGTTTGCTATCGACTTGTCGATCCGTTTTGTCTCTTTTACACCCATTTCCTTGGAGAGAAGAGGAGTTCCGACCCTCACTTTTGGCAGAACAACTTGCTAATGCCGGCGCTGACGGCATGGCGAGGCTTTGCATTTGAGAATATCTGCACGCTTCATATTGACCAAATAAAGCGAGTGCTTGGGATAGGGGGAGTGTATACCGAATGCTCATCATGGAAAAGCAAGGCCTCTGCAGATGCCGCACAGATTGACCTTGTGATAGACAGGGCAGATCATGTCGTGAATCTCTGTGAGATGAAGTATACTGTCGGTGATTTCCGCATAGATAAGTCGTATGATGCCGATTTGCGTCGCAAGATTTCTACGTTTATTGAAGAGACACAATGTCGCAGTTCGGTGCATCTGACATTAGTGACGACATACTCTTTGGAGCGCAATGAATATTCCGGCAGAGTGCAGAGTGTCATCACTATGGACGACTTGTTCAGTTAATAAGAGTGCGTTCCTTAAATTTTTGGGGGCCGTAGTGTTAGGTAGTGTTATTTATTTTAGTAATTTTGTGCTTTGTTTCTGAATTCCTGTTGGAGTTCTGTTTCAGAACGCGCTAAAGATCCGTTCTTTTTTGATATTATAAGGTTGCTATTTGTTTTGTTATGGTAAGACAATGTTTTATCCTCTTCGGGTGCTTGGCACTCGGAGAACTTGTGGTGATGCTTACCGGAGTGAAGCTCCCTTCGAGCATCATCGGTATGCTGATACTCACTATTTTGCTTAAGGTGGGTGTCGTGAAATTGGAGTGGGTCCGCGGATTGACCGATTTTCTGATTGCTAATTTGGGATTTTTCTTCGTGCCCCCGGGTGTGGCTCTGATGCTTTATTTTGATCTGATTAAGGCTGAATTGGTGCCTATAGTCGTAGCCACAATCTTGAGTACGGCGTTGGTATTGCTCCTTACCGGACACACCCATCAGATTGTGTCTAAGGGTAATAAGAAGTTGTCGAAGAGGTTAAATTCGTTACGCAAGAAGAAATGAGAACTTTTATCACTAATGAATATTTCCTGTTGGCGCTGACATTCGGGGTCTATGCAGGAGCGAAGTTTCTACAGAAGAGGGTTGGGAGTATATGGTTGAATCCGATATTGATAGCGATAGCGCTGCTGATTGGTTTTTTGATGCTCTTCGACATACCCTATCAAGAGTATGAGGCGAGTGCCCATTTGATAGATTTTTGGTTAAAGCCGGCAGTTGTGGCGTTGGGTGTTCCCTTGTATTTGCAGTTGTCATCGATCCGCAAGGAGTTACTGCCGATCTTGATGTCGCAAGCGATGGGATGCATGGTCGGCATCGTGAGTGTCGTGGAAATAGCGCGGATGTGTGGGGCATCGGAAGTGGTGGTGCGCTCACTTGCCGCCAAGTCGGTAACGACACCGATAGCCATGGAGGTGACCGCGGCGGTAGGGGGTATTCCCTCGTTGACGGCAGCCATCGTGGTGGTAACCGGATTGATCGGGGCGATAGCCGGATTTAAGATTATGTCGGTGGGAGGTGTTCGCAATCCGATGGCGAAGGGGCTGTCGATGGGTGCTGCCTCTCACGCCTTGGGCACGTCGGCAGCGATGGACCGTGATGAATTTGTAGGAGCATACGCCGGACTGGCGCTGACACTCAACGGCATCCTAACAGCGATCCTAACCCCCTACCTCCTCGAACTGATATTATAGAATCACACTCTAATAAAAAAAGAAGAGCGGGAGAGATAGTCAGGGGGCGGTGCAAAACTCTTTTTGCACCGCCCCCCCATCGTGAATATAAATATATGGTAGAAAAAAAAGATTTTATCTTTTGGTCCTATTCTTGGATCTGCCTTTTGGTTTTATCGCTTGTGGTAGATGAATTTCTTGCCGCCGCGGATGTAGATCTCTCCATCCAAGGGGCGTGTCACGCGGATGCCCTGCAGATCGTATATTGCTTCGTCGACAGCTTCTTCCGTTGCAATGCCGATGCCACTCTCTACATCATGCTTGATCAGCAATTCTACTTGCTTCGAGTGTCCTCGTTGCGAGCAGATAGCCATCAGATGATAGGCCGGCTCTTCCTCTGTTTCGCTTGTCAAGTCAGCGCTATTCTCTTCTGTAGACTCATCTTCGAAATATAGCATCGAGCCCTCCAAACGGAAATGCCCGGTTGCCGTCTCATCATCAAGAGCACTCAGCGAATAACTGATGCGAGCATCGCTCAGATCGAATTCATCGCCCATCAAATCTGCCAAGTCATAACCGGCATCACCTATGCTGATCTCATAACTATCCATCACCGGCAGGTCGCCCAGACGGTCAAGACAGAGATAGGTCGGAGTGTTGAGATAGCCATACGACTTATCAGAGCCATCAAAGATGAATTGCAGTGAAGTGACGCGCCCCAGGGGTCGGAGGTCTACCCACTCCCAGCGGTCGACGATATAATGCTCTAACGATGAAGAGTCGCGATAATCGCCCAAATAATAATCGAGTGAAGAGGTGGTGCCATCGGCATGCACACCGATGATGGTCACCATCATCCAGCTGCCTGTCTCGAACGCCTGTGCATATCCATCGCCATAACTCATCGAGTTGAAGGCGTAAGCGCTATTGGTGATATAAGCACCCTTCACCACTTCACCCTCTTCGTTATTTACCACATCGATGGTAAGACCCGAGGGATAAGCCACACAGAAATTGTCGCTGTCGAAGCCTCCACCCGGTGCCGAACGATATTGGTCGCTGAGAGAGACGAACTCAGTAGCGGGGTCATTGCTCAGTGCGAAGCCATACCAATAATTGTATTCCGGCATCGAACCATAATTGAAGGCATACGATCCGCTATAGAATTTGCCGCTTTCGCCATCGGGGAAGAGGTCGGCACCTTCAGCCAGATAATTATCGTCGAACTCAGCAACGACATGCTCCCCTCTCACCTCGATATGGCGATAGGTAGAGATCTCCTGGCCGTCGGCAGAAGTCACCTTCAGGAGATAGCGTTGCGACACTTCGGGAGTCACCATCACCGACACTTCGTTGCTTACGACAGAGCCATCTTGAGCCATCCAGGTGTAAGTATAGGGCTCAACGCCACCGATCACGAGTGCCGAGAGTTCGATCTCCTCGCCCGCCTCGATCGTCGGGATATCGGTCAAGTCTTCATCCTCGATCTCAAGAGGATAGATGGTCTCCTTGGTGGTGAAGGGGTCGCCGGCTACGATCTCCGACCAAGTGCCTACCGAACTAACCGCCATAAAGAATGGACGATAGGTCGTAGACTCCTCAAGGTCGTTGACACGCACCGAGCACTCCACGTCGGCAGTGATGTCGACCGGAGTCTGACTTTGGATGGCATCGCTCTCGGGAGACACCGCGTCGTCGCTCCATTTCATCAGAAGCATATACTGCTTGCCGGTCTCGCTCCACTTGCTGCTGATTGTGGCGCTGAGGTCGGTGACAGCCGACACTGCGGGATAACCCTCAGCCATGACAGGAGCCTCCTGAGAGATCTCGGCAAACTCGTATGCACCGAGAGTCCACTCGCTCTCCGTACGCTCACGACCCTCGATGTCGACAGTCATGTACTCGCAGGGAACGCCGATGGTAAGGCCCTCTGCCGAGATGAGATGGGAATCAGATTCCGATGCATATTCCGGCATCACAAGGAAATTGGTCTCATTGTCCCACAATGCCGAGGCCTCAGCCATGCTCAGGAAGGTGGCATCATTCTTCACTACATTCTCGCCGAGAGTGCCCAGAGCATTACGCTCCCAGGTGTAGCCGCCGCAGTCGGTAGTGTTCCAGAAATAGAGACAATAGTTGGTCGTGGTGCAATGATTGGTCATAAGATTGTCATGCACCTTGACATTCAGAGGCGTAGCCGAACCGGTGGTGGCCATTACCAGACCGCTGCCACCCTCGATACGGCAAGTGTTATAGCAGATTTCGACATTGCGGATATCATTATTGATCTGCAATGTGCGCGAATAGATATCGGCGGCGCCATCGATGATGATATCATTATTGAAGATGCGGATCGGGGCATCAGCCTTGCCATAGCAACCATCGCGCAGATAGAGGCCGTAAGCCGAATTGGCGGCAGTGGTCTTGATCTTATTGCCGCTGATCTCGCAGTCGCCGGTGAGGCGGCAGATCTCGAATGCCGAATAGCTCGACGGGGCGGCAGTGTGAGTCACCACATTGCCCGTGATCAGAGCATCCTCTTCGCTATAGATATAGAGGCTGCGACCTATATTAGACACCACATTATTGCGGACCACCAGCCCACGCTCCTTGGGGAGTGCCACGTAGGAGGTGCCGCCAAGGTACATGCCATAACGGCCGCCGCTCACCGAGCAGTCTTCGATGGTCATAAAGTCATTGTTATAACCGGCGATATTCTCCGGCACATAATTGCGGATCAGATAGATGCCGCTATAACTTGTCGACATGTCGCCGCTCACCACGCAATTGCGCAGAGTGAAGTGAGGCGAACGACTCTTGATATAAACTCCGGCCTTGAAGGCATTGGACCCTGCCACGATCGACACATCTTGCAGAGTGACCCAAGGAGTGGCGGAGACAGTGAATATAGCCTCACTCGAAGTTGAATAATTGCCGAGTAATTGCACGGCATTGCGGTCGCCGCTTTGGCTCTTGAAGGTGATGGGAGAAGCCTCGGAAGCTCCGGGGATCTCTTCGATCACGATATTTTCAGAATACTCGCCATCGGCGATGAGGAAGGTCACCGGGCCTTCGACACCCTCCGACAGGGCAGCGACAGCCTCACTGAAGGTGGCGTAATCACCATCGGCGCCAATCACATACTCACCCTTCATACCGGCCTTGATCTCGTAAGATACATCACCCTCGGGGAGGGTCTCGACTGCGGCATCGTTATAGGTGACACCGCTCAGGCGAGCTGCGATTACATCGCCGGCTTCAGCCTCACTATTGACATCGGCAGTAAGCACGAAATAGTGCAAGCCATTGCGCTTGAGAGCGACTCCGGGGAAAGTGATTTCTCCCGAAGCATCGGGCACGACATCGCCCAACTTCACAGCCAAAGCCTCGGAATAAGTCTCCACATCATCCATATAATAGAGGTGGAGAGCACGAAGGTCGGCTGTGGAAGTAGTGCCGGCGAGGTTGAACTTCATGGCAGAGAGGGTGTTGTCACCCTTATCCCCCTCGATCGAGAGAGCCACCGAAGCCAAGGGAGCGTCAGACATGCCGCGCATCACACTGTTGCCACTCATGCCGGCTATCGAAACATCCGCCAGAGAATAATCCACCTTCTGATGCAGGCCGACGACCATCACGAAGCCATCGAGGGTCGAGCCGCTCGGTCCGGTGATTACTACTGTCATCGAGCCGTCGTCGGCGGTCGATACGAGTCCGGAGGGTCCGGTAGTGGTGCTATATCCGGTCACATCGCCGAGACGATGATCCTCGTCAGCCACTCTGCCGGAATAGACATACATCTTGCCATTGCCAATAGAGAACTCTGAAGCGTCGAGAGTAACGGCATATCCCTCCTCCTTGGGTTGGAACACGTAGGTCGAAGAGATGCGAGAAGAGATCTTGCCATCGACACCTCCGTCGTCATACCATGTCATCGGTTGGGAGATAGTGATCAGATGTTCTCCGGCCTCTTGGATGATGATATATTTCACGGTGCGAGAGCCCTCGGGGTTGCCACCCTCCACACTCTCTTCGACGCCGGCGGCATCAGTCACCGATGCCACACCGACACGCACTTCGGTGTCGACTACGGCATCTTCGCGCACATCGCCCTCCACCCAGAAATAGGTAGAGCCCTCGGCGAGCGACACTTCTCCCGCTACAGTAGTCTTGGCGCCAAGTTCGGTCGATTCGCCATAGAGGATAGCGTTGTCTCGAGTAGCGTTGTTTGCCACATATACACGGAGTGCGGAGAGAGCCTCAGCCCCCTCAACATCGAATGTCAGGGCCTTGAGTACCTTGGTGGTGAGAGTGCCTTCGGTCTCGATGCTGAAATCGAGCAATGCCTCATTGCTGCCCCCTGCCGAGAGAGCCGCAGTGGTGGGGCGAGTAGCGGTGACACCCTCTATGGTCATATCGTGATTGATGAAGGGTCGGACAGTAGCCACCCACCCCTCGCTACACATATAGGAATATTGTGTATTGGGATTGAACACGATGGTCAACGCCCCATCGACAGCCGCAGAACGAATCACACGCTCCGGACCGACAGAGGCATTGCCGGAGTTCATCTCCCAGATCATATTGGCAGCATCGATAGTCGAGCCGGAATAGATCTCAAACTTGGCCGACGAATTGCAAACGAACGACTCAAATTCCAGTTGAGCCACAGCGCCGCTCTCGGCGGGGAGGAAGGTGGTGATCTCATCCTCATTACCGATGTTATAACGCTTGGCGTAGGTCACACTCGGATTGTAGGTGGGGAGGAAATCCCAATTATCGGCGATCGACACGGTGGTCGAGCCGGGGAGAGAACTCCAAAGGTTGTGGACAGTGCGTTGTGCCTTACCCTCTTCGATGGCGATATCATTGTCAGCCACTTTTACCGAGGAGAGGGTAAGAGAGAGTGTCTGCTCATTGAGAGCGGAGGGAGCCACATCCGCCACGATGGCAAAATTGTTGTGACCCTCGATCAGCGACACATCGCCGGCAACAGTCATTTCAGCCGAGATGTCGGAGGTCGATCCGAAGAGAGTGGCAGCCGAAGTGAGAGTATTGCTCTCGCCGAGGTAATAAATGCGGATAGCCTCAATCAGTTCGGGTGCGTCAGAGGTGAGTTTCACACTCTTCACGGCGAGAGGCTCGGCGGTGTTGTCGGTGCGCACATCGAAGTCGATGAGTTCGACGCTCTTCTGACGAGCCGATATGTTTTGGTCGGCATTGGGAGTCGATGCGGAGATTGCATCGAGGGTCATATTGCCGGGGAGGAACTGCGATACCACAGCCTCGAATCCACCCTTGGGTATGCCGGTGGTGCTGACCAATTTCACGGTGATTGAGCCATCTTCAGCCATCGACTTTACCACCTTGGTGTCTGTCAGAAGAGTGGTAATCAGATTGTCGGCATCGTCGGTGCGACCATTATAGAATGTCAGGATATCGTTCTTGCCCACGGTCGAAGTGTTGAAGAGGTCGAGTTTGGTTACGTCGATCTTCACCGATTGCCCATCGACAGAGGGGAGGAAAGTCACCATTCCGGTGAAATTTTCAGAGATATTGCCATCCTTGCCACCATCGTCGAAGAAATCTACCGGCTCGCTGATGGTATAAGTGAGGTGTGTGGCATCGAGTCTGACTTCAGAGGCTATCTCCACCGGAGTCGTATAGTCATCGACCGAGCGAGCCGTATCATCGACAGTCAGGTCGGTTACGCTGACCGCAG
The DNA here is from genome assembly GCA_051872035.1 of Lepagella sp. Taxonomy (GTDB): domain Bacteria; phylum Bacteroidota; class Bacteroidia; order Bacteroidales; family Muribaculaceae; genus Lepagella. The sequence continues at coordinate 10,547 of JBJEDL010000045.1, forward strand.
GCAAAGTGCCTGAGAGGTCGGCGGGGAGGTTTCCGGCGATCAGATAGTGATTATGACCGCTCTTGAGAGTCACGTCGGAGAGGGTGATGTTATCACCGCTTGCCGAGGCTAAGAGCGATCCGGCATCCACCTTTCCGGCATAGAGGGCAATATCGGTGATGCCGGCTGCTGTGAGCGCGGAGATGTCGAATGTTACATTGTTGAGTGTCAAAGGATTGAGTCCGCCATCAGCCACGATGTCGAGGTCGGCAAGTGTGGCATTACGCTTGCCGCGCCATGGCGCATCGACGCTCAGAAGAGAGGCGCCGGTGTATTCCATATCCTTCAGGGCGATACTGCTCACGGTGACCGTAAAACCGGTCTGGCTATATGTCGAACCGGAGTGGAACGCCATCGAGATGCGCCCTTGGCTATCGGTCGAAGTGTAACTCTCACCCACGCTCTCGGAGGTCCATTTCCTTACCCAGCCTGTGGGAAGGTAACTTGACTGCTCTGAGCCGTCGGAGGTGCCGGAGCCTATCTGAGTGATCGTACCGTCGTAGACGAGTAGGTAGTTGCCGCTTGTCAGGTCATTGCTCACTACGGTGACACAGATCACTTCACCCTCATTGGCGGGTGCGAACACGACGCCACAGTCTCTCCAGCCCGGGATTGTAGCCCCCGACTGAGACTTGAACGTGATCGTCCCGTCGACGGTGTATACATCCTCCAGACCATCGGAGGTCTTGAGGTAATACACCCCATCGGTTTCACTCCATGCCCCACTTGCCGGCAGTATGCCGCCTACCGACAGAAGGGTAAGAATGAATAGTTTAAATAGATGTTTCATAAACATACGTTAGATTAAATTATTCCATTTTCATGGTTATCGGTTGATAATTATCTTTTTATATCCACCCTCGGGAGTGCGGAGGATGTTGATTCCGGGGCGGGGTTGGCTGCTTGCCACGCCATCGATGCTGTAATACACCGGGGTTGTATCCCTGTTGTCGGGAGTCGTGACGACATCGATGCCGGAAGATTCTCGGGTGATAGGGATGTGGATGTCGGGGATGGCTCCGAAGTAGGTCTTATGAGCCACGGCATTCAAATTGGGATTTCTGCCTGAGGTGCGATCGATGCTTCGATGATTGCCGATAGGATCGCCGAATCCATTGACTTGGATCACACCTTGTGTCATCACCAACTCGTCGCTATCGTCGTCGGGGATGGTGATCTTGATGGCTTGCGCCGAGGGTGCCGAACCGAAGGTGTATTGTCCGCTACCCAACACGGTCGATGTGCCGTTGGGCACTCCGTTGTAGGTGACGTATGCCGACATATTGTAGATGCCTGCAAGTTTGTTGGCGGGGTGTCTCAAACCGGAATATTGTATCAGCACCTCATCACCCGGTTTGAACACTTCGCTGTCGGGGTTGGTTTCGTTGCTGATATCACGATGGCAGGGGCGTGCTGTCAGCACCTGATATATGCACTTGCCATCGGCATCCACCATCCTTACGATCTGGCGACCCTCCTTCAGCAGCAGGGTGATGCTTCCATCCTCATGGCGAGTCACACCCTCGGCAGAGAAGCCATGGTAGGCCACCCCCTTGTCGCTGATATCGGGATATGAGATGGTGATATCCTCCACCCCCTCGGGAAGGATGGTGTAGTAATAGCCCTCTTCCGTGTCGAGATAATAGAACACGTCATGCTCTGCATCTACAGAGTCGCCGGCGAGTTTCAGACTCGATTCGTTATATTCCGAATTGATATACATATTTGGGAGGATCGTCTCGCTTGCTTCGCCGACAGTCACGACATATACGCCGCTGTTTTCCGGCCATATCGCACCCCACTGCTCGCCTCCGAGCCAATCTTTACATTCACCTGCCGAGTTGTAAAATCGGAGTGAAAGTGCATCGTATGTCACCACGACGATTGCAGTCCCCTCCGACCGAGCTATCAGTTCCGCCCATGCCGAACCGGGATGCTCGGTGATGCTCACCACCTCGTCGCTCGGATTGCCATCGAGGTCGAGCACCATGTAGTGGAAGTCGGGCTCGATGAAGTAGTTGTTGATAGTATTGTCGCAGAGTTGCCATGTGCGCATGGCATGCGCATCATAGACCTCATCGACCCCCATCACCAAGTGGCCTCGAGGATTGATGTTGAGATAGATATCCCCGGTCTCATATCCCTGATTTGACTCTACGCTGTGGCATACCATCTTGGGGGAGATTGCCTCATAGTCGGATGGAGCAAATTGCAGGGTAGTGATGCCAGAGGCCCCGGCGGTGAAGTATCCGGCTTGGGTCAATTTCTCCGGCATGGAGGTGCGATAGTTGTAGACTTTGCCCGATGTCAGCGCATAGTGGAGGGTCTTTGTGCCATCTTGCGTTGTAATCTCTGTCGGATCGACCGGATCGAAGTCGACATAATGTCGGCTCTTGACAGCGAGGGTGAATGTTGCCTCTTCGGGAACATCGACACTCACTGCGATCGAGCCATCTTCAGCCACGGCTGTCACCGCAGTGACAATAGATGTAACCATAGCAAAGAGGATGATGGCCCATCTTTCGATCCACCAAATGTGTTTCATACCTGATTTTGATTTTTTTAGAATGTATTATTGATAGATGAATTTCTTGCCGCCGCGGATGTAGACATTGCCGGCTTGCGGGCGTGTCACGCGGATGCCCTGCAGATCGTAGATGGCATCATCGGCGCTACGGCTGTCGCCAAGGTCGATGCTCTCCACGCCGCTACCATCCTGCGGATCGAGTGCCAGGAAATGTCCGGGGCAGAGATAGACTTGGTGCTTGCCTATGTATTCACCTTCGGGGCTCCACTGCCAGAGGTCGCCGGCAGTGGCATATTCTTTGGCATCGCTGGCATAGATATATCCGGTATAGGGGTTGACATATATGCCGTAGGGAGCTGTCATCGAACTCATGTCGCTCACCATAGTGCCGGGGAGAGCATCTTCGGTGACACCCTCCGAGCCTCCGGAGGTCATCACCGTTTCGGGGTCGATGGTGAGGAATGATAGTTCGTTCTGATAGGTGATATATGAGAATGTGGAGCCGATGACATAGAACATCGAGTCGAGAGACTTGCAGTTGTAGGTGCCCGGGTAGTTGAGGCTGACGAAACAATCGCTGTCGCTCTTGTCGGCGAGGGCAGCTTCACAGTCGAAGATGATGGTGGCGGCAGAGATGGTGTAATAGTCGCCCGGCGATGAAAAGCAGAGATACTTGCCGCTGATCGACATGCCGCTGTAGAGGTTGATCTGCCCGGTGTCGACAGTGCGTGTCACCTGCATTGTGGCGGCGTCGATCACGCTTACCGTCGATTCGTAGTCATGGTCTTCTTGGTAGGCATAGCCTCCGGTGTTGGCGACGAAGAGATGACCGTCGTAGTAGGCGATACCCTCCGGTTCGTAGCCCACCTCCACGGCGTCGACGGTCTTGAACGTCGTGGCGTCGATCTTCGCCACAAAACCGCGTGTGAAGGTCTTTGTGCCCGAAGTGGTGGCACATTCATGGCCGTAGGAGGTGACGTAGAGGTAGGTGCCGTCGGTGGCAAGGCGGCGATTGTTGGGAACATCTTCAGTGCATCCCACAGCCTTGCCCTCTTCGTCGATGAATTGGATGATGTTCGACCAGTTGACCGAGATGGCTATCAAGTTTTCTTTCACTTGGATGATATCCTGGGGAGTATCTCCAAGTTTATAGCCATTCACGTCGCGAAACCATTGGTTGCTCACCACGTTGCCATCTTCGAAATAGGAAAGTCGGCCATTGTCCGACTGCCACGACCCTTCGTTCACCACGATGAGTCTCTCCTTGGCAGGGAGTGGAGTCTGTGCTAATAAAGCCATAAGCAGCACAGTTAACGTTCGTAAGGTAATTTTTTTCATTATTATATCAGATAGGTTGTTATATTGAGAATGAAATAGTTGCTGTGAATTGTCGACCCGGCATCGGGTAGCGTGGCAGGTGTTCATACTGCACGTCGAGCAGGTCGTTGATCTCGAGAGAGAGGGTGAACCATCGGTAGGATCCCATGATTTTGAGGTCAATATTATTGTAAGGATCCAACACATCTTCGGGGTCTGCATACGACCACATACGGCTTGAGACATGCAGGTCGGAGATTGTGATGGAATAGTTGCGCCACCCCACGATGCCTGTGATGCCGTAGGATAGGGTAGGGGAGTAGCATATCGGGCGGTTGTAGGTGTCGGGATCGTCAGGGTTGGTGCGGTTGAGATCTTTCTGCCAGGTCAGCGAGGTGAGGAGTGAGAGGTAGAAATCTTTGATGTTATATCTGCCGGAGAGGGTGGCGTTGAGACCGCGGCAGTAGGTCTTGCCATAGTTCATCATCGACCAGGTGTAGGTCCCCTTGAGAGGAAGGCATACGATGCGGTTGTCGATATGATTGATATATAGGTCGGCTTGGGCAGCTGCCTGCCAGTGTCGGTCGTCGTAATGATATTCGAGACCGAGGTCCCACTGCTTGGTATATTCGGGGAGGAGGTTGCGATTGCCGGCGCGGGTGTAGTAGAGGTCGTTGAGGGTCGGGGCGCGGAAGATGCATTTATACCAGGCCCTGACGGCAAAGCCGCGGAATGAGTATCCTAATGTCACGGCGGGGGTAAATCGGCTCAGAGGGTCGGCGGCACCCGCTTTGACGCGTGTATGGTCGCGATAATGCTGGTAGAGGAGTGAGGCGGCAAGACGCAGGTCGTGCCAGTCGATCTCTGTAGCTATCACACCCTTCTGATCGAGTCGACGCACTGCCGAGAAGTTCTTGACATCGGCTGTGAGCCACGACATGCGGGCGTCGTAACTCACATTGAGCGAGAGCCATGAGAGGGGACGGAGGGCGTATGCCACCGAGGCGTATGCATCATCCTGATAATAGTGGGTGTCGGAGCGGATGGTATTCTGATTTTCGGGATAGTCGGTGTTATATCTCAGATATTCGTGGGAATATTTGAGGTTGAAGCGCATGCGATGGATAGCGCCGAGTGGGAGATCGTAGGAGGCTTGGACGAACATATCGGTGTCCCACTCCCTGCCGACATTGACATACTTGTCGGAGAGGCGTCGCACGATGCCTCCGGGGCACCCACGGCGCGACAGGTAGAGGTAGGCGTGGGAGGAGAAGCCCCCTTTGAAGAGGGCGGCTTCGGCGCGATAGTAGCGGATGTCGGAGTTGGCACGGCGTCCGGTGGTGTCTTCATATTCGGAGTGATAACGGAAGGGATAATTGCCCTTCGAGTCGAGGAACTCGCCATCCAAGAAGCCGCTCCAACCGCGGCGGCAGAATTGGGCATTGATGCGGGCGCGCCAGGTATTGAATGAGCCCCCGGCGGCGAGCAGGGTGAGGGAGTCGCATTGCGGACGGCGCGTGCGAAGGTAGACTGTGGCGCCCGATGAGTATTCCGATGCCGACTGGCATTGCTCCAATCGGTTGGCATTATAGAGCGACACCGATTCGAGGGTCGAAAGGGAGTATTTCCCCAGATCGACTGTGCCGTTCTGGGCATTGTTGATGCGTATGCCGTCGATATATACGCCGACATGTTGCGAGCCGAGCGATCTGACATTGACCGTCTTCAGACCTCCCAAGCCGCCGTAATCCTTGATTTGGACTCCGGCAAAATATTTCAGTGCATCGGCGATCGAAGTGGACGACAATTTCTGCAACTCGACTCCCGAAAGCTCTTGGGAGGTGGCGAGGGGACGATGAGACGCTGTGACTTCCAACTCATCGAGCTGATGAGCTATTGAGTCGACTCCCTCCTCGGCGTGGCAGAACAGTGGCATCACGACACCCGCGATCAATGCCGGCAGTATTGCTCTAAACTTCATCGTTGGAATGATGGTATAAACAAAAAACGCCTGTCTTCGAACAGACAAGCGCAGCGGATCCTATAGAGGGATAGAGATAGAGTCTATACCATCATGACAACGGCCGGCGATCGCACACCCTCCGGCTATAGCCGCCATCAGGTCGGATCGTGTCGTTATGTCGCCCATAATCCCGCAGGCTTGACGTTCGATATGTCGAAAGGAAGGTCTTCTGACTTATCCCGAGAATGCCGCGCCTTCTCACTCGCCATGGAGCAATGACATAAAAATCGGCTTCCCACAGATGGGACTTACAGCAGCGGGTACTGTTCCGGATTTCCACCGGATTCCCTTTTAATCTCTTGTCGATGAGGTGATTACCTCATCCGACTATCAGCCCTCCGGCCAATAGAGACGCCTTTCGACCGCAAATATAGAATTTTTCTCCCAAACCACCAAAATTTTTCTGATGTATAATTCCTAATGATTTAGTATCTACAAATTTTTCCATCAAAAAAATGACGAAAATAATAAAAATGACTATCTTTGTAGGGCTTTTATCGGTTTCTATAAAAAGCAAGTAATGAAGAACTGGATTGCCATAGTAATTTTAACTTTAATTGGTGTGTGCTATGCACATGCCGGAGGGAGGCGTGCTCTCTTAATTGGCATTTCCGATTATCCTAAGTATCATGCATCGGAACTTACTTGGAATCCAATACATGGAGCCAATGATGAGGAATTGATAAAAGGAACATTACGTAAGAAGGGATTTTCTGTCACTACAATAACAAACTCTGCCGCGACTGCCAATAAAATACGATTGGCATTCAAGAAGCTGACGAATGAATGTCACGCCGGAGATTTGGTATATATTCATTTTTCAGGGCATGGTCAAGCATACGAAGACCTTTCCGGAGATGAAGCTGATGGATGGGATGAAGCGATTGTGCCTTATGATGCCATGCTTCAATATAGGAGCGGAGTATATGATGGGCGAAATCACATACTTGATGACGAGTTGGAAGGATATCTTTCCTCGATTCGTGCTAAAGTCGGCCGACAAGGTTTTGTATATTTTGTCTTAGATGCCTGCCATATGGGAGGCGCCAGCCGTGGAGATGAAGCAGAAGACGAAGAAATATTTATTAGAGGTACTGATAAAGGCTTTACTCCTAATGGGAAGAAATATATTCCCAAAATCGACCGTAGAGGAAATATGCAGATTCAAATGAATCCGGGAATGAGCGGAATTTGTATATTGGAGGCATGCAGGGCTTATCAGACTAACACTGAGATAAAACAGAATGGTCGTTATTATGGACCTCTGACTTATTATGTCAACCGGACTCTGTCAAATGTCAGCCTGACCTCTGATACAAACTGGATTGAAACTGTTCGCTCCTTTATGAGTAAAGACAGAAGATTGATAAAGCAAAATATGGTAAGTGAAAAGAGTAATTGATGGCAAATAAAAACAAAACGTGTGATACAACCGACCTAAATCGGTTTGCCACTATTCAATGGCATAAAGTATTGGCATTCCTTAGGAATCGGTTTGGGATTGATGAAGATGACTGTAAAGACATCTTCCAAGAGTCATTTATTGCCCTCTACAATAATATTCAAGCAGGCAAACTTGACCAAATGACAGCATCACTATCGACATATTTTATGTCAATATGTCGGAATAAAGCTCTCGAATTGTTGAGAGGATCATCGAAATCGGTTAATATCGATAATGAAATGTCTCTCTCATTGATGGATGGAGAAGTTCAGCATGAAAAAATAGAGGTTCTTATTGCGTTGGATAATGTGGATGAAGCTAATGAAGTAGAAAAGGAAGAATTGGTCAGAACAATCGTAAAAGATCTTCCGAGTCCGTGTAATGAACTCCTTTGGGGATTTTATCGAGACAATCTGTCAATGAAATCTCTCGCTGAAATATACAATTATAGTAGTGAAGGTGTTGTAAAAGTCACCAAGCACCGCTGTTGCGAGAAGTTTCGTGCTAAATATAATGAATTGTGCAACGTACTATTTTGAACGACCATGAACAGAACTAACGATATAGATTTGAATAGTTTTGATGAAATGCTTTCTCGTTATATAAAGGGTCAAATGTCAGAGGATGAGGAAGTGACGTTCAAACAGTTGCTTGATGATAATGAAAAATATCGTAACAAAGCAATTGCGATGGCTCGACTTGTCAAAGCGATGGCTCAAGTGGGATGCGATAACGATATGGAAGTTATCAAAGCTATTAAGAACGCTTCATCGTCTGATGTTGAAGAAATCTCGGCAAAAGCCTGTGATACATCAACTAATAGGCACAGAATATTCGCTTTCCGCAAACTTATTCTTTCTCTTTCTATAGCGGCATCAGTTCTTATTTGCGTATTCGGTGGCTATGAGTATTATCAATATAATCAAGTAACCTCTCTTGGCTCTGAGTATCTGACATATTTCCCTGCCTCGGAATTTTCTCGTGGAGAAAGAGATGATGTTGTTGAGAACAAACTTAAAGAGTTCTATTCGAACATTGAGTCAAAGAACAATCTTGATACCACTATTCAAGAATTGAGAACCATGTGGGATGAATCAAGAAGCGACTTATACAATGATTACACTGAATATATGCCGGAGATCGGTTGGTTACTTGCCAATGCGTACCTTCGGAATAACAATAAATCTGAAGCGTCAGGTGTGCTTGAGTTGCTTATCAACGATTATCCGGAGGGCTCAGCATTGGGAGACAAGGCTCGAGAGTTAAAACGAAAAATTGAAGATTTGTAAAAAATCGTTTAGCCTGTTAACCTTGTGAAGAAAATTTCATAAAGGGTAAATAAACAAGTTAAACCATTAAACAAATTGTAAAATGAAAACATTTCTCAAGGTACTCGGCTGGATATTTACATTCATTGCTGTTGTAGGTGGCCCACAGGTAATGATTAGAAATAATTTTGCATCGCCGACATTGGCAGCAGAAGCTTTCTGGATCATTCTTGCGTGGCTCAGTTTCTGGGGTGCAAAACGAAAAAAATAAAAAAATGTGTAATAGACTTTTTTCGATAGATTTGTTTATCATCCTTGTACTGCGATTCTCTGTACAAGGATTTGCTTCTTCATACCCACCATCTTGGGATGAATTGCGCCAAGGAGTATTAAAAGGCGAACAAGAATATTTATTCTGTTAGACGTATATTGAATATGAAACGATTGTTTTTAATCATTATCTTAATCACATCTTGGGGAGGTGGTTATGTCAGTGCATCAAATCATGAGTTGGACAGCATAGCTGTTTTGCTGGAAAACGGAGATATTGATGCAGCAGCTCATCGCATACATAGCGCTGTTGAAGTGGCGGACTGGCTATCGGTAGCTCGTATGTCACGTCAGGTCTTGACCTCTCCGGATTCAGTGCTAAATTCATATCCAAATACATTCTATATTTATGATTGGTATGTTGGTGCACTGAATAAACTTGGAAAGTATGAGGACGTTCCGAGTGTTGCTCGTCAGGGTCAAAAATATTCTGAAACTTTGTTTCGTCCGACCGAAAAAACATACTATAATTTAAGGATTTCGGAGATTGTAGCGCTCTTGATGATGAACAAATGGACGGAGGCTGAACACAAAATTGCGATTATGGATTCAATTAGTAAAACAACTGACAATGACATAATGCGATATGAGATTGGCGAATTGTCCGATAGATTCAAGGAAGCAAAAGGAATATTAGACTGGCGAGATGATGCCGATAAAAGAGTGTCTGAGATTTTCGATGTTGCCAATTCTTTGTTATTGCAATCACCGGCTTCTCTGTCAGGCGAGGAAGCTTGGAAGGCTTTTTTCTATTCCATAATATCACAACTTGAACTTTTCTATTTCGATATCAACAATCCGGATGACGAAAAATATTGGAGTCGGTTGTTGGCTTGTGCGATTGTTTATTTCAACATCGTTGGGGACATTATGCCGGAACGTGAAAAGCTGGCTTATGATCTGATCCTGTTGCGAAAGAACTTTCTTGACTATCATAGCGGCCTACTTCACAAAAAGCCAAAGAAATGGCAGATGGTTAAAAACAGTCTTGCTCCCGGTGAGTTGGCTATTGAAATTACGATGTGCCCGGATGAAATATTGTTATTGGGCTGCAACTACTCTGCACCAGTTGCTATCCCAATACCGGATAAAATTATCACACAAATTGAAGAATACAATCTCCATGATGCCACATCCATCAGTAGTTTCTATTCAGAAGACTCTCCGCTTGTAGCATTGATCGATCTACTAAATCCATATCTTGCTGATGTTCATACAATATATCTTTCGCCGACTAATCTTTTTGCTCAATTCAATTATGGAGCCATCCCTTATAAGAATGGGTGTTTGGACGATTATTTTGGTGTAGTACAGATGTCTACCACAGCTGATATCGGCAGAGTGAAAGACAAGGCAAAAGAACTGCCAATAAAACAAGCATTATTGTATGGCGGCATAGATTATGGCGATCCGTCAAGTTGTCAATCTATGGGGAAATCACATCATTCTAAGCTGGTCAAAGCTATGGCAGAGACTCGGAGAGGATTTGAATATCTTCCGCATACATTGGCAGAAGTAGAATCTATCGCGGCAATCGTACAAAACTCTTCTATATATACGGGGACTGATGCGACTGAGCAACGAATCAAGGCCTTCGACTGGCCAAGGATGACGGGAGTCTTTCATATAGCTACACATGGCTATTCCTTGCCAACTCCTACGATGGATAACAATGTAGACACAACTTCAACAATAATGTCTGTACGTTTACGCTCGGGGCTATTGATGGCAGGGGCGAATTATTCCTTGTCCGGGTTGTCGCCAACTGATGAGGATGGTATCCTTACATCACAAGAAATAGCCTCCCTCGACATGGGCAATGTTGAACTGGCTGTTCTATCGGCATGTTCAAGCGGAATGGGAGATTTGACAAATATCACAGGTGTGGTGTATGGAGTGGCTGATGCTATGAAATCGGCCGGGGTGAAACGTATCCTTGCTACACTATGGGATATCCCGGATGAAGCATCTTCATTTGCAATGCAATATTTTTACAAACATCTCACGTCCGGACATAGTATAGCCCATTCCCTCCGACTTATGCGCCAAGATATGCAAGGTTATGGTTATACTAATCCTTTTTATTGGGCATCCTTTGTTTGTATAGAGTGAATTTTTTGAAAATTTATTTGCGGAGCTGTTAACCATCCTTCTTGAAGTGTCATAAAGGTCAAACAATTAAACACTTTAAGAAAATGAAATTTAAAGTACTTTCCGTAATGACAATAATTATCATCGGAACTATTACATTAAGTTGTAATGGTAATGAGTGCAACTGCACTCAATCCTTATATCGATCAGAGTCTGATCCGTATGATAGCGATTATACTTGCTCACGTTATCCGATACCGCATGTGTATGAATATGAAGAGAGTGAATATGAAGAAGATGAGGAGGAAGATTATGATATGTCTGCCGATCTAATCTTTACCCAGTCAAATGGCGGAATAGTATACATTTCACGTGACGCGTATGGAAATATTTCAGGCCATGACTTAAATGGTAACTATATTAGCGGCTATTCCGATCAGTATGGAAACACAACGATTCATGACATGAAAGGGAATTATGTCTATTCATACACAGATAACTATGGGAATACAACAACCCATGATATGAATGGCAACTATGGATACTCATATACTGATGATTTCGGATACACTACGGGGCATGACCTGAATGGCAATTTTTACAGTGCTTATACAGATGATTTTGGATACACAACTTTAACAACTTATTGATTATTACAATGAAAAAAATACTTAAGATAATCGGAATATTTTTCTTAGCCTTTATCGTGGTGGGAAATGTCGTTAGGATGATCGTCAAACCAGTCTATGAAAATTCCATTGAGGTACAGATAAAAAGAGCTAATCAAGATTGCCCCATCCCCGTTGCGAATGGTGTTGGACAATTATCGTCAATCAAACTCGAAGATAATCTGCTCACATATTACATAGATTACAAACCCGGCTATGTGAATATTGAGGCTTTGAAAGCAAATCCGGAAGCCACGCGAGATATGTTTTATTTGTCGCTCATCATTTTACAAGCCCAAGGGAACTATGTTAATGAGATGATTAACGAACTTATGAAACGCAACATCGGTTTACGTGTAATTATATCTGATGGAGCAAATGGTAAATTAAGCTCGATATTAACTCCGGACTACATTTCCAATATGAACAAACGTGTTGCTGTGAATCCTTCTGAGGCGCTACACCAAGCTTTAAAGTTGCAGATCCAAATTGAAAAAAACAGTTTCCCAGTAGAAGTCGAAGAAGGATTAGTCATGACTGGAGTGTCTTTAGAAGGTAATAATTTGATCGCAATTGTAGAAATGGATGAAAATATTTATGACTTGAGTCTTTTGGAGGAGAACTTAAATAATATGGGCTATTTATTGCTTGAGGAAGCTAATAATGGTGATCCCGAACTTGGAGCATTGTTTGATCTGTGTAAAATCTCTCATTCAGGATTAGTCTATCGTTTTAAAGGGAAACAGTCCAAGCAACAATATGACATGGGAATTAGTAGCGATGAAATCCGACGATTGAGGAAGATTCCATCACAAGTAAACATTCACTAATTTTAATTTTGTGTCTGCTTTAGCGTTATGAAAAGTAGCGGATGTGTAGGCCTTGCAGTCGCATGTGCAGGCGGGCGATCAGGGTTCGCTTTTTCTTTGCCCAGCTGCAGGCGTAGTGGTGGATGCTCACCGTGTTGGGGGTGACTGCCAGTTCTTGGGTTTCCCAGTTCTTGGCGCAGAAGTAGTCGATCGGATATATCTCAGGGCGTTGATCCTCTTGGATCTTGGGCATGATCAGCGTGGTAAGGAGTCGGGTGTTGGATTTCCTGACGGTGTGGCCGAAGATGTTGATGAAATGCGTGGATCGATAGTAGTCCAAGAATATACCGATCCATTGGCATCCCTTCTCGGCGCCGATGACACCGGTGCCGATCCATCTGGTCTCATAGCCGCAGAAAGAGCGGTGGTGGAGGTATGGGTCGAATGGCCGTAGAACTTCGATGTCTGTGTCGAGGTAGATGCCGCCATGTTCGTAGAGCACCTTGAGTCGGCATACATCGGCGACAAATGCGTAGTTGCGGGTGGCGTATGCTTCGCGGGAATAGTCGCAGTAGTTGATGTCGAAATTATCTTCGTTCCATTCGATGATGTCGTAGTCGGGCATTGCCGCACGCCAGGTGGCGATATATGTCAGGACGGATTGCGGTTTCGGTTGTCTGCCGAACCAGCAGTAGTGTATGGTCTTGGGAATCATGGATAGTTAGGTTGGGATCAGTGTGAAGGTTATGGATGAGAGTGGAATAGGCTTTTGAAGCGGCGAGAGAATGACTTGCGTCTTGTCCATGCCCGGTCGTGTCGTTGTTTTATTTTTATGGCATGGTCTAAGAGTTGCGGCGGCCAACCCATAGCGTCTATATAGTGTCTGATGAAGTGTCGATACATCTCGGAGAGGCAAGAGAATCGGGTGGTGTCGTCGAGGCTTTTATCAGGAGATAGTGGGGGCAAATAGGATCTCATTCTGTTGAGGTCGATCAGCGAGAAGTGATATTCATCACCTCGGACTTCATAACGGATGTTGGTGGAGTTGAGATCGTGATGGATCACCCCCTTGCGGTGGATGTCGGCCACGAAGCGGGCGAGGGCTTCGGTGAGTGGGCGGTTGAAATCACCCTGCTCGTTGAGGCCATCTTCGATGGCGCACATATCGGAGTATTCACAGATGTAATAAGATTCGCTCACGAGTCCGAGTCGCGTTCTTATCTCGATATAGGCGATGGGTCGAGGGGTGGAAATATCGTTGAGGCATAGATGGCAGGCGTTGACATACGATCGTTTACCCTTGCTCAGGGTGAGCGATCGTATTATCTGCTTGAAAATGCCCTTGTTGTGAAATCTCTTTGCCACGAATATCCGGCCTTCGTGTTCGATCTTGCGCACCTCGTTACGCGCCTTGTAGATCACGACTCCGAGGCTGTGAAAACGTTGGGCTATCGACTCGATGAAGTCGGCATGTTCGCGATAATCGTCACTTATTACTATCCGGGTGGGTCTCATCTTTGATATTGTGTTCTAAGACTTTCGCCATTAGAGAGACTTGGTAGATGCTGTCGAAATATGACTTGAGGAGGCCACGCTTGCCATCTCTGAATCCCCCTTGGAATATGAAGGAGCGGATGAAGAACCAGATGGGTCGGCAGAGGATGGAGAGGTAGCCATATTTCTTATTAATACGTTTGCCGACTTCGTAGTCGGTATAGCGATTGAGCTTGTTGATGCGGTCGGAGATGCAGGCATCGTCGAGGTGCATGAGGCAAACGCGGGGGAGGTTGGCGGGGATCCTGCCGATGACACCATCGATGACCGGGGGGCGGTGGATCACCGCCGGCCAGTCTGTTTTCTCCTTACGCACGAGTCGCAACTGATAGTCGGGCGATGAGTGGATATACTTGCCGAGGAACATATTGCGTCGCGGCACGTATAGAGCGTCGGGGCAGTCGGGTTGAGCCACGCGTCGGTAGAGGTATTGGCGCAATTCGTCGGTGACGAGTTCGTCGGCATCGACCACAAGCACCCAGCTATTGGATGCTGATTGGATGGCGCAGTTTCTTGCCGGCTCGCAGATAGAATAGTTGCCTTTGGGGAAGGTGACGATCTTGCATCCCATGATGCGGGCTATTTCGACAGTATCGTCGGTGCTCTCCATGTCACACACCACGACTTCGTCGAACATCTTGACGCTCTCTATCACTTTGCGGAGATGGAGAGAGGCATTATAGGTGTTGATAGCCACCGATATTTTGGGCTTGTCGATAGACTGATTTTGGGTCATTTTGAGGGTCTTCACTTAGGTGAAAAGATAATATCCGGAGAGAGTTTCGGGTTCAGACCTGCCGACACATAGCCGCTGAGAGCGGCATCGCAAGCGACCGAATGGTAAATTTATAAAAACTTTTTGAAACCACTCCAATTTTTCGACCGAAAATTGCGGAAAACAGGATAACTAAGTATGGTTTAGTAAGAGAAATGACTTATTGCATTGCATAATAGGAAGCTCCACATTATCATTACGATGAATGACAATGTTATAAGCCAGTTCGATGGTTTACGACATAGATGGAAGGTTGTCATGTTTGTATCGTCGACCCTTTTGGGGAGGAATAAAGAAAGGAAGTATATCGCCAGAGAACCAATGGAGAAAATACTGAAATATAAAAACATATCATTTTCAACGGCCAAGGTTGCTATGGAAACGCCAAAAAATAGTATGAACATCCATAGTATCCCGTCAAGCTTCCATTTGACGACTCTCAGATTACATAAAAATACAACGATACATACTACAAAGCCGACTAGAAAACCTTTGCTGAGCATCCTGAATATCAGTGCGCCAATTGTTGTTACCTCATAAAGTCCGTATGAATGAGGGTCACGGAAATCGCATATCATGTCGATTATCTCCGCAACCATCACTAATGAGTACAGAACCGTGGCAACCAGAATGCCGTAGAGAATGACATTTGTTACCCAGTTGCGCTTTCTCCAGTTGGCGGTAAATCCTCGCCAACAGTCCTTTATATCAAACTTGCACAAATTCATATTCGTTATCCTTTTGTGAAATAATACGAGAAGAATAATTTACTCGTCAACCTTATCAATCTCTTCTATGATTTTTTTTCAGGACCAGTTCGTAGAATTCATCGCCGTCACCGCCGCTTGTGTTTTTGGATTCCTTGACAAACCTGATAATATCGTTTTCGTTGTCAGTCAATGGGATGCACTGATATGCATCACCAAAAGAGTCTCTGTTCACCATGTCGCAATAGTCGCCGAATGCGACAATTCCGAGGCGAAGGTCCTCGTTGTCCTTGAAGATACGCGGTATCATTTCGGCCACCTGATGACGGACATCATCAATATATGCCGACATTGAGCCGGTTGTGTCAAAGGCGATAACCATGTCGAGTCTGCCTTTCCCTTTGGGTGTGACTTTATCGTCAAGGGTAGCCGTTTCTTCCGGCTCGATGTTAACTTTTACGTCGGTAGTAGTTTCGGTTGTGATCTTTGTTGCCATATTTTATCTTGTTGGATATTTTAAGTTTTACATGTTATGCCCTTTATGAGCGAATAAGGCAGGATGTAACCCTATATCCAAAGAAATTTCAGAAATTTTTCAAGCAATACATAGAGCGCGTTCCTTAAATTTTGGGGGTGAAAAACGCTGAAAAGTATTGTAGGTGGTAAAAATAGTTAATAACGTCAAATTTTGTCTTGTTTT
>JBJEDL010000046.1:0-26695 GCA_051872035.1 Lepagella sp.
TTAACTTCAGCACCGACAGCCACACCCTCACCGATTGGATCATCAGCGAGTAAGATTAGGGTGCTCTTATAACGCGATTAGAGTTTGTAGAAAAGCCATCTTATTCTTTTTTCCCAACTTATGGGCATTTGCCGGATGAGCTTTTTGGCTTGTCTTATGAGTCGGCGCTTTAAGCCTTGTTGGCGATATATCGTGTTTACGCTCTCACGAAGTGGCACATTGTCATCGCTCAATTGCTGCAAAAGAATCTTTCGTAATTCCGGATTAGGGTTGTGTTGCTTTCCCCAACTTTGCCATGGCAGGAAGTCCTCATATCTTTCCTCTCGATAATCCACCCTGTTTGCAATCTTCTCAAATAGGTGTTTTGCTCTTTCAGACACAAGACTCACGGCAGAAACGCCTTTATTGTTGAGGACATACTGTTTACCCCAGAAGTCACCCAACCGGATATCGGTATATGCCAATGTGCCTCTCAGCGAGCAATCATGACAAGCCTCGTTCAAGACTTGATCGGAGAAAAAGAGCTCAAAGAACTCATTATTCTTATTACTGCTATAATAAACGGGGCGGCCATCGACAGAAAGTTCGACAAAGAAATTTCCCCACCCCTTAACCTTGCTTCTAAAGTTGGCATTGTCGATTTTACTCCTTCCGATAGATTTCTTTATACCCTTGACATACTTCTTCCAGACATGGATCGAAGGGCATCCATGGCAATAAAGATCTATCAATATGAAATTATCTCTCACCTTCATCAGCCTTAGATATCTATCGAGAGCATAGATATGGCAGGGTGTGCCAAACACGGCAAACTTTTCCTGACGGCAATTCTTGACAACAGTCTTAAATGCATCAAGTGTATAAGATTGAATATACTTCGAACCGCGAAAACCGAGAGTCTCCTCCACAGTAGAAGCGACAACATCTTTGGCGCAATCATCAGAAGAGTCATAGACGACGCCTACCACCCTGTATCCTTCATGAATCAATTCTTGTGCCAAAAGGTCGGCGATGCCACCGGAGGTAGTGTTATCGACAATATCCCTTTGCTTGGCAGAAGCGCCATATAGAATAGTCGTCCGGAGCTTATCATGTCCGAAGGGTTCGATGTTATCGTCAAACTTATAGCATATTTTGGAGCACAATCCACAATCTACACAAAGAGAGGAGTCGATAGAGGGGCGATAAAACCCCTCCACATCGGGAGCGATAGTTATCGCATTCTTGTGGCATACAGCGGCACATAGCTGGCAGCCGGTGCATTGATTCAAGGCAGATTCACTTAAAACATTCATAGAGTCATCAATAATTACAGAGAGAGAAATCGATAAAAAGAGAGTCTGACAAAATTAGCGTAATTATTTCACACCACCAAATGTTTTCACCGGCAGTTCCCTAAATTTTGGTAAGGTCGGGAAAAATACTTATATTTGCGTTTTAAAGGTTGAATCAAACAGGAAACTAACAAAAAACCTAACTTATATATGAAAGAAACGGAGAAAGAGAAGGCATACACCACAGAGGGAGGCTTGCCCGAGAACGCGTTTCGCGAGCTTGAGAAAGGCGAGCAGTATACTCCGGTGATGCATCCTGAGCGTGCTCAGGAAGAGGTGACCCCCTATTCTGTGGGAGTCGGCCTATTGATGGCGATAGTGTTTAGTGCCGCCGCAGCCTATTTAGGGTTGAAAGTTGGCCAGGTGTTCGAAGCGGCAATCCCCATTGCGATCATCGCAGTTGGCTTGAGCCAAGCCTTGGGCAAGAAGAATGCCTTGGGACAGAACATCATCATTCAGTCTATCGGAAGTTGCTCGGGAGTGATCGTGGCGGGAGCCATCTTCACGCTGCCTGCGCTCTTCATCTTGCAGGGAAAATATCCCGACATTATGGTGAACTTCTACCAGATCTTCTTGAGTTCACTGTTGGGAGGTATCTTGGGCATCTTATTTTTCATTCCCTTCCGTAAATATTTCGTGAAGGATATGCATGGCAAATATCCCTTCCCGGAGGCGACAGCCACAACACAGGTATTGGCATCGGGCATCACAGCCGACAGCGCCGAGGGTTCGAAGGGTGGACAAGCCAAGACACTTGTCATCGCCTCTCTGATCGGTGGTATCTACGACTATATCGTAGCGACGTTCGGCTGGTGGGCAGAGACGATCACCACGACGGCAGCATCCTGGGGACAGACCATATCGGAGAAGGTGAAATTAGTGTTCAGTTGCAACACAGGTGCAGCCCTGTTGGGTCTTGGCTATATCGTAGGCTTGAAATATGCCTTTGTGATCTTTGCCGGCTCGATCTTCGTATGGTGGATCGTAATTCCACTGATGGGCACATACGGCACACCGGAGATAGCGGCATTAGAGCCTGATGCCATCTTCAAGGACTATGCGCGCATGATCGGCATCGGTGGTATCGCCATGGCGGGAGTGATAGGCATCATCAAGTCCTGGCCCATCATCTGCAACGCCGTGGGCTTGGCAGGTAGAGAATTTAAAGGAAAGAAAGATAGCGTCAAAGAGATACGCTGGCAGACCGACCTGTCGATGAAGAAGGTGGTATTCTTCATCGCCATCGCTCTGGCAGTGGTATTGGTGTTCTTCTGGATCGGCGTGATCCACACCCTCTGGCAGGCAGCAGTGGCATGGCTTGTAGTGACAGTGATCGCCTTCCTGTTCACGACAGTAGCCGCCAATGCGATAGCGATCGTGGGTAGCAACCCGGTGTCGGGTATGACACTGATGACCCTTATCATCGCTTCGGCAATCTTCGTAGGCATCGGACTTAGCGGCACACAAGGCATCGTAGCGTCGATGGTGATCGGTGGCGTAGTCTGCACAGCTCTGTCGATGGCGGGAGGCTTTGTTACCGACCTTAAGATCGGCTACTGGTTGGGGTCTACACCCAAGAAGCAAGAGAGCTGGAAATTCCTTGGCACACTTGCCTCGGCAGCGACCGTGGGTGGTGTGATCATGGTGCTCAACCAGGTATATGGTTTCACCGGTGACAACGCACTGGTAGCGCCACAAGCCAACGCCATGGCTAAGGTGATTGAGCCTCTGATGATGGGTGGTGAGACACCCTGGGTGCTCTATATGGTAGGAGCCATCTTGGCGCTGATCCTCAACTGGCTTGGTGTACCCGCTTTGGCCTTCTGCTTGGGTATGTTCATCCCCTTGTCCTTGAACACGCCGATGCTCGTAGGAGGCGCCGTAAGTTACTTTGTAAGCAAGGCCGGCAAGACCGCCAAAGAGAAAGAGGCATGTCGCGATCGCGGCACACTCTTGGCATCCGGTTTGATAGCCGGTGGTGCCCTCTTCGGAGTCTTTGCCGCCATCACCCGTTTCGTGGGCTTCGAGTATAAGAGCCCGATCAGCGAAGGGTGGACACAGGTGCTCGGATGCATGGCATACGCCCTTCTGATCGGTTATCTGATCTGGGATTCCTGCCGCGGCAAGAAAGATGTGAAAGCATAAGAGCGTGCTCTAATGGAAATAACACGATATGAAGGTAGGCCGGACTGCACGGGTGTGGAGCGAAGCGAAGCCGAGCTGGCTGTCTATGACTTTTTAGACCGACTCGGGGTGAGCTATCAGACGCTCTGCCACCCGGCAGCCTACACGATGGAGGAATGTGAACGCGTAAGAGAGGCGATCGGCTCGCCGGTGTTCAAGAACCTCTTTCTGACCAATAGGCAGCAGACCGACTACTACCTGCTGATGATCCCCGCCAACAAGCCCTTCAAGACCAAATACCTGTCATCGCAGTTGGGGTGTGCGCGACTCTCCTTTGCCACGGCAGAGAAGATGGAAGAATTGCTACACATCCACCCCGGGGCAGTATCGCCGATGGGACTTATCCACGACACCGAGCGGAGAGTAAGGCTCATCGTCGACCGCGACCTAAAGGGAGCGACGACCTACGCCTGCCATCCCTGTGTCAACACGGCAAGCGTGGCGCTCACCCTCGACGATCTGCTCGGAAAGGTGATCCCGGCGACCGGTCACGACTACACATGGGTAGAGCTCAAACCGGAATAATTAACGAATTATTTCCGTAATTGGAAATAATTCGTTAACTTTGCAGTCGATTACGAAAGCAAACAATAAAACAGACAGATATGAAAGCTTATGTATTTCCCGGACAGGGAGCCCAATTTGTAGGAATGGGCAAAGACCTCTACGACAACAATGCAGAGGCAAAAGAGATGTTTGAGAAAGCCAATGAGATATTGGGATTTCGCATCACCGACCTGATGTTTGCAGGCACAGAAGAAGACTTAAAGCAGACAAAAGTGACCCAGCCGGCGATCTTCCTGCACAGTGTGTTATTGGCCAAGAGCCTTGGCGAAGATTTCCAACCCGACATGGTGGCAGGCCACAGTCTTGGAGAGTTTTCGGCCTTGGTAGCAGCCGGTGCACTGAGTTTCGAAGAGGGCTTGAAGCTTGTGTCGAAGCGTGCGATGGCAATGCAGAAGGCATGCGAAGTGCGCCCCTCGACCATGGCAGCCGTGTTGGCACTTCCCGATGAGAAGGTAGAAGAGCTTTGCGCCGAAGTAGACGATATCGTGGCACCGGCGAACTACAACTGCCCGGGTCAGGTAGTGATCTCCGGCACCATCGAGGGCATCGATGCCGCCTGCGAGAAGATGCTTGCAGCGGGTGCGAAGCGTGCTATGAAGCTGAAAGTGGGTGGTGCATTCCACAGCCCCTTGATGCAGCCGGCACAAGAGGAACTTGCAGAGGCAATCGCCGCTGCCGAGTTCAAGACACCCCGTTGCCCGATCTATCAGAATGTGGATGGCAAGCCCCACACAGATCCGGCAGAGATCAAAGAGAACCTTATCAAGCAGCTCACTGCACCGGTGCGTTGGACCTACGACGTGCAGGAGATGATCAAGGATGGCGCCACAGAGTTTGTGGAGCTCGGTCCCGGTTCGGTGCTCCAAGGCTTGGTTAAGAAGATCGACAGATCGGTAGCAACTGACGGTCGCCAATAAAGCTGTCGTAACAGACAATCTGCGACGCTGCTTTAAATATTTTAAGTAAGATATTTGGGATAACGTTGCATACGATAAAAAAAGAGAGGGTGTGTCAAGAGAAATTTTTTCTTTGATGCGCCTCTTTTTTTGCAACATGGAGCGAAAAAGTACGTTATAAAAGAAATCAAACATAGGTATAAAGAGATGAATATAGCAATAGTTGGCGCCAGTGGCGCCGTGGGACAAGAATTTCTGAGAGTGCTCGACGAGCAAAACTTTCCTATCGATGAGCTTCGACTCTTCGGATCGAAGCGTTCGGCAGGAGAGACCCGCACCTACCGCGGCAAGGAATATGTGATCGAAGAGCTGACCCATGACTCGGACTTCAGCGGCGTAGAGATCGCCTTCACTTCAGCCGGAGCGGGTGTATCTCGCGAATATGCCGATGTAATCACACGCCATGGCACACTGATGATCGACAATAGTTCGGCATTCCGCATGGATGAAGATGTACCCTTGGTAGTGCCGGAAGTGAATCCGGAAGATGCCTTCGATCATCCTCGCAACATCATCGGCAATCCGAACTGCACGACGATCCAGATGGTGGTGGCACTCAACGCCATCGAGCAGCTGAGCCATATCAAGCGCGTACATGTCGCCACCTATCAGGCAGCGAGTGGTGCCGGCGCCTCAGCCATGGCAGAGCTTCGTGAGCAGTATGCCGAGATCGAGCGAGGCGAGAAGCCGACAGTCAGCAAATTCGCCCATCAGCTGGCATATAACGTCATCCCCCACGTAGATGTGTTTACCGACAATGGTTACACCAAAGAGGAGATGAAGATGTATAACGAGACCCGCAAGATCATGCACAGCGACATCCGCGTGTCGGCGACCTGCGTACGCGTGCCCGTGTTGCGTGCCCACAGCGAGGCAATCTGGATTGAGACCGAGTCTCCGGTCAGTGTCGAAGATGCTATGGCAGCCTTCAGCCGCAGCAAGGGCGTGGTGTTGGTAGAAGAGCGCGATGGTGCGAAAGCCTATCCGATGCCCTTGGAAGTAGCGGGGAGCGACCCGGTGTATGTCGGCCGTATCCGCAAAGACCTCTGCGACGACTGCGGCTTAAGCTTCTGGGTGGTAGCCGACCAGATCAAGAAGGGAGCGGCACTCAACGCCGTGCAGATAGCCCAAGTGATCCTCGCCGCCAAGAAATAATAACGGCGACACCTGATTAATAAGAAAAGATCGGCTATAAGAGACTATCGCAAAATCCATAACCGAGACAAGAGACCGAAACGAGATGGAGAGCAACAAGCAACTTGAATTAGGGCGCAAGATCATCGAAGAGACCGACAGCAGCCTCTTTCTGACGGGTAAGGCCGGTACGGGAAAGACGACCTTCCTACAGCATCTACGCACCACGAGTCGCAAGCGGATGATCGTCACCGCGCCAACGGGCATTGCGGCGATCAATGCCGGAGGAGTAACGTTACACTCCTTCTTCCAGCTCGATTTCGGGCCCTATATCCCGGGGATAAAGCGGAACGGCGACCGGCGGTCGCAATCCTTCCGCAAAGAGAAGATACGGATCATCCGCGGCTTGGACTTGCTGGTGATCGACGAAGTGAGTATGGTGCGCTCCGATATGCTCGATGCCGTCGATGCGGTGTTGCGCCGCTATCGCGAGCACAACCTGCCCTTCGGGGGAGTGCAGTTGCTGCTGATCGGCGATCTTCAGCAATTACCGCCGGTGGTGACCGAAGCGGAGCGACCACTGCTTGCCTCCCACTATGCCTCCCCCTATTTCTTCGACAGCCACGCACTGCAAAGCCTCGACTATGTCACCCTCGAACTCGAGAAGGTGTATCGTCAGAGCGACCGCGACTTCTTGGAGATGCTCAACGCCGTGCGCGACAACAAAGCCGATGCCGATACGCTCCGTCGACTTAATCAGCGCCATATCCCCGACTTCAATCCCGACGACAGCGAAGGATATGTGAGACTCACCACCCACAATCGCTTTGCCGACAAGGTCAATGCCGAGAGGATGGAATGTCTCGCCGGGTCATCATACTTCTACGACGCCAAAATCCAGGGAAACTTCCCCGAATCCTCCTACCCTGCCGACCCCCACTTGGAGCTCCGCAAGGGGGCACAGGTCATGTTTATCAAGAACGATGTGGGTGCGGAGCGTCGATTCTTCAACGGCATGCTGGGGCAAGTCACCGACCTCGACAACGAGAAAGTGGTGGTGACGACCGTAGACACCGGCGATGAGATTGTAGTCACGCCGATGCTCTGGGAAAACCTGACATATAAAGTCAACGAGCAGAGCAAAGAGATCGAAGAGAAGATCGACGGCACCTTCAGCCAGATGCCTCTAAAGCCGGCATGGGCTATCACCATCCACAAGAGCCAGGGTCTCACCTTCGACCGGGCAATCATCGACGTAGACATGTCGTTTACCCACGGGCAGACCTACGTAGCATTGTCACGATGTCGGACTCTCGCGGGTATGGTGCTCGAGCGCCCTATACCTGCCAGCGCCATCATTACCGACTCCACCGTGACCCACTTTCTGAACAGTCATCGCGACCGGCTCCTCGACGAAGAAAAGATCGAGACACTGAGCCAAGCCTATCAGATGCGCACCATCGAGGGGATGTTCAATCTGCGCTCCACCTTTGGCCTGCTCGAAGGGGTGAGACGCATCCTTAAAGAGAGCTTCATGAAGACCTATCCCGAGCAAGTGAGCAAATTCGACCTCACGACTCAAGAGATGGAACGGAGTCTCAACGACATCGGCGATCGCTTCAGAGTGCAGTTGCAGCGCATCTACATCGGCAGCGGCTACAACCTCCGCGACAGTCATCTCCTGCAGCGAGTCAAAGATGCTTGTGCCTACTTCCGCGACAAAGTCAAAGAGATCCTCGAGCTGACCGAAGCCCTCCCCGGCGATCACGACAACAGCAAGACCCTGCAGAAATATAAAGAGCGGTTGGAACTCTGCGTCGGATCGCTGATCGTAAGGCACACCCTCTACAAGACCTTTGCCTACGACGACTTCAACATCGAGCAATACTATGAGGTGAAAGCCGAAGGGACCTTCCAGGCGGGAGAACAGCGCAAGAAGAAGAAAGCGACGAAATCGAGTGCACTACAGCAGACCGACGACAATCTTCATCCCGAGCTATTCGAGGCGTTGCGCCAATGGCGCTTGGAGAAGGCACACGAGCTGGAAGTGCCGGCATTCGTCGTGGGCTCCACCCAGCTACTTCTCACCATCTCCAACACCCTGCCGGCGAGCTACGACGAGCTGCGTGCCATCCGCGGCATGGGACCCGCCAAGATGCGACTCTATGCCGATACGATCCTCGACATCGTCGACAGCCATAGAGCAAAAATCAAGGCTGAAAAGAGCGCCAAGAAGAAAGAGTAGGGAAAATAGGGATAAAAAGGTGGAATTTTTATCCAAAATTTGGCAGATCCGAAAGAGGGCATTATATTTGTAAGTGAACAAACAAAATAGAGAGATATGCTTGATACGATTTTGACCTGGCAATTTTGGTTGATCCTTGCCACAATCTGTGTATTTATCGAACTCCTCACCAACACGTTTGCCCTCTTTGCGATGGCAGGCGGATGCTTGGTGGCCATGATCCTTGACTTGGTAGGCTTGGGCTATGTGGCGGAATTGATCGGTTTTTCGATCGGTACCGTCGCCACCTTCGTGTGTCTCAAGCCCTTCGTAAAGCGACATCTCGAATCCAAGAAAAACAGCTCCTATCAGAGCAACATCGAGGCGCTGATCGGCAGAGAGGCTACAGTGACCCAAGACAGCAACGCCGAGGGAGTGACCCGCATCAAGATCGACGGCGACAACTGGCAAGCCCACACCGCCGACTATGACCGACTCGCTGTCGGCGACCGCGTCAGAGTGGTGGCATACGACTCGATCGTGCTTACCGTGGAGAGAGTCTGATATAGTGATTAGTTAATAGTGATTAGTTAATAGTTAATAGTTAATAGTTAATAGTTTTTATTGCTATTTATTTGGATAGATAAACCCCTCAAAACAATACGAATATGGGAACATTGATATTTCTTGGCATATTGGCACTTATCGTGCTGATACTTGTGGTGAAAGGTATAGTGATCGTGCCTCAATCGGAGACACGCGTTATCGAACGCTTAGGACGCTTCCACAGCGTATTGCCTCCGGGCATCAACCTGATCTGGCCCTTCATCGACAAGCCCAAACAGATGTATATCCGCAAAGTGGAGAGTTATCGCGGCGTAAGCACCTACGTGACCATGTCGACGACCTCAGTGATCGATCTTCGCGAGCAAGTCTACGACTTTCCCTCGCAGCAGGTGATCACCAAAGATAACGTCACCACCGAGATCAACGCCCTCCTCTACTTCCAGATTGTCGATCCGAAGAAGGCTGTATATGAGATCGAGAACCTTCCCAACGCGATCGAGAAACTGACACAGACCTCACTGAGAAATGTGATCGGCGAACTCGAGCTCGACGAGACCCTCACCTCACGCGACACCATCAACTCCAAGTTGCAAGCCATCCTCGACGAGGCGACCAACAAATGGGGTGTGAAAGTGAATCGTGTCGAATTGCAAGACATCACCCCACCGGAGAGTGTAAGAGAGGCGATGGAGAAGCAGATGCAAGCCGAGCGAAATCGTCGTGCGGAGATTCTCAACGCCGAGGGAGAGAAGAAATCACGCATTCTCCGTTCGGAGGGAGAGCGCCAATCGGAGATCAACGCCGCCGAGGCAGTGAAACAAGCCGAGATCCTGCGCGCCGAGGGTGAGGCGAAAGCCCAGATCCTGCGTGCCGAGGCTGAGGCTGAAGCCATCCGCCGCGTCAGCGAAGCCATCAAAGAGACCAAAACCGATCCTGCCACCTATATGCTGGCAGTGAAGTATATCGCCGCCCTCCAGGAGATGACCGCCGGCAAGGACACCAAGACCATCTACATCCCCTACGAAGCCACCGGCGTACTCTCATCGTTAGGATCGATCAAAAACCTCTACCAAGAGAAATAAGAGCATATACGGAGAGCAACGGCAACAAAAATGACCTGCCAAGGCTCTTAAAAAATGTGAATTACAAGGAGTAATGAAATAAAATTGCTAAATTTGCACTCTAACACGATTCGGGCTTATCCGGCTCGAATCGTGGCGTGTGTAAAAAACAGCAACCCAAACAAGAACAAAAGATAAAGTCAGAACAATGGCAAAACAAGAAGATGTCTTTAAGACGATAGTGGCTCATGCCAAAGAATATGGATTTGTATTTCAATCGAGTGAGATCTACGACGGTCTGTCGGCAGTCTACGACTATGGTCAGAATGGTGTAGAGCTCAAGAACAACATAAAGAGATATTGGTGGGAAGCGATGACGATGCTCAATGACAACATCGTGGGTATCGACTCAGCAATCTTCATGCACCCCACCATTTGGAAAGCCTCGGGCCACGTAGATGCCTTCAACGATCCACTAATCGACAACAAAGACTCGAAGAAGCGCTATCGTGCCGACGTGCTGATCGAAGATGAGATTGCCAAATTTGATGAAAAGATCAACAAAGAGGTGGCGAAAGCCGCCAAGCGCTTTGGCGACAAATTCGACGAGGCGATGTTCCGTCAGACCAACGGCAGAGTGTTGGAGATCGCCGGCAAGCGCGACGAATTGCATCGTCGTTTTGCCGAGGCTATGAATGCCAATGACCTGGTAGAGCTCAAGCAAATCATCCTCGACTATGAGATCGTCGATCCTATCAGCGGCACACGCAACTGGACCGACGTGCGTCAGTTCAACCTTATGTTCAAGACCGAGATGGGCTCAACCGCCGATGGCGCTATGGAAGTCTATCTACGTCCGGAGACGGCACAAGGCATCTTCGTGAACTACCTGAACGTTCAGAAGACCGGCAGAATGCGTCTTCCCTTCGGCATCGCGCAGATCGGCAAGGCCTTCCGCAATGAGATCGTGGCACGTCAATTCATCTTCCGTATGCGCGAGTTCGAGCAGATGGAGATGCAATTTTTCGTACGTCCCGGCGAGGAGCTGAAATGGTTTGATCACTGGCGTCAGACACGTTTGAAATGGCACAAAGCATTGGGTCTTGGCGACGAGAAATATCGCTATCACGACCATGAGAAATTGGCACACTATGCCAACGCCGCCACCGACATCGAGTTCGAGATGCCCTTCGGCTTCAAGGAGGTGGAGGGGATCCACTCGCGCACCAACTTCGACCTCTCCCAGCATGAGAAATACTCGGGCAAGAAGATCCAATACTTCGATCCGGAGCTCAACGAGAGCTATGTGCCCTACGTCATTGAGACATCGATCGGCGTGGACCGCATGTTCCTCAGCGTGCTCTGCAGCTGCTACGAGCAGCAAGACCTGGGCAATGGCGACAGCCGCGTTGTGCTCCACTTCCCGGCACCCTTGGCACCGGTGAAATGCGCCGTGCTCCCCTTGGTCAAGAAAGATGGGCTCCCCGAGAAGGCGCGTGAGATCCAGCACAAGCTTCGCTTCGACTTCACCTGCCAATATGACGAAAAAGACTCCATCGGCAAGCGCTATCGTCGTCAAGATGCCATCGGCACTCCCTACTGCATCACCGTGGACCATCAGACACTCGAAGACAACACCGTGACACTCCGCGAACGCGACTCTATGGAGCAGAAACGTGTCAGCGTCGACGAACTCGCCGGCATCCTCGGCGACAAGGTAAGCCTCAACAGTCTCCTCCGCAAACTCCTTTAAAACAATAAGAATATGAAGATAATCAAACGAATCATCATGGCTGTCGTCATCATGGCAGCCACCACGAGTTTGACATCGTGCAATTACAATAGCCTCGTAGAGCAAGAGCAGCAAGTCAATCAGGCTTGGGCACAAGTAGAGAATCAATATCAGCGACGCGCCGATCTGATCCCCAACTTGGTCAATACCGTCAAAGGATATACCACTCACGAAGAGGAAACTCTGACCAAGGTGGTGGAGGCACGCGCCAAAGCGACATCGATCACGCTGAATGCCGACAACCTCGACGAAGAGACCTTGGCAAAATATCAGCAAGCCCAAGGGGAACTGAGCGGTGCTCTGAAATCACTCTTGGCAGTAACTGAGGCATATCCCGACTTGAAAGCCAACGAAAACTTCCTCAACCTTCAGGCACAACTCGAAGGGACCGAGAATCGTATCGCCACGGAACGTAAGCGATATACCGAAGCAGTGGCGGAGTTCAACACCTCAATCAAGAAATTCCCCACCAATATCTATGCCGGATGGTTCGGATTCAAAGAGAAACCTCAATTCAAAGCCGAAGCGGGCGCAGAGAAAGCTCCCGAAGTGAAGTTTTAATAAAATATGAGAAAAAGGATTTTACCGATATTGGCAATTCTTGCCGCCGGAGCATGTTTCACTTCGTGTATGGATGATAACGAAGAGAACTACGACGACTGGAAACTGCAAAACGACGAATATATCGCCAATATCGATACCCGAGAATATGAGATGGTGACGCCGGAATGGGCGCCACGCAATTCGGTGTATATCAAGTGGCACAACGACCGCACGCTTACAGCCGGCTCCTTGGTGGCAAAGACCAACTCCACAGTCAATATCAAATATGAAGTGAGAGACATCGAGGGGACACTGTTAGACTCCTCCTACGCCAAGACCGACAGCGTATATCGGAGCACGCCGAGTGCCAACATCATCGGGATGTGGATCGCCATGACCACGATGCATGTAGGCGACAGCGCCACAGTGATAATGCCATGGACCTCCGGCTATGGTGTAGCCGGCAAGAATAATATCAAGCCCTACAGCGACTTGATATTCCACATGAAAATAAAATCGATCGAAGCATTCGAGCGACCCGCAGAATAACTGCAAGAAAGAATCATGAGCATAATGCTCTCAGCAAGAATCTAATACCTATCATCAAATTACAGACATGATGAGCAAAAGAACAATAATCACAGCGAGTGTAGCAGCGATGATGGCAACGGCGATAGCAGCCTCCGCCATCACGATCAGAGAATATCGGCAAGCGCCGGCAGAGCGAATGATTCTGCCGGTGCGACCCGACTCGACCGAGCGTGAGAACGCCTTCAAAATCGATGATCTGCTCGAATCGAGAGGCAACGCCACCGTCGAAGAAATGGCGGCTTGGGAGGCAGTAACTACCGACAGCACCGGCGTCGTGACTCCGGCACAGAAGGCAGGAGAGTCTCAGCTTCTCAGTTATGCGAGTCGCATACGTGCCGACCGCTATGCCAAGGGTAAACTTATCGCCAACTCCACCTCGCGTTTGGTCATCAAGGTGAATGGAGAGACCCTCACCACCAAGAGCACAGCCGACTCGTTGCCGAGCGACATCTCCGCATCGATCGAGCTGTTGCCGCAGACCACCTACGATGTGCGCATCGACCTGCTGAGCAGTGCTGACGATCCTTCGGCACCGGAGTTCAAGCTCGAATTTGTGGCCGACGATGAATATAAGGATGTCGAAGTGAAGACCTCCGCCACCCTGCCACGCCGTGCCGGCGTGATGGAGGCTATCGGCGGCCTTCGCGCCAATGGCATCGCCATGTCCGACAATGGCAAATACCTGCTGATCAAAGAGCAGCAAGTCGTTAGCGATCAAGAGCGTGTCAACGTCACCAAAGTGGTGGAGAGTGCCACCGGCAAAGTCATCACCGAAGGAATCGATGCTGATGGCTGGATCCCCTCCGCCCAAGCCCTCTACAACATGGTGCAACGCCAAGGAGCATGGGATATCTACCGCACGGAAGTGCCCTCCATGCAGACCACGCTTATAGCTCGCCGCGTTCCTGACAACAACGTAACCTTCTCACCCGACGGCCGTTATCTCTACTACTACAAGAGCGTCGAGGGGAGCAAGCAGACAGGGCCGATGCATCGTTACAGCACTCCTGACAATCGTCAGCCGGGCGATGACGACCGCTACTATATCATGCGCTACGACACTCGCAGTCGCGTCACAACGCCCCTGACCTACGGCGGACTCAGCACCTATATCTATGACATGGATCGCAAGGGGGAGAAGATGCTTATCTGCTCCACTCGTCAGACACCCGACCATTATCCCTTCTATAGCAGCACGCTGATGGAGATGAACCTCACCACCCTCGCCACTGACACGATCATCCGTGACTTCCCGGGCGGACTTGGCAAGGCCATCTACTCACCCGATGCCACAGAGCTCTTCATTTGCGCCGGGCCGGATGCCTTCGGCGGAATCGGTGCGAACTATGCCCCTCATGAGATCGGCAACGACTTCGATGTGCAGGGTTATATCATGAACATCAGCGACCGCAAGGTGAGAGCCATGACACGCGACTTCGACCCGGCAGTCGAGGGAGATGCTATCTGGAACCGCGTGGATGGCAAGATCTATTTCGTCGGCGAGAAGGGTTTCGAGCGCCACATCTATCGCCTCGACCCGAAGAGTGGCGTCATCGACGAATTGGAGAGCAGCGTACCCTTCGTCAGAGGCATCGCCATGGGTGGCGAAGATGCCCTCTACTTGGCATATCGCGGAGGCTCCTTCACCTCAGATGGAGAGGTGTGGCTCTATAACACCAAGCAGAAGAAATCGCGTCAGATCGACAATCCACTTCAAGAATGGCTCAGCGACGTAGAGTTTGGCAAGATGGAGCCATGGAAATTTACCGCTCAAGATGGCACGGAGATCGATGGCTGGATGTGCCTTCCTCCCGACTTCCAAGCAGACAAGAAATATCCGCTGATCGTCTACTACTATGGCGGCACTTCCCCCTCGACAGCCACCTTCTATCATCTCTATAGTCCGCAAGTGTTTGCATCGCGCGGCTATGTGGTGTATGTGATCAACCCAAGCGGCACGACCGGTTATGGCCAGGAGTTCTCTGCCCGCCATGTCAATGCGTGGGGCAAATGGACAGCCGACGAGATCATCGAAGGCACGAAGAAATTCTGCACCGACCATCAGTACGTCGATGCCGGCAAGATAGGATGCATCGGCGCCAGCTATGGCGGATTTATGACCCAATACCTACAGACACAGACCGACATCTTCGCGGCAGCCGTGTCGCATGCCGGCATCTCGAATGTCACCTCCTACTGGGGCGAGGGCTACTGGGGCTATAGCTACAACTCGGTGGCAGCCGCCAAGAGCTATCCCTGGAGCAATCCCGACCTTTACACGCGTCAAGGCTCCCTTTTCAACGCCGATAAGATCCACACGCCGTTGCTGTTGCTGCATGGCACAGTCGATACCAATGTGCCCATCGGCGAGAGCATCCAGCTCTTCAACGCGCTGAAGATCTTGGGACGCGACGTCGAATTTATCACCGTAGAAAATGAAAACCATGTGATAGCCGGAGTGGAAAATCGCAAGGCATGGCAGAACACGATCATGGCATGGTTCGCCAAATACCTGCAAGATGATCCACGCTGGTGGGAATCATTATATGGCAAGAAATAAGCAATGAATCAAAGAACAAAAAGAACCCTGAATCGCACCATAGTGGCTATCACGATAACGCTGATAGCCACTATCTCATACTCATGTGGTGGCGGCACAGCAGAGAATCAAGCGAGCGCCGAGCAGATCGAGCAGGCGCGAGAAAGTGCCCGCAATGCGGCACGTCGTTTTGTGAATCGAGAGGTCAAAGACACCTTCGAGCTTCAGACGCTTCTGGTGGAGGCGGCAGGCGAGAGAAGTGTCTACGACTCCTTGCCTCAATGTCGTGAGGCATTCGACTCGACTTTCATCTCAACCGTACGGACAGTGCGTCCCGACGTGGCGGATGAGTTGCAACGCCATCTACCCCGCAAGCAGTAATTAGAACGCGCTCTATGATAAGTCGAGACATAATCACCCTGCTCGATGAGGAGGTGGCACGCAATAACACTCGGGATTTCATCGCCGACGATCCGGTGCAGTTTCCCCGTCGCTATGATGATGTGCGCGACATCGAGATTGTGTCGCTCTTGGTGGCGGCGATCTCGTGGGGAAGGCGTCCGATGATACTTCGCGATGCCGACCGGATGCTTGCGCTGATGGATCATCAACCCTACCGCTATATGATGGAGGAGGGATATGAAGATCTGTCGCCACGTCACAACATCCATCGTACCTTCTTTGCCTCCGACCTGCAGTGGTATCTGCGAGGACTGCGCGAGATCTATCAGCGATATGGCACATTAGACGACTTTGCGCTGGCACATGGCGTGGGGGATGAGCCGATGCCGGCATGGCGACTTGTCGAGGAGATGCAAAGGGTGGTGAGTGGTGTCAATGGGGGCACGAACTCGCCGCAATGCTTGCCGACGAATCTGCGCACCACGGCGCTGAAGCGCGTGAATATGGCACTACGCTGGTTGGTGCGCGACGATGGCGTGGTGGATATGGGTGTATGGCGCAGCATCGACAAGAGCCGACTCTATATCCCATTGGATGTGCATGTGGGCAATACTGCTCGCAGCTTGGGACTCATCGAGCGCAAGGCCAACGACCGTAAGAGTGTCGAGCTCCTAACCGAGGCGATGAGAGAATTGCGTCCCGACGACCCGGCGATCTATGACTTCGCCCTCTTCGGCATAGGAGTCACGGGGAGAGAGTTGGGAATTAGGAATTAGGAATTGGGAGATAGGAATTGGGGATTGAGGAATCTATTGAAAGATATAACAGAGATGAAGATAGGGAAGATATTTTTATTGGGAGTGATGATGTGTGTGGCGGCGAATATGTTTGCCGTCAACCCGAAGCGTGAATTTCGCGGGGCGTGGTTGCATGTCATCGGCCAGACACAGTGGCAAAACAAGACTACCGAGCAAGCGAAGGCATATATCTGCGATCAGTTTGACAAGTTGCAGAATGCCGGATGCAATGCCGTAATCTTCCAGGTGCGACCGACAGCCGACGCGGTATACAAGTCGGACAAAGAGCCTTGGAGCGCATGGCTCACCGGCAAGCGTGGCAAAGCCCCCTCCCCTCTTTGGGATCCGATGGAATATGCGATCGCCGAAGCACATAAGCGGGGCATGGAGTTTCATGCCTGGCTCAATCCCTATCGAGTCACGTCGACAGCCAAGGAGGTACTCCCCTCCGACCATGCCTTCTACAAGACTCCGGAGCGATTCTTCCGCTATAACGGGCAGATACTTTTCGACCCGGCATATCAGGAGAATAGGGACTTTATCTGCGAGATTGTCACCGACATTTTGGAGCGGTATGATGTGGATGCAATCCATATCGACGACTACTTCTACCCCTACCCTGCCGGAGGGAAGGCTATACCTGATGATGCCTCCTACGCCAAGTTTGGCAATGGGATGAACCGAGGGGACTGGCGTCGTCGGAATGTGGATCTGCTGATCGAGCAGATGCACCGCACCCTCAAGGAGGTGAAGCCCTGGGTGCGGTTTGGCATCTCCCCCTTTGGCATTTGGCGCAATAAGAAGAATGACTCGCGAGGTAGCGAGAGCAATGGTCTTCAGAATTATGACGACCTCTATGCCGACGTGATCTTGTGGGCAGAGAAGGGATGGGTGGATTATTTGGCACCGCAATTATATTGGAACTTGGATACTCAGGCAGCTCCGAGCCGCAAGTTGGTGCAATGGTGGAACGACCATGCCGGCAAGGCAGATGTCTATATCGGTCAGGATGTGAAGCGCACCATGGATGTGGCGGATCCCGGCAATCATGACAGCAATGAGCTTGACACCAAGGTTCGGCTTACACGCAAATTGCCCAATATACAGGGCAACATTTGGTGGCATGGCTATTGGGTAACGGGTAATTATCGTGGGGCTGCGGATTCGTTGGCTATGAAATATCAGAGCACGATAGCTTTGCCGCCGGCCTACGGCGACAGCCGCCGAGTGCCGAAGACTATCAGTTCGCTGAAGATAGAGCGAGATCGCAAGGGTGATACCTTCTTGAGTTGGGAGGGTCCACAGGGTGGCAAGCGTGCGAGCGAAACGGATGCTGTGCGCTATGTAGTCTATGAGTTTTTCCCCGGGGAGACATTAGATATCGAGGATCCTCAGACGATAGTGGCGTTGACCCCCTACACACGCATCAAGGTGGATGGCGAGCGAGGACACACCTTTGCTGTGACCGTGCTCGACCGCATGAACAGGGAATCGAAGCCAATCTTCCTGACCAACGAATAGGGTGCAACAAAAAGCCCCGATGGAGAAATCGGGGATGATGAGGTTTGGAACAAGTTACTTCAAAGATGGGGTCATAGGTGATACGGGGCGTAGTGATAATCAGAAAGAGGGGCGTTCCTCCACTTTCAACTGCAAACCGAGAGAAGTCAGAAGTTTTTCAACGGTTTTGAGAGAAGGATTGGCATAGTCGCCCTCGATAGATTTTATCATACGGACACTAACACTTGACATATCAGCCAATGTTTGCTGGGTGAGGCGTAGCTCCTGACGTCTCGCCCTAATTTCTTGTCCAATGTTCATGACGAAAAAGAAATTTAGATGCTTTATACCGAGAATGAAGAATAAGAGACAAAACCAGAGTCTCAAAATTCGAGTGCAAAGATACTAATTTTCAAGTAGTTATCAACATGGCGGCGTGCAATTTTCATATTTATTCACATATTTTTAGATTTGTTAATTTGACTCTGCCAAGAAGTCGCAGTCCATCACACTAATTTTGCAGTATAAAACCAAAGAAAGGGAAAAAACTATGAAACGAGAAAAGAAACAAAACGGGACATCGAGACAAACTCGCATGATGAATCACTATGGATTGATAGCCATCTACGTAATGGGGATAACCATCATAATGCTTCAACTCCGCAGCCTCCTGCCATAACATCCGGGATTAATACAAAAAAAACAGGACACAAAAAAACAGGGAAAATTCCATTATATTTTTCGGTGAAGAGATTTTTTATTATCTTTACCGAAAAATATAATGGAAATTCGTTATGGCACATATAGTAGGCAGAGAGAAAGAGATTAAGGAATTGCATGCTCTTTATGGCAGCAATCAAGCGGAATTAGTGGCGGTGTATGGCAGACGCCGCATCGGCAAGACCTTCCTTGTGGATCAGGCACTTGCCGGAAAGATTACATTCCGTCATGCCGGACTCTCACCTGTCGACAAGGTGGGCAAGAAGAATTTGCTCTCCGAGCAATTAAAGCATTTCTATCATTCATTGCTATTGCAGGGGATGCCTGAGAGCCATATCCCGACATCTTGGTTGGAAGCCTTTTTCATGCTAAGCAAGCATCTTCAGGATATCGATCGGGGCGAGCGGCAGGTGATATTCCTCGACGAACTCCCTTGGATGGATACACCACGATCGGGATTTCTCACTGCATTCGAGGGCTTTTGGAATAGTTGGGCATGCCATCGCGACAATGTGATGGTGGTGGTGTGTGGAAGTGCCAGTTCTTGGATCCTTGATAAACTGATCAATAACCATGGCGGGTTGTATGGCAGAACGACACATGTCATCAAACTGTCACCCTTTACCCTTGGGGAATGTGAATTATTCTTCAAGAGCAAGAATATGCCGATATCCCGTTATGACATCATACAGAGTTATATGATCTTCGGCGGAGTGCCCTATTATCTGAACTATTTCGAACCCAACCTGAGTCTTTCGCAAAATGTGGATCGACTACTATTCGCAAAAGATGGCAAGTTGAGAGATGAATATGATCGACTATTTACATCTATCTTCACCTCACCCGAAGATATGAAAGCCATCGTAGACTTTGTGGGGAAGCGACATTCGGGATATACTCGCAAAGAAATCGCGGCAGCCATCGGAGTGGAAGACAGTGGCAACTTATCCGACAAATTGCGGGCATTGGTATCCGGCAACTTTCTGATGGACTATGTACCATACGGGGAGAGTATGCGTAGTCTGCATTACAAATTAGTGGATCCCTTCTGTCGTTTTTGTCAGACCTACATCAAGAATCGGCGTCACACGGTAGAGGATTTTTGGACGCAAAACATAGATTCACCATCGATAGTCAGCTGGCGAGGGATAGCCTTTGAGGAGGTATGTTTGAATCATATCATTCAGATTAAGAAAGCATTAGGGATATCGGGGGTGAGCACCGAGCAGTCGGCATGGATTCAGCGTGGGGATGACGAAACGGAGGGAACACAGATAGACCTGATCATCAAGCGCAAGGATAACATCTACAATCTCTGCGAGATGAAATTTTACAGCGAGGAGTTTACCGTCAACAAGTCATATCACTTCAAGCTCGTTCACCGCAAGAACCTGATGCTTGAGAAGATACCGCGCAAGGGGGCGATACACAGCACGCTTATCACCACCTACGGATTGACCTACAACGAATACAGTGGCGACTTCGTAAGCGTAGTAACCATGGACTCCCTATTCGAGTAAAAAGGCCTCCATAATTTTCCTATTTTCACCGAAGGCGAACTTACTGAAACATAGGATGCTTTTCCACGAGCGTTCCAGATCGCATATTATTTATATAGATTTGGCACTCTCGTGGAAATATTGTTATATGTGTATAAAAGATTAGAGCTCGTTCCTTAATGTTTTAGGATTCATGAATTATGAAATAGGAGAATTGGGGGATAGTGAGGGATTTATTAATTTTGCTATGGATATAATCTTATCCACACTAATTTTTATCCTATAAGCGATACAAGCTATCTATCCATACTCCTACGATTTATGAGAATTCGTCATCTATTGATGTTGATACTGTTAGTTATGACAATATCGACTACGATTGCATCAGACCCGAATCACACAAAGAAGTCAGAAGAAAATGGTATGCTCGATAGCGCCATCGAGCTCTCAAAGGAGCAACGCTATGAAGAATCATTCCGCACTCTCAACCGTTTAAAAATCATAGCAGAGCATAAAGAGAACCATGAAATGCTATATCGGATTCACCTCAACTGGGGAGTCAACCTGGCAGAGATGGGAGCCTACGATGATGCACTACGCTCCTTCTTTACCGCCTACAAGATAGCAGTCGATCGTCTCGACTCTAAACACAAGGCGGGTGTTCTTAACAACATCGCGAGTGTATATCTGCAAATGGGAAATAATCGGCAAGCCAACGGATATTATAAGAAAAACTTTTTGATAGCCGAAGA
This sequence comes from Lepagella sp., assembly GCA_051872035.1. Lineage (GTDB taxonomy): Bacteria > Bacteroidota > Bacteroidia > Bacteroidales > Muribaculaceae > Lepagella. The sequence goes on from JBJEDL010000046.1 coordinate 21,163, forward strand.
AGAAAGAGATAGTGTTCTGATAGCCGGCACGGCGATGAATATCGCGATAACATCACTCAACCTTGGCGACCGCGACGAATGTCGAAAATATATTGAGATTTCATCACCATTAGTCAGCGAGGGGAGCTATGAATGGTATGTCTATCTATTGTTAAGGCTTACCTATCTACTATCAGAACAAGCCCACCAAGAAGTTATAGACATCGCATGCAAAGAGCTGAAAAAATCGATACCCCACGATGTTCGTCGCAATATACGTTGCAAATTGGCAAGTGCATACATAGCCAACGGAGAATATGTTGCCGCCATTGACACCATAGAAAGAGCCCTTTCCATAGAGAGTGACATCACAGATAAGATATCTCTCTACAGTCTTATGCAAGAGGCTTACCACCGGAGCGGGAACTTGGAAAGAGCCTTACAATATAGCGACTCACTTATGACCGCCAAAGATTCTCTACAAGCACGCCGAAATCAAAACGTTTATGAGATCAATACAATTCGTTTGGATCTTTTGCAGAAAGAGAAAGAGATGATGGAGATAAAATCGAGAGAACGGCTGAATCAAATACTTCTCATATCATCTGTAGTGATATTCCTACTCTTGATATGGGCGCTGATCAACTATGTAAGACACAGTAAACAGAAGCAACGCGCTGCTCGACAAGAGCTCTTCTTGTCTCGGCAAAATGAAGAACTACTAAAAAATCAACTACAACAGAATGAATCCGAAGCACAACTCAAAGAGAAAGAGCATCAACTCGAGATTGAGAAGAAAAATCGAGAATTAATGTCAAAAGCCATGTCGATGGCAAATAAGAACGAAATGCTACAAGAGATCATAGATGGGCTTAGTGCGGATGTAAAGATTGAGCGAGGCTCACAACTGGACACGGTGATCCATCGACTGAAATCACAGCTCAATGAAAACAAAGAATGGGAGAATTTCAACATCTACTTTCAGCAGACCAACAATGAGTTTATCCATAAGCTCAGAGAGCGCCATCCAGAGCTGACCGGGAATGAAATTCGCTTCATATCACTCATCCACATCGGGCTGAGCAACAAAGAGATTTCATCGCTACTCAACATCACAAACGAATACTGCAAAAAAAAGCGCAAATCTGTAGCCTTAAAGATGAATCTGACAAGTCCTCGAGAGTTAACTACTTATCTATCAACTATTCAGAAAAACAATTAACATATCCGGCAGATGCAAAACATCCCCATTATATCCCTTATATATCCCCTGATACATCCCCTTTACATCCCCTTAAAAATTTGGAAATTGAAAAATCGAGAGCGTATTTTGCGTATCGAATAAACAACTCTGCAACATCATTTCACCAAAACATAATAACTATGGAAAAAGTAAAAAGCAACAAAGCGCCCGCCGGATCACGAGGCGGAGCAAAACAGAGCACAATGCTTGCCCTGCTGATTACACTATTCTGCATGATCAGTGGCACACAAACCAAAGCCGCAGATGACGAGAACCTACTGATGACTATCACGACAGTCACCGACACGCTCCGATTTACGATCGCGGCTGACGAAATGTCAGGAGTCATCAAAGTGGACTATGGTGACGGAGAGCTGAAATCCTATAATATAGAACAAGGAGTAAAGACCCAAATAGAAGGCATCACCAAATCAGAAGCTGCACAGCGACCGGTAAAGGTATATGGCGATGAGAGCCTTATCAACTCCTTCTACTGTGTCTTCTACGGGCTTACAGCACTCGATCTCTCAGGCTGTCCGAAGCTTGTGGATATAACTTGCGAGCACAATATGCTGACATCACTCGATGTTAGCAAAAATCCCGAACTTCTTTGGCTTAATGCGAGATACAACCAGATAACGAACCTAAACCTGACCAACTGCAACAAACTACAAACACTCTGGCTCGACCAAAACAAGATTAACACCATCAATCTTACGCCATTGACAGAGTTGGTGGATCTAAGACTTATCGACTGCGATCAATTACGAAACCTTAACATCGCCACTAACACTAAATTAACTCGTCTTGAGGCTCCGGGTACTCCCATCTATAGCATCGATGTATCAAACAATCCGGAACTATATATCTTGGATGTGTCGATGACCAACATCTACAATATCGATGTAACCCACAACAGCAAACTGACTCAATTAGGTGTAGGACATCTACCCGACTCCTACTATAAACTGTCATCGCTCGACGTTTCACAAAATCCCAATCTATTCTACTTGAATGCATCGGGCAACCGTCTCACAGAGATTGATCTTAGCAACAACACCGAACTTCAAGCACTAAACATCTGGGAAAATCAGTTGACCAATATCGACCTCTCCAACAATACGAAATTGAAAGAGCTACTGATCCGCGACAACTATCTCACCTACAACACACTTCCAATAAATGACAATCTGACCTACTATATATACAATCCTCAGAAACCGGTAAAAGTCGACTACGAATATCCGGTAGGGGGAGAATTGGATCTTACAGAGCAGGTATACAATCCGCAATACAAGATCGACTTTTCACTCTATGTCACTTCAAGCGACATATATCAAGATCCTGGAAGGCTACTTGTAGAGGGAGAGGATTATAGCATCGATAAGGGGGTCGTAAGATTCCTCAAAGCGCAGGCAGACAGTGTGTACTGCTCCGTAACACATGAGAAATTCCCGGAGATGGCACTGCAGACCACTAAATTTATGGTACGCAATCCCGAAGATATGGGTAAATCCTCGTACGCATTCTCCTTTTCTCCGAACAAAGAACTTGACTCCCAACTTCTTATAAGGATGGTAGCATACGAAGCAGACTCCAAAGTGGAGGTTGACTTCGGCGATGGAGAACTCCAAGAATACACGATCGGCACCAGCAGTTCAAGCTACATTCTCGGCAACCTGAAGGGTGAGACAGTGAAAGTTTATATCAAACCGGGAGTACAGATTAAAGAACTCAATCTGCCCAGTGGCAAACTGAAATCTATCGATATCTCCAAGATGTATGGACTACGCACCATTGACATCTCTGACAATGAACTCACTGAAGTAGACTTTTCCAAGAACTTCGTACTCCAAACAGTCAAAGTCAACAAGAATCAGCTCACCAATTTGGAATTTTCCACCAACAATCAGTTGACCTCCATCGACTGCTCTGAAAATTCACTGACGAGCCTGAAACTAAAAGATAAAGTAACAGGAGTGACATCACTTAATTGTAGCAGCAACCAGCTCGAAGAGATTGATGTGATGTATCAGTATGGACTTAGCAATTTGCAGGCACGCAACAACAAGCTCAAAGAGTTACGACTCTACAACAACACTGAGTTGACCACACTCTATGTCGACGATAACGACCTCACGACACTCGACTTGAGCTATAATACGAAACTCAACTTCGTAAGCATCACCAACAACTACTTCAAATTCAGCACTATGCCAAAAACCACGGCACGTTACCTAACCTACAATCGCCAGAAAGATATAACTATTTCAAAGAAGGGACATTCGGTCGATTTATCATCCGAGAAGATGGTGCATGATGCCTATACCGACACCGACATCGCCACCACCTACGTATGGAAAGATGCCTCCGGCAAGAAGCTCTATGAAGATGATGAATACGCTATCAGCGGAGGTATCACCACCTTCCTCGGTCCAGACTACGAAGATCTCGGAGAGGTATACTGCGAAATGACCAACCAAGTATATAGCGGACTGACTCTCAAGACCACCTTCATACAGCCGGCAGATCTTCCTTCAGAAGTACTCGTCGAAGTGGATGTAAAATCAGATGCCGGCACACCCGTCAAGCTCAACATGGCAGCAGCCGAACCAATATTCTTGTACGTGGACTATGGCGATGGCAACCTCCAAGAATGTTCCCTTGCCACCACCTATAAGATCTTTGAATCGACTCTTGGGACATCGAAGAAAGTCAAAATCTACTGCTATGACACCAATGAATCGCCCATTACTGTATTCAGTCTTATGGATTTGGATCTCAATAGTATAGATCTGAGCAAGCTCTCCGAAGTATACTGTCTGAATCTCAGCAACAGCGGTCTGAAGACACTAGATATCAGCAACAACCTGAAAATCCGTGAACTTCTTCTTGCTGACTGTCGGTTCTCGGAGATGGATCTCAGCAATCACACAGAGCTCACAATGGTCAATTTACGCAACAACCGCTTCACCACACTGCCAACAGGTCTTGGAGAAAACGTGAATATCTTGGCAATCGATGGTAACAAAATTGAGGAAATGGATCTCTCCGGACTTCCTAATCTTCGTATCTTCACTGCTAATGACAATAAATTGACATCTCTGGATCTTAGCGGCAATGCCGGTATCCAACAAATCAGTCTTTCCAATAATTCTCTATCGGAGATCAAGTTGCCGGAAGAGAATGATATTTCGGTGATCTATCTTGACAACAACAATTTCAGATTCAGCACCCTACCCGGCGGACTTGATGATGCCTATTATATCTACTCACCGCAAGCTCTGATAGAAATTGAAGCAGAGGGCAACTATGTGGATATCAGCGATGAATATGATATCAACGGCAGTACGACCGAATATCTTTGGAGAGACTCGGAGAGAGAACTTGAAGCGGGTGTAGACTATCTCATCGAGAGAGGTGTAACCGAGTTCTTAGTTCAGCCTTCGGGAGAAGTAACTTGCGTGATGACCAACACCCTTTGGCCCAATATTGAACTGACCACCACACCTATCCTTATCCAATACTCCGGTGCGGAGAAGAGAGCAGAGGGAAGAGGCTATAGTCTTGAAGCAAGTAAGGGAATGATCCGCATCAACTACTTGCAAGAGGCTACAACGGAGGTCTACGATCTCAATGGCAGACTGATCAAGCGCCTTGGTAAGCATGTGGGAGAAGTAACAATAGATGGTTTGGCAGAGGGCATATACATAGTGAGTCACACCATCGGAGGCAATACTTACAACGACAAAGCAATCGTAAGATAACACCCCACACCCCTAAATAAAAAGAGTCGACTCGATATGAGTCGACTCCTTTTTTTTTGGGCGAGAAGAAGCTCATTCACAAGAACCAACTCGCTCGATTCTGAATTATGAATTATGAATTAGCATCAGGGAGTAGGTAGTGGGTGCTGCGGCCGGAGGCGGGACCTTGGATTAACATGCCTTTGGTTAGGAGATCTTGGATGTCTCTTAAGGCGGTGTCTTGCGAACAATGACAGATCTTCGCATACTTCGAGGTGGTTAACTTACCTTCAAAACCATCCCAAAGACGATTGATCACCCTGCGCTGTCGTTCGTTGACTTCTATATCTCTATGTTTATCCCAATATTTACTCTTCTTTAGGGTTGTCTCTATATCCACACGTTGCCAGATATATAAACCACCTCTATTAAGTCTCATAATTTATGAAATAAAGAAAAATAACAAATGCAAAAATAAGATAAAGCGGAGAAAAAAGCAAATAATCTCCGCAAAAGTAAACGTCCCAAAAAGCGCTACGATTTACTAATCGGCTGAAAATTCAGC
>JBJEDL010000047.1:0-26367 GCA_051872035.1 Lepagella sp.
ATGCCGGAGTGTATCAAAATTTAGGTTTTGATACACTCTTTTTTTTTGCTAACTTTGCAGTCGAATTGATGTGTATTTCATAATGCATAATTCACAATGCATAATCCATAATTGGCTGATATGAGAATAGACCTACTCACTGTCGTGCCGGAGATGCTCGAGGCTTTCTTCGGCAGTTCGATCTTGAAGCGTGCTCAGGACAAGGGGCTCGCTGAAATACATGTGCACAATCTTCGTGACTACACCACGAGTCGTCATCGCAAGGTGGATGATTATCCCTTCGGAGGGGAGGCGGGGATGGTGATGCAGATACAGCCTATCGATGCCTGCATCTCAGCTCTCAAGGCTGAGCGTGATTATGATGAGGTAATTTTTATGACGCCTGATGGGGAGCAATTCAATCAGCAGATAGCCAATTCGTTGTCGCTTTTGGAGAATGTGATCATCCTCTGCGGCCACTATAAGGGTGTCGACTGGCGGGTGCGTGAGCATCTGATCACACGCGAGATCTCGATTGGCGATTATGTGCTGACCGGGGGTGAGTTGCCCGGTGCGGTGGTGGCTGATGCGGTGGTGCGTCTTCTCCCCGGGGTGATAGGCGATGAGCAGTCTGCCCTCTCCGATTCGTTCCAGGATGGGTTGTTGGCGCCGCCGGTCTATTCGCGTCCGGCGGAGTATAAGGGTTGGCGTGTGCCCGACATCCTCTTGTCGGGACATGAAGCGAAGATCGCCGAGTGGCGTTATGAGCAGGCGTTAGAGCGCACACGTCGCCTACGCCCCGATTTGCTCTAAGGCGTGTTCTTGCTCTATATATGTTTTAAATGAATATCCGAGGCTCTGCCCGGAATAATCCATGTGGATAATAGAGTGTTGAGATCACCTGTGTCAGTATCGTAGTCATAACATGATATTTTGGTTTTAGAACCATCCCATGTTGCGATTATCATAAGGTTCTTATTATCATAAATAAGAGTTTTCATTACAGTAATTTCTTCATTGTAAAGCATCCCGGGTCTTCCATTGCCATTTATGGGCATGGGTATAATGTCGGATCCTTTGCCATCGGGATAAAAGTGCAGTATGCGATTCGATGTATAGAAATAGCAACAATGTCTGGAGGGAGCGTGTGAACTGAAGTCAAATCCAAGGATTTTCTCCGACTGATCATATTTGAAAGAATACAGAGCCTGAGCAGTTTGAGAGAGATCGTCAGGTTTTGTGTTGATTTCAGCCACGAACAATTCGTTGTTATCGTCTTGCATTACTGCGAGTAAATGGTCAGATTCTGCACCACCGGCCATATATATCAAGTCGCGTCTCATTCGCGAAGGATTAAATTGTCCCCCCGGAGTGAACACTTTTACTACCGAACCGGGATCTGCAGCTCCATTCATAAAGACGCTTATAATATTTGTGATACCGATAAAGCCTCTGCTCTTTTTATCGAAGAGCCACACACTATATGAGCCTCTACGGGAGGTATATACAAATGGGGCAATATCATACAGATCAATATAGGCATTAGAAGAAGTGCCTAATGCGGGACGGAGCACGAACTCTCTGCATTGTCTGCCGTAGATCTCGCCGCCATCTATTATGTATACCTCTTGATACTTATACATAGGATCGGAAGAGGTATAAACGATATTTTCAGGTTGTCTTCGATTGAAGTCTCCGATAAAAAGTAATTTATTCCATCCATCGGGTATTTCAGACATATTTAAATAATCAGCTCCGACACTTGTCTGGTCGGTCACGGCGATGATGGCATGGTAGTTGGCAAAAGATGTATCACCCCCTTGCAGTTGGGTAAGGAATATTCCCTTGCCTGGTATCTTTTGATTATCGTTGGCAGACGAGAAATAGGTGTCAGATACCGAGCCTTTCTCAGGGTTGGTAAAGTCTCGTATCAGAGCGATATCAGATTCTTCATTTGTATCGTATAGTACCATTAAGCCTGTTTTGCCTGTAATTTTAAGGTTGAAATGAGGTGAGTAAAATTCGCGTCCGGTAGATGGCTGTCGAACATGAACTCTAAGGGTATATATGGCCGGAGAGGGGAAATTCGGTCCGATGGAGCACTCAATAATAAGATTGCGCATCCGTGCAAAAGGAGTAAACCGGGCATGATCGCCATAGCCTTCTCCTTGGCCGACTTCCCAATCAAATATTAGATCATCTTCAGGGAGCGTCCCGGAGATAATCGGTTCGATATGCATCATATCGCCTACGGCGTAGGTATATAATGTTTGATCCAGACTTATGCTCAGCTCGTCGAGCTGAGCATATTCGGGGATAGCGTCGGAGCATCCTATTGTCAAGATGCTCAAACAAAGAGATAAGAGGGTATGATAGAATAGTCTTATTTTCATAATCATTAGGTATGTTAAGAGCTTGCTCTATAATGGGACGTCTGTTGGGCGCAGTTCATGGAACATTTTGCCATACTTTTCCATAGAAGCCTTATTGATTAGAGCGAGAGCTATTACGGCGTCTGCGCCGGTCCAGGCTCTTTGTCCATGTCGAGGATCATCGAAATTGCCAAAGACTTCGAACCATAATTTAAGTTTCAGGTCATTACACTCGCCAACCGGATTATAGTAACTGTCATAATAGTCACCCCACCAATCGGGTTTGACAAAGAAATCGGTGATTATTATCTTGCAAGAGCGATATCCTGAGACACCGGCTTTGACAGATGGGGAGTCAACAATCCGGAACTCGATGTCATCGGCTTTTTGGCTAAGATTGGCAGAACGAAAGAGTTTTACTGTAAGTATAGCGGATGTATCTCCCGAGGAGATGAATATCCGTGAAGAGTATTCAAAGCGGGTGAGTGGATCAGATGGTTGACGAGAGACTTCGACCCACACTTCACGACCGCTAATGTCGGGATCAAGATGGAGCGTGATAGGGATTTTCACGACTGCTTCAGTGACATCATCGGGCAGACCGGCAAATGAATATATGTAGTCGTCTGAAGATGTAAATTGGGCAAATGCCATAGTGGCGGAGTCCCATACCGGCACATCTTTCGTGCTGCATGAGCAGACCAATAGAGAGCATAGACAGCAGACTACGGATCTTACGAATGTATCGATTATTGTAGACTTAGTGCTCATATAAGATTTATTTTAAGACATTGCCGAATATAGATTCATCTTCCGGTATAGGGAATGTGTATAGATCTAATCTGCCGTTGAAATAACTATTGCCGGGGATGTTTCGATACAACTTGCGTTTATAGAAGTGCCATAATTGCCCTTCGCATAAGAACTCTCGCTGATACTCTTTAGCGAGTTCGTCTATCAGATTTATGGAGTTATCATCGGGCAGAGGTGCAAGATTGCGATGCGATCTGACCAGATTCAGACAGGCTATCCCTTGGGCTTGTGATGATGCTGTCTCGGCAGCAATATATGCCATTTCCGACAAGCGTATCATGGGCATAAGGGGCAATGTGGATGATAGGTCAAATTTATTGCAATAGCGGTCATAGCCTATAGGCACGATCCACAATTTTTCGCGTATATCATCGGTCTCATTGAAATAATATTCCCCGGCTTGAGTCAGCACCATTATAGTATTCTTTCTTCCTATACCCCCGGGTAATATCCATCCTGCTGCATACTCGTTAAGTCGGGAGATATTAAGAGCAAATATCAGTTCGCTCCTTAGAAGATGGTCTTCAGACTCTGCATGGGGATCATACCAAGATATGGATTCAGGATGATAGTTTAAGACTTTGTTAGCATAGATATATGCTTGATCGAAATCGCCGGCATATAGATATACTCTTGCTAAAGTGGCGAGGATAGCAGTGTGCCCGAATCTCATCACGTCGTGATCGGGGGAGTCTGCAGTAAGTTCGAGAGCATGGTCGAGGTCAAGGATTATTCTCTCCACGATCTCACGATTGGTGAGCATAGGGCGTGCTGTGGCTGTCAGTCCATCCATATAAGGGATGGCGGGGCTGTCAGCGCCGGACGTGAAAGGCTGAGCGAAATATCGCAATAATTCAAAGTGAATAAATGCGCGTATAGCCAAGGCTTCTCCTTTGGCATGTCGCATAGCCCCATCTTGTTCGTCGGGATCTGCAGTTTGTGTATATTCGATAATCGAATTAGCGTTGGCGATCACAAAATACAATCTGCTCCAGATCCGATCTATCTCAATTATAGCGTTTTGGCTGTAGGCATTAGACTGTATATCATAAGGATATTTCAACCAATGCTCGATATCGGTGCCGACCATACCATAATGACCTGCAAGGATAGATGGGATATAGTAGGTGAGAGCCCTGCCATATAGATCTTTATGACTCATCGAAGCATAAATTCCGATGAAGGCATCTTCGATTCCTTCGGGGCTTTTGAGGAGAGTATTTCGATCCGGATCGACTTCCGATTGCGGATCCAGCCAGTCATTGCAAGACGTTAAAACAGCCAATAGCAGAACAGCCAGAATATGATGTGGTTTTATTGTAGTCATATCAGAATGATGCTTGAATATTGAAGGAGTAATTTCTCGCATAAGGATATGATGTGCCGCGTTCACATTTTACGGTGGAGAGTCTGAAAAGATCGTTGACGTATATGGATAGTTTCAGACTTCGAAATCCGAGAGATTTTAAGGCTTGTATCTTGCTGAATTCGTAGCCCAAATTAAGAGAATTGCAAACCAACTCGTTGTTTTTGGTTACGAAAGAAGATGTGGGGCGAGAATATTCCATTTTGTCAGAGGTGGTAATTGTGAGACATCTGTATGGGGCAATATCTCCTGAGTTCTGCCAAGATTCGAGGATGCGACGATCCAAGTTGTCATATCCGGTTACATTTTCTACTTTGTTGACGAGTGTAGTGTTGTAGATGTCACCACCGAGGCTATAGCTGAAACTCAGTGCAGCGCTAAGCCCCTTCCAGCCTCCGGAGAGTGTGATATTCCCTGAAATGTCGGGGGCGCTATCACCGATTATTACCTGGTCATCAGGATTCCAGGTATACGTGATGTTGTCATTACGATCGAGATAAATACGTCGCCCGGTCAGTGGGTCCACGCCTATCGAACGGACACCCCATATTGCCGTGGTGGAGCATCCCTCGTAATAGAGAGTCGAAGGAGTCGTTTTAGCCAAGCGGTCAGCCTCATAATCGGGTCGTGTCACTTCGCGATCCGTGATCTGTAGAGGAAGTGTCTTAGCCCGGTTTTGACTCTTATTGAATGTCTCGAGCAGGTTGCTGATATTGGTGAGTCGATTCCGGTTGTGCATGCCGGAGAGCGAGAGTGTTACCCATGCATCTGATCGGACGTTGCGCCATGGAGTGATAGATAAAGAGACCTCAAATCCCTGATTTTTCATCTGCCCGAGATTGGCTTTATATGTGTTAAAACCACATGATGGAGCGAGAGTAATATCGCTGAGCATATTGTCAGTGGTCTGCCAAAAGTAGTCGAATTTGAAATTTAGCCAATAAGATATTTCTGCATCTATACCTAAGTCAGTGTCATGAATTTTCTGCCACATCAAAGCGTCATTTGGCAACCCCGATAGTACAGCGCCATAGCGTCCGCCGTAGAGATAGTCGAGATAGATGTATCTTGCACGGGCTTGATAAGGGTTAAATGCCTGAGTGCCGGTCACACCTGTCGTGGCTCTGAGCTTTAGGACTTTGATCCAATGTGCACTATCCAGGAATTTCTCATTATGAATATTCCAGCCGATGCCGACAGACCAGAAGCAACCCCAGCGATTGTTACGCCCGAAGACAGAGGATCCCGATTCTCGAATGGAGAAGTCGGCAAGATAGCGGTTGTCGAACGAGTAGCTTCCCACTCCGATCACTCCAATCTCTCGAGTAGTCTGATCTGTGCCTTCGTAGAAATATTCTGTAAGCCAAGGCGCTGCATCTTCAATGTTGTTTAGTTCAGGCATATCGGAAGAGGCATCTTTGGTGGAAAAGAGATGTCGACGTAGAGACTCGGTCTGAAGATTGACGATAGCATTTACGAACCATAGGTGAGGGCCGACACTTTGTGAATAATTCAGTCCGACATTTCCTGTAAGTGTCGTATTGGAAGATTGACTCTTATCATATCGCCCTTTGAGGAAATACCTACCCTCTTGATCCGGATCTTCAAGCGATGAATGAGAGTAGGGGAGGAAATCTCGTCGATTACTCTTTTTGAGGGTATAGGCAAAATTGCCGGACAGTTTAAAGAGTCCGGATATGCGCCATTCGGCGTTGATGGCTTCCCGGAGTTCATAATATTTTTCATCAGCGACCCCGGATAGTGTGGCATCGTAAAGAGGGTTGTATACAGGACGTCCATATTCGCCTTGAGCCAATATTCGGTCAGGTTCGCCGGATTCGTTATATGGCTTGAGGTAAGGATTGAGGTTTACAAAATCAGAGAATTCACCCAAGGGAGAATCTTTGGCGTCGGTATATGTAAAATCAATTGTGTTGCTGATGTGTATAAAAGAATTGTCATAAGATGCCATGATATTGCCGTTGCCTACATTGCGGTGGGAACCTTTCATTACGCCATTTAAGTAATTGTACATTATGCCACCCTGGTAACGCCAATGGTCATTGCCACCTTCTATGGCTATCGAATGCTTGGTGCCTACTCCTGTGTGGGTAGCCAGCTTCAGCCAGTCTGTGTCGACACCTTGAGCGATATTATCTCGATATGATTTTAATAGGTCGTGACGCTCTTGCAAGGTGGCGAATGTGCTGGCTCGGTCGTACATGCCATGAGAAGCCTCGAACTCGAGTTTGGTCCGAGCGTCCATCAGATTGTAATCATTCAGCAGAGGCGTGTCTACGTTGAGAGTCCCGGAATAATATACGCGAGGTTTGCCCTCGGCAGGACGTCGAGTTTCGACCACTATCACTCCATTGCCGGCTTTTGAACCATATATCGCTTTGGCTGATGCATCTTTAAGCACGGTCACGGATGCCACTCTCGACATATCCATATCAAACAACTTCTCAATCGGAGTCTCGAAGCCATCAAGGATAAATAGCGGCTGGTTGGGATTTCCCTCATAATCCCCCTTTAGATTGAGCGATGTTGCGCCACGTATTTGCATCGTGGGCATTGCATTAGGATTGGACCCTGTAGCGAGAGTATTGTCTATCTTGAAAGAGGGATCGGTGTTCTTAAGACTGGTGAGCAGATTGGCGTTCCCACTCTCCTCAAGTGTCCGCACATCATATGCGGATGATGACCCGGTAAATGAGTCGGCGGGACGATGAAACATCCCCATCACTACGACCTCGTTCAGCATATTTTCCGATGGATGCATCACAATGTTGCAAACAATAGGATCCGCTCCATGTAGATCGATTCGTCTGGTTATATTCTTCATGCCTATATAGCTGAAGATCAGTTCTTTCATGCCGGGTGATTGCTCCCTTAAGATATATTTGCCATCTATGTCTGTGCTCGTGCCTAATGAGGAATTGACCGAACGTACCGTTACACCGATTAGCGGCTCTCCATCCGTATCGGTTACTATGCCTTTGATTTCCAAACTGTCGCTTTGAGCAAAGCTGTGCATACAGTTTGAAAAAAACAGGAATAATAGGGCTATAGTATATAATTGGGTAGTTGTCACGTCGCAAAGTGTATTGGGGCTGTGCCTGTGTAGCCTTGTTTTACACCAATAGACTCACAGAGTAGATCTCTGTGAATCTATTGGTGTAAAACGAGTTTTGATTGGTAAATTGGTATAAATATTGACAGTTATTCACTGTATTATTACGCGTTCTGCGCCTCTCGAAGTTTTTTTGATATAGACACCTCGACTTGGATTTTCCACCTTGCATCCATGCATATTGTAATATTGCACGTCATTGTTTTGGTTGTCTGCATTTATGGCACTGATAGATGAAGTCTCAGGCAATACTATTTTTAATAAGCCTGTGCGATTGACAGTAGTCTGCTGTGTCCTATCATGAGATTCGGCAGGTGAGCATTTATAATTAATGAAGGAATTGGCCGGGAATGTTACAACGCCATTACTGAGTGTGCCATACATCGAGCCCTCTTCCAAATTTTCGGGGACATTTTGTGAGAAGATATATTGCCATCCATTGACACGGAGAATTTTATCTGTATCACACATATATACCTTGTCGGGGTCGGAGGCGTTGATGATCATATATACCTCTGACTCGCCGGCTATGTCGACCCCGGGCCATTCTCCGCTGAAGGGAATAAAACGATACCATCCCGGATTCTCAGGATTGTTCTGAATTTGTACTTCCCAGTGTGTACCGGCTTCAAGTTCCGGGAAAAGGTCGCATACAAGGCCATCGTAATACTCTCCACTGCCTTGATCCTCCCATCCTGTGGTGGGCCCTCTGTCGATAAATCCTCCTAATGATAATGCTCGAAAATATCCGAACAATAATAGAACTAAAATCAAACTAAGTTTTCGCATAATATAGATTTTTTAAGTTGTGGCAAATTTAGATGATTTGAATAACATATCCTTTTATTCTCTATCAGGAGATGTCCAATTTTCCGAAATTTGGACATCTATTATACTATAATTTGTAGGTATAGCATTATTTGACTAATTTTGCATCACTCATAATTGGAAGTTCCTCTCTCCGACACATTTTGGAGAAGAATATATCTAATTGTATTATGAAGGTCGGTCTATATATTTTGCATTATTTCTTGCTAAGCCCTATTGTTTTAATAGTGGCAATGTGTGTCTGTTCGTGTCATAAGGAAGACAATGACATTTATTCTCATCTTCGGGATAGACTGGATGAGGCTGTCAGATTGCAGTTCGACGCTGACAGCACCGATGCTGCTATGATGATTTATTCGGATATAGCAGCTTCTTACTCACCTGATATGCCTTTAGAAGTAAAACAACTTGTAGTAGAGGCTCTCAATCGTATGTGGTATGTATATTATTTCGAGATGTTTGATTATGCTGATGCTACTGAATGTCTTGAATCGGGATTTGATATCTGCCGTAATGATAGTGTGGAATCTTCACGATTATATCTAAACAAGGGGATTACATACTCACTACTGGCTATGCGTCAAAGACAACCTTCGGATAAGATCTTTGATCTTGCTGATGCAAACCTTAAAGAAGCCCATCGACGTTCTATACTTTCCAAAAATGCCAATGTGGCAGATTATGCTCTGCTGAATATGATTGTCTTATATGATAAAATGTCTTATCCGATCGAGAGTTTGGACTCGATTTTGAAACAAACCATTCTATTGCATGATGACAATTCTGATGGAGATGTCCGATTCGCTGTATCGTTATACTCTATAGTGCATCATTTTCAAAATAAAAAATATGCAGAGGTTGTTAAATTGGTAGATGATCATCTATCTACTTACGATTTCCCATCTGATGAGATTCGCAATAAATATCAGTTGTTGCTATATAAAGCAAGAGCTCTGAATGAGCATGGGTATCCGGCTGATGCAGTAATACTTCTGGATTCTATCAAGATTGATGCCGATTCTTTAGGCCTTGTCGATATATTGATGCCCGTAGATGAACTCAAAGCCGGTGCTTTTGTGAAATTGGGAAGACCTTTTGATGCCTCTCTGCTGATGATAGATTATTATGAGCAAAGAGATGCACAGATATCTGAAGAAACCATCATTACTATAAACGAGTTGCCTCTAATACACAGTATAAACAAGTCTCGCAATGAACTGTTGAAGGCTAATTATAAGCGGAAATTGGTTGTTGTATACGCTTCTTTGGTTTCGATAGTTATTGTTTTTCTTTCGTTATTATTAGTTATAATTGTGCGTAATAATAAGAAGTTACGCAATGCTAATAAAATACTTTTCCAACGCAATGAAGAGCAGTTAAAGGCTTTTGAAGCTAAGGGCAGTTTTATCACACAATACTCTTCGGGCGATGCCAATAAGCAAGATGATTCTTTGCCGGAAGCAGATGATGACAAGTCTTCTGGTGTGACCAACTTGTCTTCAGCCGAAGATAGTGAACTTCGTAATGTATACGATAATGCAGTGAGGTGTATTGAAGACAATCGTTTGTGGATAGATCCCTCGCTTACAATATCTCAACTTGCTGTTACTCTGAAAGTCGGAGAGAAAATGCTCTCACGAGCAGTACATGTATACAGCAATATGAATTTTACATCTTTCATTAATCATTATCGGATCTTGGAGGCATCTATGATGTTGGGCAACAATAAAGAATTTGGATATTTGAGCATACAAGGTATTGCAGAAATGGTGGGATTTAAGTCGCGTACATCTTTTATCGCATCGTTCAAGCAGTTCGTAGGGATGTTGCCATCAGCTTATCGAAAGATAGCAGCTAAGCAAGAGACCTCATCTGCTGTCTCTGTAGAATCTTGATAGTGTGTGCTCTCGAAAATCCTGTTAAGAGCGCGTTCCTTAAAATTTAAGGAACGCGCTCTAAGGAACGCGCTCTTAATTAGTCGGTAAAGGTTATTTCAGAAATTGCTTCTCTCGGAGCAGGGCGAGGAATGTGGCGGAGAAGTCTTCGTTCATCTGTCGGGGGTATCTTATGTCGGTGAAGACCTGTGCCAATGTTTCTTTGCCATTTTCTTCGACGAATTTGCGGTTGGGGGCATATTCATCTTTGGCCTTGAATTGCTCCAAGATGTCGGCGTCGCTATCGGGGCGATAATTCTCGTTGTGGGCGATGGCGGCGAGTGGGAGTCGTTCGGTTTCGACACCCTCTTCGGCGGGCCATCCCATGGTGATGCAAGCCACCGGGATGCAGAGCTCGGGGAGGTCGAGAGTCTTGGAGATCATGGCGGCGTTGTAGGTAACGGTGCCGAGATAGCAAGTGCCGAGGCCTTGGCTTTCGGCGGCAGCCACCACCTGCTGGGCGAAGATAGTGGCATCGCTCATGGCGTTGAGGAAGGAGAGGAAGTTATCGTAGCCGGGGTCGGCATTGCTCAGACGGCACCAGCGAGTGAAGCGGGCATAATCGGCGCAGATGGTCAGCACGACCGGGGCGCCGGTCACCATCGGCTGGTTGAAATGGGCGGGAGCCAGGGCGCGCTTACCCTCTTCGCTGCGGGTGATCACTACGGAATAGAGTTGCATATTGCCGCAAGTCGGGGCACGCATTGCAGCTTCGAGTATCGAATTGAGGAGCTCGTCGCTCACATCCTTGTCGAGATATTTACGGATCGAGCGTCGGCTCGAGAAGTCAGTCAGATTCATGGTCGGATCAGGTGTTGGGGGTGATATGGGGTGAATAAATAGGGAATTAGCGAGGAGAGAGGAGCGAAAGGGTGAGGGAAGAGCCTCCACATATATAACGAAACAGGAGGTAAAATATGTTGATAAGAAAAGAAAAGAAAGAAATATTTTTGAGGATGGATGATTTTTATTAACTTTGCAGTTGCAATCGGGAGATGACCGAGCCGGATCGTCATCGCGAGAGCATCAGCCGCAATAGCTCAGTCGGTAGAGCATTTCATTCGTAACGAAAAGGTCGTGGGTTCGAGTCCCACTCGCGGCTCCGGAGATTCAGGGTGTCATCACCTTGAATCTTTTTTTTGCATTCATGTCCGGTTCGATTTTTAGGGAGTATTATAGGATGGTATAGTGGAGATTTTTTCGTAATTTTGTGGTCTAATACTTTTTGATGGTATGGTGAGTTTTTTACAGATTGAGAAGTTGACTAAGTCTTTCGGCGACCGGCTGCTGTTCGCCGATATTACTCTGGGTGTGTATGAGGGTGATAAGATCGGCCTTGTGGCTCGCAATGGCGACGGCAAGTCCACGTTCCTGAACATCCTTACCGGCCATGAGGATTATGACTCGGGGCGTGTGGTCTATCGCAATGGTCTCCGTGTCGGCTATTTGGAGCAGTCGCCACTGATGCCCCCGGGGATGTCGGCTGTCGAATATGCCACTCCCCCTGCCGATACCATCCACGATGAGAATTGGAATGGCGCCGATATGGCTCGCAAGATGCTCTCTCAGTTTAACATCGCCGACCCCGATATGCCTGTCGAACACCTCTCCGGAGGCCAAGCCAAGCGTGTAGCTCTGGCGCGTGTGCTCCTCTCCAAGCCTGATATGCTGATCCTCGATGAGCCTACCAACCATCTCGATATCGAGATGATCGAATGGCTCGAAAATTACCTCACTCGCCAGCGTGTCACCCTCCTGATGGTGACCCACGACCGCTATTTCCTCGACAAGGTCTGCACCCGTATCATCGAAATCGACCGCTGTCAGCTATTCTCCTACGATGGCAACTACGACTATTACCTCCGACGCCGCGCCGAACGAATGGAAAACCTCTCCGCCGAATTGGCTCGCGTCCGCAATCTCCTCCGCACCGAACTCGAGTGGATGCGCCGTCAGCCCCAGGCACGCGGTTCGAAGGCGAAATATCGTATCGACAATTTCCATCAACTCACCGAACGTAGCCGTGTCAACCTCTCCGAAAAGGATGTCACCATCGATGTCAAGTCAACTTATATCGGCTCAAAAATCTTCGAAGCCCACCATGTCTCCAAGGCGTATGGCGACCGCACCCTGATTCGCGACTGGAGCTATACCTTCGCCCGCTATGAGAAGATCGGCATCGTCGGCAACAATGGTGCCGGCAAGTCCACCTTCCTCAAGATGCTCCTCGGTCTCGTCGAACCCGATTCGGGACACTTCGACATCGGTCAAACCGTGAAATGGGGCTATTACAGCCAAGAGGGTATGACTCAATTCGACGAGTCAAAACGTGTCATCGATGCCGTTACCGAGATCGCCGAAGATGTGCGCATCGACGATAAGACTCGCATCTCAGCCTCTGCCTTCCTCTCGCGCTTCCTCTTTACTCCCGAGACTCAGCAGAAATATATCTATAAGCTAAGCGGCGGCGAGCGACGTCGACTCTATCTTGCCACCGTGCTGATGCAATCGCCCAACTTCTTGGTGCTCGACGAGCCCACCAACGATCTCGACATCATGACCCTCACCATCTTAGAGGATTACTTAGTTAACTTCAAGGGTTGTGTCATCGTGGTGAGCCACGACCGATTCTTCCTCGATCGTATCGTCGACCATCTCTTCGTGTTCGATGGCAATGGGGATGTGCGCGACTTCCCCGGCGATTACAGCACCTATCGCCACTGCGTGGCTATGCAAGAGAAGGAGCAACGCCAGGCGGAAAGCAGTGACTCCACAGCCGCGGTATCGACCTCCGGAAATACATGGCGCAAGAAGGAGGAGAAACGCAAGCTCTCCTTCAAAGAGAAGCGCGAAATGGAGCAACTTGAGCAGCGTATCGAAGAGCTTACCGCCCGCCGTGCCGCGCTCGAGGCTGACCTATCATCGGGCACACTTCAAGGTGACGCCATCGTTGAGGCCGGTCAACAATTCGCCGAAGTCTCCACCCTCCTCGATGAAGCGGAATTACGCTATCTCGAACTTATGGAAATCGAAGGATAATCAAGGGATGTGCTTATGAAAATCGAAGGATAATCAGAAGGTGTAGTCGACACATGCGCGGCCACCCTTATGGCCGGCGAGCAATGCTGCCGCTGCAACATGCGCCGGGTGCTTGGCATATACCTCTACATCTGCCAGCGTGTCGACCACGGCGGTCAGCACTACATCCCACTCTTCGGCAGGATTCTCGTTGATGCCTGTCTCCATCGAACGGAGCACTTCGATCTGCTCCGGCAACTTATTGAGGGCGGCGACAAACT
Organism: Lepagella sp.; assembly: GCA_051872035.1. Classification (GTDB taxonomy): domain Bacteria; phylum Bacteroidota; class Bacteroidia; order Bacteroidales; family Muribaculaceae; genus Lepagella. The sequence continues at coordinate 13,725 of JBJEDL010000047.1, forward strand.
TGCGAGCCACCTCCATGCGCTCCTCCGGTGTGCCGGTGAGCTTAAATGTAACGATATGCTTTACCATATTCTTTTACCTTTTTCTTTATTCTATTACCGTTCCTTATAAAAAAGGTGCGCACTCTAAGTTAGGTGCACACCCTGATGTTTTGATTTATTTTTCTGTCGGTGGATACAGCCGCTCGCGTGCCGCTGCGACTCTCTCATCGACGATATAATCGTCATAATCCATCATCTTGTCGATGATGCCATTCGGAGTCAGCTCGATGATGCGGTTGCACACGGTCTGGATGAACTCATGGTCGTGGCTCGACATCATGATCACACCCTTGAATGCCTGGAGTGTATTGTTGAACGCCTGGATCGACTCGAGGTCAAGATGGTTGGTCGGCGAGTCGAGCACCATTGTGTTGGCGTCGGTGAGCATCATACGGGCGATCATACATCTGATCTTCTCACCTCCGGAGAGCACCGAAGCCTTCTTGAGCACCTCCTCGCCGCTGAAGAGCATCTTGCCGAGGAATCCCTTCAGATAGATCTCCGACGAGTCGTTGCTCCACTGGCAGAGCCAGTCTACCAAGTTGAGGTCAGTCTCGAAGAATGAGCTATTGTCCAAGGGGAGATAGGCGGTGGTGATGGTCTGTCCCCAGTCATACTCGCCGCTGTCGGCCTTGCGATTGCCCATCACGATCTCGAAGAGAGCGGTCATGGCGCGGGGATCGCGGCTAAGGAATGCCACCTTGTCACCCTTCTCGATCTGGAAATTGACATCTCTGAAGAGCACCTCTCCCTCGATCGAAGCAGAGAGTCCCTTCACCTCCAATATCTTATTGCCCACCTCGCGGCTCGGCGTAAAGATGATGCCGGGATAGCGACGCGATGAGGGTTGGATCTCTTCGACGTTGAGCTTCTCGAGCATCTTCTTGCGGCTGGTGGTCTGCTTGCTCTTCGCCACATTGGCAGAGAATCGCTGGATGAACTCCAAGAGCTCCTTACGCTTCTCCTCAGCCTTCTTGTTGGCAGCCTGCTGCTGACGCAGTGCCAACTGCGACGACTGATACCAGAAGTCGTAATTGCCGGCGAAGATTGATATCTTGTTATAATCGATGTCGAGAGTGTGGGTGCTCACAGCGTTGAGGAAGTGGCGGTCGTGGCTCACCACGAGCACCGTGTTCTCGAAGTTGGCGAGATAATTCTCGAGCCAGGATACGGTCTCGAGGTCCAGGTCGTTGGTAGGCTCGTCGAGCAGCAGGTTGTCAGGGTTGCCGAAGAGAGCCTTGGCGAGCAATACGCGCACCTTCTCGTTGGCGCTCATATCCTTCATCAGCATATAGTGGCGCTCTTCCTTGATGCCGAGGCCGCTGAGCAGGGCGGCGGCATCGCTCTCGGCGTTCCACCCTTCGAGCTCGGCAAATTTCTCCTCGAGCTCGGCGGCGATGATGCCATCTTCATCGCTGAAATCGGGCTTGGCATAGATGGCATCCTTGCGCTGCATGATGTCCCAGAGCACGGTGTGGCCACGGAGCACGGTCTCGATCACCGTACACTCATCGTAGGCAAAGTGGTCTTGCGACAACACCGACAGGCGTTCGCCCGGACCGAAGGTCACTGTGCCGTGAGTGGGGGAGAGTTCCCCCGAAAGTATACGCATCAGGGTTGACTTGCCCGCCCCGTTGGCGCCGATGATGCCATAGCAATTGCCATGGTTGAATGTCAGATTTACGTCTTGGAAGAGCACGCGCTTGCCGAACTGCATGCCCAGATTATTTACTTGTATCAATGCTGTGAGTCGTTTTTATTTAGTTATTGAGTGGATAAATGGAGGAGTCAGAGGGTAGGGTAGTGCTGCTGTCGAGAGTCCATTAGCGACGAGCTCTCTTGGCTTGGCGCATCTGCTTCGCCATCTGCATCGGGTTCATGTTCGAAACCTTGTGCATCATCTTGCGCATATCCTCGAACTGCTTGAGCAGGCGGTTCACCTCCTCGAGCTTTGTGCCCGAACCCTTGGCGATACGCTGGCGGCGTGAACCCTTGATGCAGTCGGGGTTGGCACGCTCGTAGGGGGTCATCGAGCCGATGATAGCCTCGATCGACTTGAAGGCATTGCCATCCAGGTCGACATTGTCCAATCCCTTGGTCATCTTGCTCATGCCCGGGATCATGCCGATCAGGTCGGTGAGTTTACCCATCGATTTGATCTTCTGTATCTGCGAGAGGAAGTCGTCGAAATCGAACTTATTCGTTTTGATCTTCGTCTCTATTTTCTTGGCTTCATCCTCGCTGATGGCGCTGTTGATGCGGTTGATAAGTTCCTGCACGTCGCCGCCACCGAGGATACGGCTTGCCATGCCTCGAGGGTCGAACACCTGGATACCCTCCATTCCTTCGCCGGTGCCGATATACTTGATAGGCTTGGTCACCACGGCACGGATCGAGATCGCCGCACCACCCTTGGTGTCGCCATCGAGCTTGGTCAGCACCACGCCGTCGAAGTCGATGCGGTCGTTGAAGGCCTTGGCTGTGTTGACAGCATCCTGACCGGTGGTGGCATCCACCACGAAGAGGGTCTCTTGAGGATTGATGGCATTCTTGATATTCTCGATCTCCTGCATCATCTCCTCATCGACTGCCAGACGGCCGGCGGTGTCGACGATTACCACGTTATAGTTCTCCGACTTGGCGTAGGCGATGGCTTCGCGAGCGATAGCCACCGGATCTTTCGAATCTTCGCGGGTGAACATAGGCACGCCCACCTTCTCGCCATTGACACGGAGCTGCTCGCGAGCTGCCGGACGGTATACGTCGGCACCCACCAGCAGAGGGCGCTTACCCTTCTTCTCCTTCAGAAGCTTGGCTATCTTGGCGGCAAAGGTGGTCTTACCTGCACCCTGCAGACCCGACATCAAGATCACTGCCGGATGCCCATCGGCGTTAAGGGGCACTGCCTCTTCGCCCATCAGCTTTACCAACTCATCGTGTACGATCTTGAGCATAAGCTCCTTGGGCTTCAGGGCGTTGATCACTTTCTGACCTATCGCCTCTTGTTTCACCCTGTCGACAAATGCCTTGGCAACATTATAGTTGACGTCGGCAGCGACCAATGCCTTTCTTATATCTTTGGTCGTCTCGGAGATGTTGATCTCGGTGATGCGTCCTTGTCCTTTGAGTTTTTTGAATGAGCTCTCAAGTCGCTCGGTAAGATTGTTGAACATATCGGTAGTAGGGTCTGTTTAATCTTGTTAATTCTCTTATATCTAAAATCTATTAGGCTTTGGGCAGGAGGTTGGTGCGAGTGTCGGGGAATATGACTCTCGGCTTCAGGTCGCGAGCCTCTTCGGGGGTAACCAGCGCGTAGGTCATGATGATCACCACGTCGCCGGGCTGCGCCTTGCGGGCAGCCGCACCGTTGAGGCAGATCACGCCCGAGCCTGCCTCCCCTTCGATCACGTAGGTGTCGAAGCGCTCGCCATTATTATTGTTGACTATCCAAACTCGTTGGCCGGGAAGGATGTCGGCAGCGCGCAGAAGGTCGCCGTCGATGGTGATGCTTCCCACATAGTTGAGATCCGCCTGGGTCACAGTGACGCGATGGATCTTCGATTTCATCATTTCTATTAGCATATCAGCCACTGTTATTTATAGCGAATGTTGTCGATGAGTCTTATTTTGCCGCAGTACACTGTGATACATCCCACCACTGAGTCGCTCTCTTCCCACTCGGCTACGGGGAGCAGTGTTCTGCCATCCACGATCTCGTAATATTCCACCTCGAGTTCGGGCTGAGCATTGATGCTCTCGACCACCATATCGTGGGTGGCTTGCACCGAGTGCTCTTTGGCATAATCGGTCGAGGCTTTCAGCGCTCGATAGATCTCCGGAGCGATGGCACGCTGCTCGGGGGTGAGCAGTGCGTTGCGACTCGAGAGTGCCAGGCCATCGTCGCCACGCTTGATGGGGCATGCAACGATCTCTATGTCGATACCCTCGCTCGCCACCATATTGCGGATCACGGCGATCTGCTGGAAATCCTTCTCGCCGAAATAGGCGCGAGTCGGCGTCGCCATGCGGAAAAGCTTTGATACGATCTCGGCAACTCCCTGGAAATGTCCGGGGCGATATTTTCCCTCCATCACTGTGGCGGCGGTGCCCAACTCAAATTCCCGGCGCTCGCGACCATCCACTCCCCCGGGATAGATCTCCTCAACCGAGGGGGCAAATACTGCCGACGCTCCCGCCTCTCGCAAGATGGCGAAATCATCCTCCTCCTTGCGAGGATAGGTGGCAAGGTCGGTAGGATTGTTAAACTGTGTCGGGTTCACAAAGAGACTCACCAACACTATGTCATTCTCCGACACTGCCTTCGTTACCAACGATATGTGACCGGCATGCAACGCTCCCATCGTGGGCACAAGCCCTATGGAGCGACCATTCTTGCGTTCGTTCGATACATACTCGCCAAGTTCGGCGACTGTCCGTATTATCAACATGATTTTTTTTGAATTTCTTCTTGCTTTTTGCTTCTATTGTCACCTCGTATTGATAACCTCGGCGACAACATAATGGTTTAACTCGGCAAAATTACAACAAATTAATCAAACATTATAATTTTTCGGAGTAAAACGATAATTTTAGGTAAAAAAAAGGGTGTAATCACCCCTCAGTAAGTTAATTTTTAATAAAAACTGACTCGTACAGTTGGTGTTATGCCCCGAAAGTGGGATTTTTTTATTAATTTTGCAACTTAAATAGCGTCTGCTCAATTTTCGGGGCTAAAATCCCGCCGACGCGAATGTATAAATGATGGCAGCTAACAAGATAATATTCGTTTCGCAAGAGATCTCTCCTTATCTCGCCCATACCCTCAATGGCGCTTGGGGCAAGTCTCTTCCCCAGTCGATCCAATCTCGCAAGTACGAGGTTAGGGTCTTTATGCCCGATTATGGCGACATCAATGAGCGCCGTAATCAGCTTCATGAGGTGATCCGCCTGAGCGGCATCAATATCTCGATCGGCGATACCGACCACCCCTTGGTGGTGAAGGTGGCGTCGATGCAACCCTCTCGTATCCAAGTCTATTTCATCGACAATGATGATTATTTCCAGAAGTCGGCTGAAGATGTCGACCCGTTCGGCTCCAACCGCGCCGACAATGATGAGCGTATCATCTTCTTCGCTCGCGGCACTATGGAGACGGCTCGCAAGCTCCGCTGGGAGCCGGAAGTAATGCAGGTGTCGGGATGGGTATCTACCCTCGTGCCCCTCTATCTGAAGCGCCTCTTTGCCGACGGCCCGGCGTTCGACAATACGAAGTTGGTATACACCATCCTCCCCGAAGAGCCCATCGAAGCTCTCGACCGCGCTTTCTTCCAGAAACTCGCCGAGGAGGGTGTCGCCCCTGAGGATATCGCCCCCTTCGAGGCTGAGGAGGAGTTTACCATCAAGACGCTCCATCGCATGGCTATCAAGTATGCCGACGCTGTCGTCTTCCAGACTCCAGAGGTCGATGAGGAGCTCAAAGCCTATTGCGACGCCATGGGCAAGCAGACTCTCCATCTCACCGGCGAGGGAGATTTCGCCGACCAATACAACGACCTCTATCACTCGCTCATGGGTAAATAATCACTTGCCTGCCAAGTATATCATTAACATAGAATTACATCGAATGAAGCATAATATATTGACAGCGGTTTTCGCCCTGATGTTGCTGATGCTCACTGCCTGTGAAGATGAAGTCAGCACCATCGGCCAGTCGATCTACGAAGGCACCGTAGCCATCAAAGTAGACTCGATTGTGGGCAAGATTCAAGCCGCAAGTTTCAAAGCGGATGATATCGACTCGCGCAACGCTACCAAGCTCCTCGGACGCATCAACGTGCCGGAGTATGGCAGCCTCGACTGCTCGTTTGTCACCGAGATGCTCTGCGCCTCGAAGATGAACATTCCCGACTCGATCACTGTCAATGACCTCGACTCGATGAGACTCGTGCTCTCTGTGCCTCGAGGCTCGCTCACCGGAGACTCTTTGGCGCCTCAGCAACTCAAAGTCTACCATCTCGGCAAGAGACTTCCCTCCGTGCCGGGGGCTTCGTTCGACCCCTCCGAATATTACCATCCCGACTCGCTGATGGGTAGCCGCAGCTATAGCCTCTCCAACATCTCCAAAGGAGACTCGGCTATGAAGAATGAGGCATATATCCGCATCCCCGTCAAGCTGAACTCGATGAAGTTGGCGCATGAACTCTTCACCAAGTATCGCAACAACGACCCGGTGTTCGAATGGCCTTCGACCTTCAACGACTATTTCCATGGCATCTACGTTGAGCAGAATTTCGGCAACGGTTGTATCGCCAATATCGCCGGTGCCGACTTCTTCACCTATTGGCATCGCACCGAGAGTCGCAGCGTGATGCAACCCGATTCGACCTACGCTCCCCAGGATGTAGTGGTTAGAGACTCGATATGCCTCCTTGGTGCGCAGCCCGAAGTCGTGTCGAGCAATATCATCTCCTATAAGATCTCTGACAAGATAGAGCAGCTGGTGGCTGAGGGCAGCGAAGTGATCACCACCCCCGGCGGCTATATGATGAGCCTCAAATATCCGGTGCTCGATCTGATCGATGCATATCGCGACCAGGGCATGGCGCTCTCAGTCGTGTCAAGCCTCTCGATGGAGATCCCCGCCAAAGCCATCAGCAATGACTATGGCCTCTCGGTGGCACCCTACCTGCTTATGGTCAAGAAGAAAGACTACGAATCCTTCTTTAAGGAGAATAAGGTGCCCGATGGCGTCAACTCCTTCTATGCCGAATATGACACCGAGAGCGGCAGCTACAAGTTTAGCTCCATGCGCTCCTATTTCGTCGAAAAATATCAAGCCTACAAGGATGGTACATACGTAGACGAAGAGGAATCGGAGTTCTACCTTGTGCCAGTGTCTATCACCAAGGAGACCGTCGAAAGCTATTCCAGCACCACCACCTACGTGACTCGCTGCCAACCCTATCTCGAGAAGCCGACCATGACCCTTCTCGACACCGACAAGTCGGTGATCTGCTTCACCTACGCCGTGCAGAAAGTCAAATAATCAGCCACGCTCCGTAAGCCCCAATTATTTAAGGGGCGAGCTCTAAGCCCATTATCCTAACCCATTAATATCCATCTTCACTATGATGAAACTCCTTCTCTTCAGCCTTCTCTCCTTCCTGACCGGAGCTGCTACCCCGGGTGCTGACTCCCCTCAGGGTGCCGACCTCCTATTCGTCGGCGACGCCATGCAACATCAAGCCCAACTCGATCGGGCTCAAGAACTCGGTAAGGATATGGGCACCGGTTACGACTATTCCACATGCTTCACATATATCGCGCCGACCATCACCGAAGCCGACTACGCCGTCTGCAACCTTGAAGTGCCACTCGCCGGAGGCCCCGACTATTCAGGCTACCCATGCTTCTCAGCCCCCGACTCTTACGCCAAGGCCCTCAAAGATGCCGGATTCGATATGTTCCTCACCGCCAACAACCACTGTCTCGACCGTCGCGACAAAGGAGCACGCCGCACACTCGTCGGCCTCGACTCCCTCGGCGTTGACCACATCGGCACGTATGCCGACGCCGCCGACCGTCAGAAGAAAGTGCCTTTCATCAAAACCATCAACGGCATCAAATTCGGATTCCTCAACTATACCTACGGCACCAACGGCATCGAGCCCAAAGATGGCATCGAAGTAGCCCTTATTAATAAGGAGAAGATGGCGCAAGAGATTGCCCTGACTCGCAATGCCGGCGCCGAAATCGTGGTAGTAGCCATCCACTGGGGTGTCGAATATGTGTTGCTGCAAAACCGTAACCAGGAAGAGATCGCCCAATTCCTCGTGGATCAGGGCGTTGACATGGTGATCGGAGGCCATCCCCACGTGATCCAGCCCATGAAAGTCGTGCACAACGACAAAGAAGACAAAGACGTGCTCGTGGTATACTCCTTGGGCAACTTCATCAGCAACATGAAGACCGCCGACACGCGCGGCGGAGCCTTGGTAAGAGCCCGTGTAGAGCGCGACAAAGATGGCAAAGCACGCTTCGTCAAAGCCGACTACGACACCTTCTTCGCCGCCAAACCGTGGGGCCCGGCAGCCAACTTCACCGTGATCCCCAGTTGGATGCCCGACAAGATCCCTGCCGCCCAGCTCGACCACTGGAAAATCTTCGAACGCGGAGCCACCAAAATCTTCGACCAACACAACCAAAACGTACCCCGCCGCCACCCCACCAACTAACCCTCACCATCCATCAACAGATATCCATTTCTCTCGACCTATACGCGCTCACCGATGCCACCGAAATATAGTCATGGCTCAGTGAGCGCCTTTCGTGTTATCGCCATATCTCGGTAAGTAGTTCTGTGTTATCGTCTTGGCCCTGTGAGATACTTTGCGCTATCGTCTTGACTCGGTAAGCGGTTTTGTGTTATCGGCTTGGTTCTGTGAGCGAGCTTCAGCTCGCGGAGTGCATCCCCTACCTCTGTATCATGCCGACGGGCTGAAAGCCCAATCCGTGGTTAGCAGATCATAGAAGAGAAGGAGACTACCGAGCACGCTCTAAGGCATTAGCTGCCTTCCTCATATAATCCTGAGCCCGCTGGCGAGCATCACGAGCCTTCCGAGAGTAAGACTCAGCCCGGTCGGTAGCATCATGAGCCTTCCGCTCATAACTCCGAACACGATCAAAATCCTGACGCTTAGAATAATACTCCGCCTCCCGAAGATAAGACTGAGCCTGCTTGGTATAATACTCCACCTCCCGCTCATAGCCGACAGCCTGCTTAGTATAATACTCAGCCTCCCGCTGATAAGACTGAGCCTGCCGCAGATAATAATCACTCTGCCCCCAAGCCGGCAACCACCCCGCCACCATCAACAAAACCAAAACCAAACACCGACCGACCACTCCAGCCCGACCACAAGAAATCGCCGGACCGACCACCCCAGCCCGACCACAAGAAATCGACGGACCGACCACTCCAGCCCGACCACCAAAACCAGAAACCTCAAATGAATCAAAACACCACATAACCAAACCAAAAATAAAGTTAAACAAAAAAGAATCCGGAGTCAACAGGCCAAAGCCCACCCCTTATAACAAAGAGAGCCCCAACCCCCACCAAATCTATCATCCCATCCATATAAACAAAAACACCTCGGACAAAAACAGCCCAAGATGCCCCTCTTACAAATTCCAAATCTCTTATGTAGAGACATGGAATCATGTCAGCAAATATAGTAAATTTTTTGTTAATTACCGCAATTTTTAGGATAAAAAATTATCTTATATTGTCTATCTTAATAGATGTGTTGTTATTGACATATCTATCACTTTACATAATAAAAATTACTCCAAATTTTTAAGTTACTGATTCCAAATATCTTTGCTTGCCATCCAAATCTCTACATAAGAGATCTGGAAATCCGATTGGTCAACAACAATAATAACCTGCAATGGACACGCTTAGAGCATCCGACCAAGAGTGTGTGACGACAGCCAATGTGACTGACGGCCGCGAAGCGCGCTCTAAATTCTGGATTGCGGCCTACACCAGGCCCAAAAGCGAGAAAAAAGCAGGCAACGAACTGGCCAACCAAGGCATCGAGACCTACGTTCCGATCCAGATCCAAACCAGACAATGGAGTGATCGCAAGAAGAAAGTCGAGGCAGTAGTAATCCCCATGATCCTCTTCGCCCACATCACCCAAGAAGAGCTCCTCACAGTGCAGCGACATCACCTAATACTCAAAATGCTCAGCATGCCGGGCAAAAAAGAGCCGGCACACATCCCCGACGCTCAAATAGCCCAACTAAAATTCATGCTAAGCGAATCCGAAACGCCGGTAACCTTTGTAGAGACCAACTTCAACGTCTCCGACACCGTAAGAGTAATAAGAGGCAGCCTCAAAGGATTAGAAGGCAAAGTATACAAGATAGCCGGAGACAAGGTTCAGCTAATAGTAAGCATAGGTATCTTAGGAGGAGCAAAAGTAGAAATAGACTCCCTCAACTTAGAGATTTGCAAAAATTAACCTCCCCACGATGATAGAGATTGCATATATAGCTCGACCCCTTATCGGGGCAGTCATCGGTTACATTACCAATGACATAGCAATTCGTATGCTGTTCCGTCCGAGAAAAGCAAAATACATCTTTGGTCACAAGCTTCCATTTACTCCCGGACTGATACCCAAGGAGAAATCTCGCATAGCCTCATCAATAGGCGATACCATCAGCAAGAACTTGATGAACCAAGAAGTTCTTGAAAAGACATTGCTGTCAGACGAGATGATGGATAAAATCCAAAAAGGTATAGAGGTTTTTGTCGAAACGCAAAAAGCGAACGAAGAGACAGTAAAAGAGTTTCTAAAGCACTATCTGACTGATCAAGAAGTCGACAGCATCCAAGAGAACATCTCCACAGACCTGGCATCAAGAATCCACTCGGCATTATCGGAGATGCAATTTGGTTCGAAGATTGCCCACATAGCAGTAGGGCATATCATAGAAAAGACTAAAAATGGGTTGTTGGGTATGTTTGGCGCAGATCAAATCCTTGGGATGCTGTCCGCACCATTAGAGTCTCTATTGGCAAAGAATATCGATGAAATGCTTGTCAACAATTCCGAAGAGATGATAGGCACGCTGATTGACAATCAGATTGACAATTTCTTAGGCGTTCCAATGAAAGAGCTCTTTATCGGCAAAGAGAGTCAGATAGAGCAAGCGAAACAAACGATACTCACTCTATACAAAACCTTGGTGTCAGAGCAACTTCCGCGCATCCTTGACACCGTCAACATCAGTAAGATAGTAGAAACGCGCATTAACGAGATGGACGTCAAAGAGACAGAGAAGCTGATCCTCGAAGTGATGAACAAAGAACTAAAAGCCATCGTATGGCTAGGTGCCCTACTCGGCTTTGTGATGGGCTGCATTAACCTATTATTCTAAATACAAAAGTAATTATGTCAATAGGAGAATTTATTGCTAAGAAATTAGTCATTCCATTTTTTAATGCTTGTTACGATGTTGACAAATTTGTGGAAAAGAAGACCGGAAAGGGGTTCATCGATCGAATGACTGAAAGTCGTGAAAAAGAAGAAGCCCTCAAAGAAAACAATCCTGCCCTTTGGGCAGCAAAGAAATTGGCAGAAGGAACCATCAAAGGTATAACAGGAGCCTCACTGCATAAAGATTAAGCAAAATCAGCGGATCGTCTTGAAGACAATATACAAATATTAGATAAAAATAATATGCAGATATCACAACAGATTGAGAAGATTCTCGACAAGCGACTTGGTCGTGGATTGTATGCCGGACGCGGGCGGCTTCAACTGATTGAAGCTCGTATCGCAAATCTAACGAGTGTGAAAGATCGCATAGCGGAACTCGATGCTCTCGTCTCAGTTATCAAAAAGCAAATCGAAGAAAAGAGCGGCGAGTATTTCAATATGCTTGTGACAGATCCGGAAGCTCTCTCTGAGATGGAGAATGTGTCTTGCGTTAATGCAAAAGATAAAGTATCCCAACTGATTAAAGCCCTCGAATTGCTCAAAAAACGTTTTGAACGTGAAGCAATCAGAATTGCTTTTATAGGACGTGAACGCCAAGGTAAGAGTACATTCATTAAGACAATAACCGGCCTTAACGATAAAGTTATTCCCGCCTATAGCGGCAATAGTTGCACGGGAGCAGTATCTGTAATACACAATGTTCCCTGCGTGAAGGATGAACAGGGCAGTGCTGTTAAAGTCAAGGTTGTAGCGGAGTATTATGATACTCCTAAATTCCTTGAAATGGTTAATGAAAAGCTCCTTAGATTCTTCCCTGATGGCAGCGTTAGAGTAGGTCGCCTTGAGCAGATTGAATGCTTGCAACTCCCGAAGACCCTTCCCGGTAATCACTCCACTAAGGTTATTGCCGAATACCTGAAGTTCAAGACATCGGTAGTAGAAAATTATGGCAAGTATTCACATCTTATAGGTGTCGGCACACGCAATTTCTACAACGAAGATGAGATAGCTCAACATGTAGCCCAATATGAAGAATTTGACCATTATGTTCCCGGGTCGCATGAAGTCAAGAAAGATGATGGCTCTATAGTATATCAGCTTGACTATTTCAAATATGTGGCAGTCAAGAATGTGAATATCTATACATCATTTGAAATAGAAACCACAAAGAAACTTGAACTTGTCGACACCATAGGCATCGGTAGTTCAGCTGATTCGGAAACTATTGAGGCTGAGATGTATCGAGTATTGCGCGAAGATTGCGATGCTGCAATAGATATGTATCGTCCGGATGTAACTCCCAACTATCCGCAAGAGCAAGCAGACCTCCTCGACAACATCATCGAAAATCTGTCGGAAAGAGAGCCGGAAAAATGGATCGTCTATGTTCTCAATAAAATCAATAATGGTTTTTATAAGAATGCCGCGAGTGCTGAGGTGGTCTTAAAAACAGCAGAGAATATCATCAGCGGAAAGAGTCCCAAGCCGGTTGCTTGGATTAAGGCAATAGATGGAACTGATTTTGATGATGTTCGGTAAACGTCCCAAAAAGCGCCTTGCGGTATCTGCTTCCAGTTTCTACCTTTGCA
>JBJEDL010000048.1:0-5895 GCA_051872035.1 Lepagella sp.
GCTCAAAAATATCCGCCCCTACGACCCCAAAAATTTTAAGGAACGCGCTCTAATTACTCCTTATCTAATACAACCAACACTATTCCTTATTTAGAAAATGAAACAAATCATAGAGTGTGTCCCCAATTTCAGCGAGGGACGTGATCGCGCCATTATCGATGCCATTACTTCCGAGATCGTGAAGGGTGGCGCTGTAAGCCTCCTCGATGTCGATCCGGGTGAAGCCACCAATCGCACCGTCGTTACCTTCGTCGGCGAGCCTGCCGATGTCATGGAAGCTGCCGTGCGTGGCGTCAAGAAGGCTGCCGAACTTATCGATATGCGTCAGCACCATGGTGCTCATCCACGCATGGGTGCCACCGATGTGCTCCCCCTCATCCCCGTCAGCGGCATCACCCTCGAGGAGTGTGCCGAACTCGCTCGTCAACTCGCCAAGCGTCTCGCCGACGAACTCAATATCCCCACATATTGCTATGAGGCCGCCGCTTTCACCCCCGAGCGCCGCAATCTCGCCGTGTGCCGCGAGGGTGAATATGAAGCCCTCCCCGAGAAACTCAACCACGAGGGCAAGGCTCCCGATTTCGGCGACCGCCCCTACGATGAGGGTGTGGCGCGCACCGGAGCTACTGCCGTTGGCGCTCGCGATTTCCTCATCGCTGTCAATTTCAACCTTAACACCACCTCGACTCGACGCGCCAATGCCATCGCTTTCGATGTCCGCGAGAAGGGTCGACCCATGCGCGAAGGGGGTAAGGTCAATGGCAAGCCGATGAAGGATGAACAGGGCAACACCATCATGATCCCCGGCACTCTCAAGGGCACTAAAGCCATCGGTTGGTTTATCGACGAGTATGGCATCGCACAGGTGTCGATGAATATCACCAATATGAATGTGACTCCTCTCCACGTGGCTTTCGACGAGGTGAGCCGCGCTGCCGCCGCTCGTGGCCTTCGCGTCACCGGCACGGAGATTGTAGGTCTCGTGCCTAAGCGTGCCATCATCGAGGCCGGCAAGCATTACCTCGCCCGTCAGCAACGCTCGCTCGGCATCCCCGATAGCGAGATCATCAAGATTGCCGTTAAGTCGATGGGTCTCGACGAACTCAAGCCTTTCCGCCCCGAGGAGAAAATCATCGAGTATATGCTTGATGCCGACAATAAGGCTAAGCGTCTTGTCGATATGACTTGTGTCGATTTCGCCGATGAGACTGCTTCGGAATCTCCCGCTCCCGGTGGAGGCTCGATCGCCGCTTATATGGGTGCCCTGGGTGCCGCCCTCGGCACTATGGTCGCCAACCTCTCCGCGCATAAGCCCGGCTGGGACGACCGCTGGGAGGAGTTCTCCGACCGCGCCGTGGTAGGCCGTGATATCCTCGACCGCCTTATCGCTCTGGTCGATGAGGATACTGCCGCCTTCAATCGTATCATGGCTGTCTTCGCCATGCCCAAGAAGAGCGACGAGGAGAAGAAGGCGCGCGCCCAAGCCCTCGAGGAGGCTACTCTCTACGCCACTCAGGTGCCTCTCCGCACCATGAAAACCGCTTTCGAAGCCTTCGATATCCTCGCCTATATGGCGGCCAACGGTAATCCCGCTTCCGTATCCGATGCCGGTGTCGGCGCTCTCGCCGCTCGCTCTGCCGTGCTCGGTGCCTACCTCAATGTGAAGATCAATGCCGCCGGACTCAAGGATCGCGCCGCTGCCGAGCAGATCCTCGCCGAGGCTAAGTCCATCGCCGATGAGGCGCAGAAGCGTGAGGCTGAAATCCTCGATGTTGTCAATAATATCATAGATAAGTAAGTTATGGCTCGCAGCTGTATTATCAACGCCAATATCTATACCCCTCTCGGCATTTCCTCACGCCGCGGCAAGGAGATGTCGGAGTTACACCATTACGAAAATTATGCTATCCTCATGGAGGATGGCATAATTTCCGGTCTCGTGCCCATGGCTGATCTTCCGGCTCTCGGCGATGATGTCGAAGTGGTCGATGCCGCCGGACATGCCGTGTTGCCCGGATTCGTCGATTCGCATACCCATCTCGTGTTCGGTGGATATCGCCCCGATGAGTTCGAGTGGCGCCTCAAGGGGGATACCTATATGAGCATCATGGAGCGTGGTGGCGGCATCCAGTCTACTGTCAATGCCACTCGCGCCGCCTCTGCCGATGAGCTCGAAGTGAAGGCTGAATGGTTCCTCGACCGTATGTCGGAGATGGGTGTCACCACCGTCGAAGCCAAGTCCGGTTATGGACTAGACACAGAGTCGGAGATGAAGATGCTCGATGTGATCGATCGACTCGCTTCTCGCAGTGACAGCCCCGTGAGAGTCGTTTCGACTTTCCTCGGCGCTCACGCTGTGCCCGCTGAGTATAAGGGTCGCACCGATGAGTATGTCGACCTGATGATCCGCGAGATGATCCCCGCAGCTCAGGGCAGAGCCAAGTTCTTCGATATCTTCACCGAGAAGAATGTCTTCGAGATCGAGGAGTCGCGCCGTCTCCTCGCTGCCGCTCGCGATGCAGGGTTCAAACTCAAACTCCATGCCGATGAGATCGTGCAACTCGGTGGCGCCGAACTCGCCGCTGAGATGGGTGCCGTCTCTGCCGACCATCTCCTCCATGTCAGCGATGAGGGTGTGAAGCGCATGGCGGATAGGGGAGTGGTGGCTACTCTGCTTCCCCTCACTGCTTTCGCTCTCCGCGAACCCTTCGCCCCGGCTCGTAAGTTCATCGACGCAGGTGCCGCCGTGGCTCTCGCCACAGACCTTAACCCCGGCTCTTGCTTCTCCGGCTCGATCCCCCTCACCATCGCTCTGGCTTGTATCTACATGAACATGTCGATCGAGGAGACCATCACTGCCCTCACGCTCAATGGCGCTGCGGCTGTCGACCTCGCCGATACCACCGGCTCGATCCAGGTGGGTAAGTCCGCCGATGTAGTGATCCTAAATTTCGACACTTACAAGTCGCTTCCATATTATGTCGGCATGAATTGTGTCAAAACAGTCATCAGCCGCGGCCGTGTCGTTACTCGTAATAATTAATCTAATATCATAAACATTTGTCCCTAATATGAAAAAAATGGAAAGTTATGCCATAGGCTCCGGCCTTCTTACTTACGATCTTATCGAATCGATCTTGAAGAGCGGCGCCAAGCTTACTCTCTCTGACGAAGCTCGTCAGAAGATACAACATTGCCGCGATTTCCTCGATCGCAAAACTGATGAGACCACCGAGCCTATCTATGGTGTCACCACCGGTTTCGGCTCTCTTTGCAGCAAACATATCTCTCACGATGAGCTCTCCGCTCTCCAGGAGAACCTGGTGAAGAGCCATTCTTGCAGCGTCGGCACTCCCATCGATTCCGACATCGTCAAGCTGATGCTTCTGCTCAAGGCTCACGCCCTCTCCATGGGTTTCAGCGGCGTGCAGGTAGCCACTGTAGAGCGTATCATCGATTTCTATAACAATGACGTAATACCCGTAGTGTACGACCGCGGTTCGCTCGGCGCTTCAGGAGACTTGGCCCCCCTTGCCAACCTCTTCCTCCCCCTCATCGGCGAGGGCGAAGTCTTCTTCCAGGGCCGTCGCATCAAGAGCGAGGATATGCTCGCACAACTCGGCTGGCGTCCTATCAAACTCAAATCGAAAGAGGGCCTCGCACTGCTCAATGGTACGCAGTTCATGAGCGCCAACGGTATCAAGGCGCTGATCGATGGCTGGCATATCGTCCACTGCTTCGACCTCTTCGGTGCTATGTCGCTCGAGGCTTTCGACGGCCGTATCGAACCCTTCTTGGAGTGCATCCATCGTGTGCGTCCCCACGCCGGCCAGCTCTCCACTGCCAAGATCTTCCGCAATCTCCTCGAGGGTAGCGAAATCATCACTCGCCATAAGGAGCATGTGCAGGATCCCTATTCTTTCCGCTGCATTCCTCAGGTACATGGCGCTGTCAAGGATGCTATGGTCCATGTCACCAACGTCCTCCACACCGAGATCAACTCCGTCACTGACAATCCTACCGTATTCCCCGATGAGGATCTCGTCCTCTCCGGAGGTAATTTCCATGGCGAACCCCTCGCTTTGGCTTTCGATTATATGGGTGTCGCTCTCAGCGAACTCGGTAATATCTCCGAGCGCCGTACTGCTCAGCTTATCCTCGGTCTTCGCGGCCTCCCCGAGTTCCTCGTGGCGCATCCAGGCCTTAACTCCGGCTTCATGATCCCGCAGTATGCCGCAGCTTCGATGGTAAGCCAGAACAAGATGTATGCTTGGCCCGCTTCTTGCGATTCGATCGTCAGCTCCAATGGCCAGGAAGACCTCGTGTCGATGGGCGCCAATGCTGCTACCAAGCTCCATAAGATCATCGACAACCTCCACCATATCGCCGCTATCGAGCTCATCAACGCCGCACAAGGTCTCGAGTTCCGCCGTCCCCTCAAGTCTTCTCCCTATATCGAGAAGGTGCTCGCCGAACTCCGCAAGACCGTGCCTTTCGTCGACGAGGATGTCGTGATGCAAGACTATCTGGCGCGCACCATGGAGTTCCTCGATAATTTTGAAATTGATATCAAGGATTACGAATAAATGGATATTTCTTTAGACCTCCTTAAGTCGAGACATTCGGTCAGAAGTTTCTCTCCCGATCCTATCAAGCAGAGTCTGATCAATGCGCTGCAGAGTGAAGCTACTTTCATCAATACGCATGAGGCAGGACTCAATTTCCGCCTCTGTGTCAGCGATGATGGCCCATTCCGAGGCTTCGGCCGCAGTTATGGCATGTTCCGCGGTGTCAACAATTATCTGGCTTGCATCATAGATCCCACCTTCGAGCATGCTCTCGAACGTGCCGGATTCTATGCCCAGCAATTCGTGATAAAAGCGCATGCCGCCGGTCTTGGCACTTGCTTCGTAGGTGGCACTTTCTCTCGCAGCCATGTCAACGCTCATGTGGAGGTTTATGAGAAAATCCCTTTCGTAGTGGCTTTAGGCCACTCCGATGTCGGTAATACTTCCCTTCTCGCCAAGTTCTCCACTCGCATGGCGCATCGAAAGCATTTAGACCCTATCGACTTCTTCGATGGCAGCAGTGAGGATTATGCCGATGCTCTGCAGGAGTTCCCTTGGCTTGACACTGCCCTCCGGGCTGTGGCTTGCGCACCTTCGGCTCTCAATGCCCGCCCGGTCCGCCTCGCTTGCCGAGAGGTGGAGGGTGTGAAGCGTATCACGGCTCATACCATCGCCCCCGAGAAGTATGCCGCCGAGCTCGGTATCGCCAAGTTCAATGTCCGGGCTGTAGTGCCCGGTGTGTGGGATTGGGGTGAGGGTGCAGTATTTAGCCCCGACTAATCTGCAATTCTTCATCAGATTATTAAATTTTAGTATAAATAGAGCTTTTTGACCGCAAAAGTGCACTGCTATGTGAAAATTTCTTTGTACTTTTGCGGTCAGATTTTACTTTCTATTTTATTCTTATACTCACAGGTTAAGGTCAATGAAGAATCAAGTTGACAGTTTGCATGATCTGATCGCAGGCATTCCCGAAGATCTTCAGATCCAAACTAAATTGTCGGTAGCTATTGCCACCCGAATTGAATCCCTGATGCGTCAGGAGGGCTTGTCAAAAAAACAGTTCGCTGATGCTTTAGGACGTCGCCCGAGCGAAGTAACCAAGTGGCTCAGCGGTGAGCACAATTTCACCATCGCCACACTCTCTCGTCTTAGCGCTTACTTCGGCAAACCCATCATCGAGGTCTCCGACCTCTAATATGAGACTATAAGAGCAATAGAGTCTGATGTTCGCCAAGAACATTAGACTCCATTACTTTTTTGCTACTAATTTTTATTTAAGTTTCGCAAGTTCAACTTGCTGATTTCAATTTGTAAAATTTAGCGA
>JBJEDL010000049.1:0-5810 GCA_051872035.1 Lepagella sp.
CGCAAATTTAACAAAATTTTCCGTAATTGTCAAATTTTAACCCGAATTTGCAAAGAAAATCGCTCGGGGTGCGGAGACCACGGATTGACGCGGAATAACGCGTATATTTATTTTTAACCACTGATTTTACTGATTTTACTGAGGTTGGCTACGCGAGTCTGGGGGTCGAGACGGGTGAAAAAAGAAGGGAGGGGGCTGTAAGCCACCCTCCCGGGAGCGATAAACGGGGCTCGAACCCGCGACCCTCAGCTTGGGAAGCTGATGCTCTACCAACTGAGCTACTATCGCAATATAGGGCGATCGTTCCCGATCGCGCCACAAAGTTAGCAAATTTTTTAATTCTTTGCAAAAATTTTTGCTGCGTTGCCGTTGCGGGCGCAAATTATTGCCGTTGCGGGCGCAAATTATTGCCGTTGCGGGCGCAAATTATTGCCGTTGCGGGCGCAAATTATTGCGCCCCTACAGCGCGGGTTTATTTCATTTCGATGATGGCGGCGCCGCAGCTGTAGCCGCCGCCGAAGACGGTTAAACCGATCTTCTCGCCCGGGGCGAACGTGTCGCGACGTTGCGAGAATACCAAAGCCACACCGGCACTACCGGTATTGCCCAATTCGTCGATATTGTTCTCGAATTTCTCCATCGGCAGACCGAGCTGATGCGCCACGTTAGCCACAATGCGGAGGTTAGCCTGGTGGCAGATGATATGGTCGAGTTCAGCAGCCTTGATACCGCCGACGGCAGCCCCGGCTTTGTCGAGGGCGTCGATCATATAGTTGCAGGCATTCAGGAAGACATCCTTGCCGAATGGCATCATGATGCCACCCTCCTTGGGACGAAGTTTCACACCCTCCGGACCTTTCGACACATTGCCCAGACCGCAGGTGTAGATGGATGAGATCACCGGTTCGTGGTCGCCACAAGGATCCTTGGAGAGGAAGAAAGCTACGGCGGCATCACCCCAGAGGTGACCGCAAGTCTTGTCGGTTTCGTTGGCATAGTAAGAGTTACATTCCGAGCAGATGAGGAGCGCCTTCGACGACTTGCCGGAGGCGAAATAAGCCTCAACCATCTCCAGACCGTTGATAAATGAAGAGCAGGCGGAAGATAGGTAAACGGCCTTGGCGCCGTCGATATCAAATTCGCGTTGCGCCTCGTGGGCGAGAGTCGCCACGGTATCGTAGGCGGAATAAGCCGCCGAAACTATGAGGTCGACATCCTTGATGTCGTAGGGAAGGGAGGGGATGGCATTGCGGATAGCATCGAGGCCCATGCTGTTATGATCCTCACCTTCAGCCACATGCGAGCGGGTGTGGATGCCGGTGCGGCGAACGATCCATTCGTCGGTCAAGCCATTGAGAGGAAGAAAATGAGCATTGTCTATGCGGATAGAGGGGATATAAAATCCCGTAGCATTGATATACATTGGTTCGGAATTAAAAGTTAGTTTCGTTACTGTGTTTGATAGTTGGATTCAAGAAAAAGGCTCTATACGACCGGAGTCGCGAAGTGCACATTTCAACCAAATTTGTGCAAAGTTAATAATAAAAAACGAAACCACAAAACGCCAAAAGCGAAAACCCTAAAAATCAGCAAAATAAAAATTTATTTTATTCATAAATAAAATCCGGGCTCGCAAGCGAGCATGCGGAGGACGGATTCACGCGAAATACAATCACGCATAATGTCCGCCACAAAAAAAGGGGGTGTGTCGGTGGACACACCCCCTTGGGGATTTTAGGTTATATCTTTTTGGATATAGATTAGGTCTTTGGATTAGATTACTACTTTCTTGCCGCCTACGATGTAGAAGCCCTTGGAGAGTTCGTAGTAGTTGTAGCCCATCGATACGGGGAGGGTGTGGCGAGTGCCATCCACCTTCACAGCCTCGATAGTGCAATCGCTGTCAGAAACGATCACGAGTCTGCCACCCTGCGCGAAGACCTTGATGTCGCCCGAAGCGGTGATCTTCTTCACATCGGCAGTGTATGTGCCGATCACGTTGCCGGCGCAGTTGTAGATCGCAGCCTCCTGGTAAGCCTTGTCAGAAGTCTGAGTACCGGCATTATTGTTAAAGATGATCATCGGGTTGCTGAACTCGCCATCGTAAGTGAAGCTGAACTTATAGAGAGTCTTGCCATCATACTCTATGGTTTCAGTGAGCTTCTTGCCGGGCCATGCGCCGCTGAACGAAGAAGAGGTCTTATGGTTATCGTCCCAGCAATAAACGTAGCAATCACTCCAATTAGCATCGTTGTAGAGGTATACAGCGTGGTTGCTTCCTGCTGGAGGCGTATCCACCTTGGTGTAGGTGAATGAAGCACGAGTTTCGCCCACCTCATTTTTAGCGTAAGCATTGATAGTAGTAGTTTCGGTCAGAGTGATCGGGCCGGTATACTTGGTAGAAGAAGCGGAAGCCTGGCTGCCATCGAGAGTGTAATAAATATCAGTAGCGGGAGAAACGGTGAGAGTTACAGAGAGGCTCTGAGTGAATGTCATGCCGCCGGCAGGATTAGCCTTGATGACAGGAGCCTTCGGACCGGTAGGAACGTCGATCACAGTAGCAGTAGTCGAACCGTCATACTCGAAATAAGTATCAGCTACGATATTTTCGATATCGGGAGTCTTGTTACCATCCTTATTGAAGATGATATTGACAGAGGGCATATTATCGAAAGTGAAGTAATAATAATCCTCGCCGGATACATTGACAGTCTCAGTAAGCTGCTTGCCGGGCCAAGTGCCGGTAGGTTCTACAGATGTGCCGTCATTGTCCTTACCCCAAGAATAGAGGTTGGTGCCGGAAGGAGCCTTGACATATACAGTGATGCTGGCGTTAGGATCGACCTTGGTGTAAGTTACGCTTCCGGTGAAGTCATCGGCGCCCCAAGTTACGGTCACCTTATCGCCATAATTCATACCCGAACCGATAGTAAACTGCTTGCTTTCACCCGGGGAGAGGTTCACCTGGGCGTTAGAGCCGACCTTGAACCATCCGGTTGTAGCATCCTCGCTGAGAGTAGCTGTTACAGTGAGAGTCTCGGTCTTGAAAGCGCCTCCGGCGGGAGAGAAGGAGACGCTTGAGGGCTGGGGAGCATCCTCAGCAGTATAATACTGAGTAGTACCATTGTCGGTGAAAGAGGGGTTACCACCGTGAGCCACAGCCGAAGATGTATAGATGAACTTACCATCCTCGCCGATCTTTCCGCCGGTCCAACCCTTAACGAGGACGCGGAGCTGACCCTGGTTGGTAGGAGCGGAAACGGTGATAGAGCCTCCGGCAGAAGCGGTATAAGACTCGCCGGTAACTACATCTACATAAGTACCTGCGGGGAGGTTGCTGAAGGTAGCGCCGCCATTGAGGGCAACGAGAGCGAACGACTCATCCTTATAAGCGCGCTTGAAGGCATAACCGCCATTGGCAGAGCAGCCATCGAAAGTATACTGGCCCTTGCGGAGAGCAGGCACGGCAGCGCGGATCTTGTTCAGGCGGATGATGTGTTGAGCCAAATCGCCGTCAAGAGTAGTGGCAACATTGCCCGAAGCGGTGTATACACCGAAGTCTGAGGCGGAAACATCACCCTCGATATAGTGGCCATAATAGGCACGACCGGAATCCTTGACAGGCATGTCAGTACCGCCGGCGTCAACCTTCTTACCGGCCTGGAACTCTACCTCCGAGCCATAATAGATACATGGGATACCGCGGAAGGTAAACATCAGAGAGAGGTTTTCAGCCCATTGAGCAGTACCGCCATTGAAGCGAGTACCATCATTGGGGCCGGGGCAATAGTCGTGAGAGTCAACGTAGACCACGTTGTAAGAGGCATCATTATAATACTTATCACCGCTCTTAGCCACATTGATGGCAGCCGCTGCATTGTTGAAGTTATAGTGCATCGGGAAGTCGATGATCGAGAATCCGGAATAGTCGGAATAGTCGGGTTCGTGCCAAGCGCCATTCTGCATGAATACGTTGGTAGACTCTCTCTTGACAGAGGGTTCTTCCTCGCAGAGGGCCATATTGCCGGGGCGCATATCGTCGGCACCCTCGGGGATATAGATATTATCCCAGAAAGACTCATCCCAGCTCCATTGGTCGACGAGATCCTGGGGAGATTTCCATGTGTAGAAATAGCTGGAGAGGTTAGGCTGGTCGCGATAAGTCACGTCAGAGAAACGAGCGCAGCACTCGCCAAACATGAAGAATGGGCAACCGTTGAGACGTTTGCTCTTATACTCTTCAGCGATTTCGAGGAATTGGGGGATAAACGAAGTATTGAAAGTAAGGCGAGAGATATGGCCGGTGGTATCGATACGGAAACCGTCGACACCCATCTTGATGAAATTGCCATACTGCTCAACGAGGTACTTGGACACGGCGGGGTTCTCGGTGTTCAGGTCGACGCAGTCGCCGGCGATCTGCCCCCACCAGCGGTTGGGATAGTCCCAGTTCCATCCTGTACCAACGTGGTGCCAGTAGTTGTGATTATCCTTGTTGGTTCCGTCGGTATTCTTCAGGTAGGGGAAGCGAGCGTTATACTGCTCCGTACCGGAGAGTTCGTTGTAGTTCGACGGAAGTTTGTCATAATTGGGGATGAGAGAGGCAGACACCGAAGCCTGAGCCTTGATATCGGGGTTACGATAGAAGAGCTCGGCGAAGTGCTTTTCACCGAAATTGCCGGTGTGGTTGAGCACGATATCAAGGATTATCTTCATACCCTTGGCATGAGCGGCGTCGATAAGGTCTTGGAATTTGACATCCTTAGAGGCACCCCAGTTAGTGCGGCTCTCATATCGGAGGTCCACATTAGAGAAGTCCATGGCATGATAACCGTGGAAGTCTGTACCTGAACAGTTCTGCACGATCGGGGTGATCCAGATAGCAGTAAAACCGAGAGCTTTGATGTAATCGAGCTTGTCGATCAGGCCCTTGAAGTCACCACGCCAGTCGGGGTCATTGTTGGCGATTTGGACGCTCTGGTGGTCCCAACCGCAGACATTGTTGGTGGGGTCGCCATCATAGAAGCGAGTCGTCATCGCGAAATAGATAGTCTCATCGCGAAAATCTGTACGATCTCCAACAAATGTCGCTGCATTTGTGGTAAGAGCAGCTGCTGCGAGGCCACAGGCAGCCACTAATCTCGAGAATTTGTTCATAGAGAGTTTTTGGTTGTTAATTATGTTGGTTATTTTTGGTTAACTATCAGCTAAATAACTTTAAGTCTTTATGGCAAAAGATCAGTGAATAGAACATTCTCGGGGAGTAAGCCCAAACCGATCCAAAATTTGCACAAAATTAGCATAAAAATATCATAAAACCAAATTTTGGCGATATAAATTGCGCAATATTTCACTTTAAATCACCGATATATAAGATTGATGAACAAATCGTCGAGGGTGATTATATTCTGCACCGACGAGGCGTATTCATTGTCGTTGATACCCATGGGAGCAATCAAATAATAAAAAATCTGTCCGTCAGACAGCTAAATCGTGATTTTTTTGCAAGATTTAGCTGTCTGACGGATGGATTTTGTTGTTTTTGGTCACGGATTGGCGCGGATTTACGCGGATATTTATTTTTAACCACTGATTTTACTGATTGCTCTGATTTTTGCTACGCGAGTCTGGGATGTCGAGACGAAGTGCGCGGAGCCTTATCAGGGTAATCAGGATAATCAGTGGTTCAATAAAAAAGGAGGTGTCTTCGAGCATCGATGATTCAGTTTTTTAACCACTGATTTTACTGATTGCCGTAAACGTCCCAAAAAGCGCCTTGCGGTATTTGCTGCCAGTTTCTACCTTTGCAT
>JBJEDL010000050.1:0-5753 GCA_051872035.1 Lepagella sp.
GAGTAGGTAATCGCCACCTTGCAGAGAGGCTTAGCGCTACAGCGCCAAGCCTCTCATCTTTTCTAACACTCTTCCGGCCCCGGAGCGTTCATCGCGTTCATGACGTTCCTGAAGTTCATAACGTTCATAACGTTCCTGACGTTCGTAACGTTCTTGGCGTTCTTGACGTTTTTGGCCCTTATTCGCCGGTTTTTATTACATTCCTATTACATTGCTGTTAAATTAACATATTTTAACATCGGGGGGGTAAAATTGTGCCCTTTATTTTGTAACTTTGTGAGCTTTTCTAAAAATATATCTTGAAATAATAAATAAAAGTCCGCAAGAATTTTTAAATTTTGGGTCGAATATGAAACGTTTATGCAGAAATATTTGTCTCGCATTCTCCTTAATCTTTGCTCTCTCGGTTTGCGCTGAGGAGCATGATTCCGTTTCAATATTCTTCCATCAAAGCAAAATTAATCTCGATTCCAATTTCAAGGGCAACCGCCGTTTCCTCGACGAGTTTAAGCAGTCGCACCTACGCCGTGATTCAATCTATCATCTGAACCGCGCTGAAGTCGTCGGCGCTGCATCTCCCGAAGGTTCGATCGCTTTTAATAGATGGCTCTCTGAGCAACGTGCCAATACGCTCTTCACATATATTCGCCGTTATGAGGATCTACCCGATTCGCTCCTTACTTTCACTTTTAAGGGTCGCGATTGGGAGGGTCTCCTCGCGAGAGTTGAGATCGACACCAAGGTCCCCTATCAGCAGGAGGTCGTTGCTTTGGTCAAGGATATTGTCGCCACCGGTGGCGAGTGTGTGAATGGTCGCGATCCGCTACTGCGCCTCAAGAAGTTGCGCGGCGGCGAACCCTATCGTTACCTCTATAAGAATATCTTCCCTGATCTTCGTTATTCTTATCTCCATCTATGGTATGATCGTCGTCTGAACCCCAATCTCCTCCCTTATACCGATTATCGTTCTTCACTATATATGCCGGCTGTCGAGCCTGTAGCACCCGATTTTATACCTGTGCCGGCATCGCGTGTGCTGAAGCCTTTCTATATGGCTGTGCGCACCAATATGCTCTATGATGCACTTATTGTGCCGAATGTCGGTTTAGAGTTCTATCTTGGTGGTCATATATCGATTGGCGCCAACTGGATGTATAGCTGGTGGAAGAGTGATCGCACTCACTGGTATTGGCGAACTTACGGCGGCGACCTTAACCTCCGCTATTATTTCGCCAACAAGGAACCTGGATATACACCATTTAAAGGTCACCATGTCGGTGTATATGGTCAGGTGCTTACCTACGATATCGATCTGGGTGGCAAGGGCTATATCGGCGGACGTCCCGGCGGTTCAATGTGGGATAAGTGCCATTGGGGCGTCGGTGTGGAGTATGGCTATTCGTTGCCGATCCATCGTCGTCTGAACCTCGATTTCACCCTCGGCCTCGGTTATCTTACCGGTGAGTTCTGGGAGTACAAACCGATCGATCAGTGCTACGTGTGGCAGGCTACGAAGCGCCTGCACTGGTGGGGTCCCACCAAGTTGGAGGTGTCACTCGTTTGGCTTATCGGCCGCGGTAATGTTACAAAGAAAGGAGGCGGCCGATGAGATCTCTCGTTAAGTTCCTTCCTGCCTTTATTGTTACATTGATCTCCCTTTTTGCTACAGGGTGTAACCATAAGGAACTCTGCTATCAGCACCCCCACGTCGGCGAGATTCGCGTTGAGTTCGACTGGCGGTATGCCCCGGAGGCCAATCCCCAAGGTATGGTGGTGTTCTTCTATCCTCTCGATGGCGAGTCTAAGGGTCAGTATATCCGCTATGACTTCATCGGCGGAGAGGGTGGCAAGGTAAACCTCCGTGCCGGCAACTACCTGATGCTTTGCTATAACAATGATTCGGAGATCGTCCAGAGCATGAACATCACCGATTATTTTACCCATACACTCTATACTCGCGAGGGTAATGTCTTGGAACCGATCTATGGTAATGGTGCCAACTACTCGCCTCGTGGTGACTCAGACCCGGAGAAGGTGGTGATCTGTCCCGATAAGATGTATGGTTGCACAGCAACAGAGGTGACTGTCGATGATGAGGGTGTGAGGTATCGTTGCGAATATCCTGACGGACGTAGCGAACCGATCAAGGTGCCGATCTCGATCAACCAGGTAATTACACTCTATCCTCGTGACTTGACTTGTAATTATACCTACGAGATCAGGAATGTATCGAACTTGAAACATGTTTCGCAGATGTGTGCATCCCTCTCCGGTATGTCAGGTACGCTTACCATCGCCGATGACATCCTCGGCATCGAACCGGTAACCCTCCCCTTCGAGGCTCACAAGGGTGATGAGAAGACCATCGTCGGTCAGTTTATCACCTTCGGACGCAATCCCGATTTCGGGATCCCCAACCGAATGATGCTATATGTCGTGATGGATGATGGCAACAAGTTCGTGTATGGTTCGTCGTCGGAAAAGTGGGATGTCACCTCGCAAGTCATCAACGCACCTGACAAACGAAATGTCCATATCATCATCGACGGCTTGGACCTCCCCCAACCAATCGAGAATGGTAGCGGTTTCGCACCCGACGTAGATGACTGGGACGACGTAAACGTCGATATCTCCTTCTAAAGGGTAATATATAATCCTAAAGAGAAATATAAAACCCAACGAAGAAACAATCAAAACAATCAACAATTCAAATTCCTTTGAACAAGGATAACCGAATATAGAAAACAACAAAATACTAACTTTAAAAAAAATTATTCTTATGAAAAAATTCCTTATTGGAGCGATTGGAGTGCTTGCATTGGCATCCTGTTCACAAAACGAGACCCTCGAAGTCAACAACGACGGCAACGAGATCCTCTTCGGCGTATCAACCGAAAACGCTACCCGCGCTGCCGAACTCTTCACATCAACCAACCTTCCCAACGACTTCGTCGTGTACGCATCCTACACCGGATCAACCTCGAATAAATTCATGGATGCCGTAAATGTTCAAAAAGGCACTTCTGTTTGGGAAACCGTAGGCAAGACTTATTACTGGCCAACCGGTAGTAATGTTAACCCAATCTATTTCACTGCCGTAAAAAATGCCGGTGATGACGTTGCATTTACTGCCCAAGATGCTTCTAATTTAGTAAAATCTACAGGCTTTACTGTAAAAGATAATGTTAACGAACAAGTTGACTTCATCTATGCTACAGCAAAAGCTACTAAAAGTGCAAGTCCTGTTGAGTTGAACTTCAAACATGCTCTCTCTCAAGTAGTGTTCAAAGCAAAGAACAACAGTAAGACCATTGATGTTGCTATTGATGCTGTCCAGGTATGTTATTTGGATAGCAAAGGTGATTTCTCAATCACCAATACAACAGCTACCAGTACACTATGGGACAATCGCTCTGAAAAGAAACAGTATGAAGTAACTTTCACAAAGGTTGATTTGCCCCATATTACTGGAGAAGCAACTGAAGGAGAAGTAAAGAATCTTACATTTGCAGATGTTAAGGAAAAAAATAATTCAACCGCACTTCTTATGATTCCACAGAAAGTATCTGCTTGTACTACTACGAATGCAAAAGAAGTTATGGATGATAATGCTGATGGTTTCTATTTCTTGGTAAAATGTAGATTTTACGATTCTTCAAATGGTACTTATCTTTGGACTAATCCTGTAGATGAAGAAGGTATTGATTATCAAACTAAGTACGTAGCTATCCCTGCAGCTATCGATTGGACTGCTGGTATGCGTTATGTCTATACCTTCGTATTCGGTGATGATATGAATGGTGGTTATGTGCCTGGTACTGAAGACCCTGTTCTTTTCCCTATTACCTTCTCAGTTGCTGTTGCTGACTTCGCTGACGTTGAGAAGGATGTTAATCTTGAAACTCAACCTGAACCCTAATCTCTCTCTTCGCTGAAACTGTACAAGTTTCTCGAGGTTTGTCCCTAAGGGGACAGTATATAGGGCGTGAGGGGTTGAATGTCCCCTCACGTTCACCAATTTTAATTTTCGTTCGTAATGTTTAGGACTTTTTGTCTCTCTAAATACCTTAGGAGGTTCTATTCTCCTCTTCTCTCTCTCTCTGCCGCTGCTTTCGTGGTTTCGCTCTCTTCGTGCCATGACGACCTCAAAGCGCCGGGCAGTGAGGATGGTCATGTCGGTTTCGAAATTACCTCCCATAATTTCCAAGATGGCGATGCACGCAGTACTCGCGCCGATAGCGTAGCATCTATCTCCCTGCCTATGGGTGGCGAGTCTCTCCCCATCTCTTTGGTAGAGGCGCCCAACCAAGACCTCCCGGTCTACAACAATCCGGCTACTCGTTCCACGCCCGTCGAGGATTCAAACGTGTCGTCACTCCTTATCTCGGCTTACGATAACGAGTCGTGGGCTCCCTTTATGTCTGCCGAGTCGGTTTCCGTCTCCGGCAATAAAGCAACTGCCTCCCATTTCTGGCCCAATGGCAGAGCCCTCTCTTTCTTCGCTTTCACATCATCCCTCTCCGATTATAACCCCAATCCCTCTTATTATAAGCAGGATGGTAAGCTTTATGGCTCTTTCGCCGATTATACCGTGCCAACTCAGAATGGCTCGGATGGCGCAAGAGATGCCGAGGCGCAACCCGATTTCGTCTTCGCGATGGCGCCCAACCGTACCCGCAATGATGGGACAGTACCCCTGACGATGCACCATGCCTTGACTGCCGTGAGATTCCGCATCGGCCAACTCCCCCAAGATGCTGTGGTCAACACCATCACCATCTCCGGCTTATATGGCAAGGGTAGTTGCCTCTTCCATGAGGATGAATCTCTCGGCATCGCTTTCGATTGGAGTTATGGCGATGATACAGCCTCTCACACTTATTCCCAAACGTTCAAGCATACGAAGGGGGCTACCGATGCCATCGAAAACCTTGGTGGCACCGAGTGCACCTTTATGCTGATACCTCAGACCATCTCTGATGCTGCTACCCTCACCATCAATGTGACTTATCCATCCGGTTTGACGCATGAGATCTCGACGCCGCTGAAGAACATCTCCACAGTGTGGAATGCCGATACGAAGTATACCTACACCATTGGAGTCCTCTCCGAGGAGGTGGATGTGTCGGTCGATGACACGGTCAATGGCAATGTGAAGAGTGAACTCAAGGTGCGCAATACCGGTATCTCTGATGGCTATATCCGTGTGGCGGTGATCGGTTGCTGGACCAATCTCGCCGGCGATGTCGTAGCATCTTGGGTTGACAGCGACGGCACCTTCGCCGGACTGATGGGTGCCGGTTGGGTGAAGGGCACAAGTGATGACTTCTACTACTACACGCAGGTAGTGCAGCCCGGCGCCTTGACGGCGACACCCCTCTTCGACACCTACACCCTGACGGCGAACCCACCCGTCTCCGGTGCCCAATTAGAGCTAAGCATAGTAGCCCAAATAGTACCAACTGAAAAACTAACCGAAGCCTGGCCCAACAAGCCCTTCTAAACCGGAACTATTATATCCCAACAAGAATCTCAATGAAAAATATAAAATACATAATATGCCTGATGGCAGCTTTGCTGCTACAATCTACTCTCAACGCTGCCACATACACCCTGACAAAAGGTGTGTGGGCAAGCGCCACAAGCGTAGACCAATCTGATGGAAAAGGTGGAGATTTTTCTATAGCAGCTAACAATACGTAAGCATTAATTGAAGTACACCTTGGAAGTTCAACATATAGCGACATCGACTA
>JBJEDL010000051.1:0-5596 GCA_051872035.1 Lepagella sp.
GATGATGTGGTGATAAAAAGAGAAGGGGTTGCAGCTTGGTGATTTGATCGCCTTGCTGCAACGCCTTCTCCTTTATGGATCAGATTCGGGATTATTCCTATAGCTGATTATAGGGTTTAGTCCGATTGCTGATTATCGGTTTTGTGGGTATTTCTTAGAAGTTACCACTGGTGTCAAGAACACCATCTACATATACATTAGAGCGCGTTCTTAATCTTTGGATCGTCGGCAATACCGAAGAACTTATTTATTCAATATCGCCGCTATGGTCTTCCACGCCATTAACGTAGACAGTGCAGTCGCAAGCCTGACCAAAGAGGGGGTGGAGAGGTCCGTAGGGGATAACAGCACCATCTTCCATGGTAATGGTATAAGTGCCGGAAGGAGCTTCATCACCGCTATGCAAAATATAAATACCATGGATATTGTAGATATCGTTCGACCAATCCTCCAAGTTGGAAGTTATCCAACCTTGATCAGAAGAAGATGCGTGGCCACCCCACACGTATGTGCAATTGGTTTGAGTGCAGTTTTCAAGGTATATATTATTCCCTACACCGTCAATACAACCTGTTATACTTCCTATCTGATGGAGTTGCCAAGTGTCATATCCGTCAGGATCTGCATCATACCAACGCATTGTATTCCAAAGAATAGCATCCTTTACAGAGCAGTTAATATACTTAAAATCACCGTTATATGGTACTGAATAAGCGTTAGTATAACCGACTAAACCACCGGCTCTCCATCCACACTGAATGTTTACATCTTCAGCATGGCAATCTTCGAGATCACCACCATCATTAATACCCACTATTGCACCGCCATTGAAAGTAGTCCAACTGCGATCCTCATCATAGAACATTTGACGAATAAAGATATGCTTTACATTACAATTCTTTATAAGGTTTCCATTGGAACCTGTTCCTCCGAGACCTAAGCAACCTACAATACCTCCTGCATGACCTGAGAAATTATTGATAGATACGTTCTCAATGTTCAAATTCTGAATATGAATTAAACTTGCATTTCCGAACAAACCAAAGTATTTATTCTCATCATAACCCCACACTGCGGCCTTATTACCTGTGATAGCAAGATTATATATAGTATGACCTTGACCATCAAAAAGTGAAATCTTTCCCGATGTGTTGATAGGTTTCCAGTTGATACCCATCAAGTCGATATCGTTGTCGAGAACTACAGTTGCTGCGCTAAGTGATGATACATTCTCGCTAATCCATGCCAATTCGTCAGCCAACTTAATGTGATAGACGCCGGCGGCATCTACGTTGGGTTGAACGGGTGAGAAGGCACTCTGCGTGTCAAAACCATTGAACTCGTCAGTAAACATTTCATCAATCTCGAAGGTCACGGACATATTGCCGGTGAGGAGGTTGCCCAAGATTGTTGTCAGGAAGTTCTGACGTGTCGGGATGTCTACATCGATCGAACGAGTGGCAAGACCTGTCGGTGTGAAGTCCATGTGGATGGCATTAAGAGCTGCACCGGCGAATAGGTAGTCTACCACCAGAGTGCGGTTACGATCTGTCTGGTCATAATTCAAGGCATACTCTTTGACATCCTTATTAATCTTTCCTTTGCAAGAGAGGGCATACTCGGAGCCTGCATCACCCAAGCCTGTCAGATCAGTGCCACCACCGGTCAATGCGTTGAAGCCGTAATAGCGGCTGCAATTCTTGTAAGTAACGGTAAACTCATCCGGCATTTCGAGATCATCGAGAGCCCAATCGGTAGTCACAAAACGAATCTTGGCGAAGGGACGACGCAGCAAGATATTGACATTTTGATCCTCACCGCCGATGGTGTAATCACGTCGAGCATAATAAGCATCGCGGCTCTCATCATTGAGCATGTGGTCGGTGTCGTCAAGACAAGTGACGTGAGTCAGATCGGAAGTGTCGTAGTGGAGGTCACCGATAGTGCCTTGTTCCACGAAGTCAGCCCAAGCCACCACGCGATAAGTACGGTTGGTGGTAAGGCGGAATGACATGGTTATACCCTGATAAGTATCGACGATTTCAGTGCGAGTAAGCACAGGCACATAATCAAACGAGCTTTCGCCGACAGCGTTCTTCTGATACACCACTACCTTATAGCGGAGGTCATACTGAGTCCAATCGACATTGGTAAGACCGCCGAGGGCACTTGAGCTGCGAGGTCCGAAGAGGGCATCATCCGAACCAAGTGTATAGGTACGGGTACTCCCCATAGCCTCCGGAGCATCGATGGTGATATTGAAATTACCTTCACCATCTGCAGCAATAGAGGGCTGAAAATCCTCTTGCTGACACGAAGTCATGGCAAGAGCCACAGCCGCTGCATAGAATAAGATTTTTTTCATCGGATTTTTTAATTAGGTTAACTGCTTATTGATTGAAAGTAGATTATAGACTTCGGGAAGTCGATAAATCCCGAAGTCTATATATGAATAGTGGATATTACTCCTCGTGGTAGATTAGATTTCGCACAGCGCTGTAGCCATAGAACTTATGTTCCGGACCTACTTTTACAACAGAGCCTGTATATGGATCAGTATATGTAAAATCACCACCTTCATCGCCGGTATGGAGATAAACCATATTTTCTTGTTTACCATAGCCGAATACGTATGTGCAGTCAGACTGTGAACAATTGCGGAATGTAATCTCATCAGTGTTGATATAGCCTGCGATTGAGCCGGTGCACTGGAACCAATAATCGTCGCCTACAAAACCGGGATAGACCTCATCATTAAGGTATACTTCACGAACGGAGCAATTATCGAAAGTGCGAGGATAGTCAGTGCCTGATGTATGGAGGAAACCGACAATACCACCACATCGCCCTGCAGTCTGTAGATTTACATCGACCGCATGGCAATTCTTAATGGCAGCATGCTCTTCACCCCAAGCATACCATATACCAACCATGCCACCATAATCATAATACAAAGAAAATTGAACATCATGATCTTTTTGGCGCATAAAGATATGGTTGACATTACAATTTTCAAGTGAACCATAAAGTACTCCAACAATACCACCTACACAATGAGGCGAATTATTGCTTGTGAAATTATCAATCGTGAGATTCTTTACAATTCCATGGAAAATGTCAGAGAAGAATCCCGCATGTTTGTCGTATGATGGATTATCGGTCGTAATATTGATATTGATAACCTTATGACCTTGACCATCGAAGGTAAGCATATTTGACTCGCCACCGTTATAATTCATAGGAGTCCAATGATAACCTTCAAGGTCGATATCTTTAATAAGTTTTACTTTAATCGAAGGATCTCTATCTACTGAATTGATCAGTTCTTGCAACCATACGAGTTCGTTGGGTGATGAGATCAGATAAGCACCTTCGCCATCTACTGCAGGTTCGGATGCGGGGAAGACATTGTTGGCAGTGAGATAGAAGTCATTATACTCGTTGCGGAAGATCTCTTCAACTTCGAAGGTCACGGACATGTTGCCGGTGAGGAGGTTGCCCAAGATTGTTGTCAGGAAGTTCTGACGTGTCGGGATGTCTACATCGATCGAACGAGTGGCAAGACCTGTCGGTGTGAAGTCCATGTGGATGGCATTAAGAGCTGCACCGGCGAATAGGTAGTCTACCACCAGAGTGCGGTTACGATCTGTCTGGTCATAATTCAAGGCATACTCTTTGACATCCTTATTAATCTTTCCTTTGCAAGAGAGGGCATACTCGGAGCCTGCATCACCCAAGCCTGTCAGATCAGTGCCACCACCGGTCAATGCGTTGAAGCCGTAATAGCGGCTGCAATTCTTGTAAGTAACGGTAAACTCATCCGGCATTTCGAGATCATCGAGAGCCCAATCGGTAGTCACAAAACGAATCTTGGCGAAGGGACGACGCAGCAAGATATTGACATTTTGATCCTCACCGCCGATGGTGTAATCACGTCGAGCATAATAAGCATCGCGGCTCTCATCATTGAGCATGTGGTCGGTGTCGTCAAGACAAGTGACGTGAGTCAGATCGGAAGTGTCGTAGTGGAGGTCACCGATAGTGCCTTGTTCCACGAAGTCAGCCCAAGCCACCACGCGATAAGTACGGTTGGTGGTAAGGCGGAATGACATGGTTATACCCTGATAAGTATCGACGATTTCAGTGCGAGTAAGCACAGGCACATAATCAAACGAGCTTTCGCCGACAGCGTTCTTCTGATACACCACTACCTTATAGCGGAGGTCATACTGAGTCCAATCGACATTGGTAAGACCGCCGAGGGCACTTGAGCTGCGAGGTCCGAAGAGGGCATCATCCGAACCAAGTGTATAGGTACGGGTACTCCCCATAGCCTCCGGAGCATCGATGGTGATATTGAAATTACCTTCACCATCTGCAGCAATAGAGGGCTGAAAATCCTCTTGCTGACACGAAGTCATGGCAAGAGCCACAGCCGCTGCATAGAATAAGATTTTTTTCATTTTATCTGTGAATTAGGTTAACTATTTATTAAATTATCAAAAATTTATATTGTTTAATTAGAATTAAATTATGATAACCACCTCGTCATCAAAGCTTTCATCAACACTAAGTCCGGCATCGCCATCGCCATCATCACGACCGACGGTGAAATTGGGTGCGTAGATTGTGGTGGTTTGATTACGACGAACCGGTATAACGATATCGGGAGTAGCCTTAATCACATTACCATATTTATCGTAAGAAACAAGCACGGCATGTACTATCATCTCACGGTCGGAGGGTGCGAAGAGATAATCCTCTACCATCAGTCGACTATCGAATAGTGGATCATAATCGCCGAGGGGTGGTTTAGTTATGTAACTATATGAGGTGATGTAATCACTCGGTTCTTCGTTCCAAACGGAATAACCGGTGGTGACATAATCTTTATATATTAACTTTATCGATACATCATCTTGCAACTCATAACACTGTCGCCAATCACTCGAATAGATGCGAATACGTCCATTCGAGCGTGTCATATCGACAGGTATCACACGATCCAAAATCTGTGTATTGGCTGCCTCCTCGTTAGCGGGGAAACCACCTTCAGTAAGTTGATGGGTCATGATAAAAGATGCCGAACCGGCTGCAGCACTTCGAAGATGTGGATTGCGGGGATAGCTCTCAAGATTGGTGGTAATATCTCTGAGATCATTGGTGAGATAATGCCAGTCTGCGGCTTTGTCTATCGGTACGTAGTCGGCAAATGCCAATGCTTTAAACTTGCCATCAGGCAGATACGCATGGATAGTGTCTTGTGGCATCTGTGCATCCGATGGGAGCAACAACACTCTCCTTACTGTGGGATATTCATCAACTTCCTGTATATCGGTGCGAGAATCTTCCCCATAATAACGATAGATCTCAACCGTAATTCTCAGGAGGTAATCCTCCGGGAAAGTATATGCCCTGTCACTGCCGGAGAGATCTTCGGTCGTGGCTTTCCACTTCTCATCATACACGACTCTCTTGTAGAGTGTCGGTGGGTCGCGGTCAACATTCAGTTGGAGGATAACGAGGCTTGATTCCGGTTCGGGATAGAAGTGGATGGTTTCGTCACACGATGTGACGAAAGAGAGCGTCAGCAGGA
>JBJEDL010000052.1:0-5548 GCA_051872035.1 Lepagella sp.
TCACGGGCCTTTCCCCGGTTGAAAATTCAAGCCATTAACTGAATATCCCTACATAAGAGTTTACAATTTTCGGAATTATCTGGGTGATGCTACATTTTTCAACGGAATAGTCGAGTTCGCACTGTTTGAGTCACTACCTTATCTCAACTTTTATACAAGATAAAGTAGTAACTCAGACTTTATGTTGGTTATTTGTTGGAGAAGAGGTCTTCGGATGTTATTATTTTTTGGAGTTCGTCGGTGAATTCGTTGCGTTTGATGCCGTTGGCGCTGATTAGTACGCTATGGATGCTCTTGCGAGTTGCTGTCTCTTTTCGGAAGGCCTCCTCTTTTTTTATTATAGAATGTAGGTCTTTGGCATCCATCTCCCAAGGGGATGATGTGTATTTTATTTCACAGAGGTTTATCACATCGTCGCTTCTGTCTATGACGAGGTCAATCTGTGCTCCCGGGGTGCTATTGGTGGAACGCCATGAATATAAGCCTGACACTATACCCTGTATACCCAATGCCTCTTTAATCTGATCGGCATGGAGCAGGCAGACTCTTTCGAAACTCAATCCACACCATGCGTGATAGATCGGTTGATTGATATTGTGGCTCCAGAACTGAGGGTCTTTCCGTGTATTCTCACTCATAAACTCATAATAAAATATCGAAAATGGGTCTATAAGCTGATAGACACAGTCCTTTTTGGTATTGCCCAGGATGTTGTAGCTCCGAATGAATCCGCAATTTTCGAGATCCTTGAGGAGCTGACTGAAAGTCCCATTATCGACAAACTTTCCTAACTTGATGAGTTCATTTCTATTGAGGCCACAGCGTTTCTGAGACAACAGTTTGACTACCTTGATATACCCTTCGGGTTGTTTGAAAAGGGAAGCATAAAGGGCGTCGAACTCGCCATATAATTCGCCATTGGGATTGAAGAAGTTTAGATCAATATTCTGTGCGAGGCTAAGTCCTTTCTGCATAGCTTTCCAGTAGAAAGGGACGCCACCCATTATCATGTATCCCTCGATGAGTTGTTTGCGCGACATATTGACCTTGCGACTCTTCATATAGAGTTCACATTCAT
The DNA here is from genome assembly GCA_051872035.1 of Lepagella sp. Classification (GTDB taxonomy): domain Bacteria; phylum Bacteroidota; class Bacteroidia; order Bacteroidales; family Muribaculaceae; genus Lepagella. The sequence goes on from JBJEDL010000052.1 coordinate 1,079, forward strand.
ATAAATTGAAGGGACGAAGAGCGATTTTATAATCGATTCGGTTGTGCAGTCCACCCTTGCTTTTCACCACTTTATTAATGATCCAAGATGTGGCGCTACCGCAGATTATCAGGCAAATATCTTTTCTTGCACTCGCCCAAGAGTTCCAAAAATGCTCAAGAGCGGGCATCAAACCGGAAGCATGAGTATCCATCCATGGCAATTCATCGATAAAGACGACTTTCTTTTGCTCCGGAGCCGCTTTAATCACATCTTTGAGCAAGTCGAAAGCATCGAACCAATTAGAGGGAGTCTTAGATACTATAAGGCCGGCATCCTTGAGCGATTCCTTCCAGGCCGCCAATTGTTTGGTTCTGGTGGCGTTGGCAATTCCGCTATGTTGGAATGTAAAATTATAGTTAAACGTTTCGCGTATTAGAAAAGTTTTGCCAATACGCCGTCTGCCGTATACAGCTACAAATTCTGAATAATCTGAATTGTAGGCCTCCAGCAGGCGTTGCTGTTCATATTTTCTTCCTATCAACATGGTAGTTACGCAAAAATGGTTCGAGAGCAAAGATACAAAAAAACATCGAGATGAGCGCGGAATCTTCAAAAAAAATGCAGATTCCGCTCTCATCTCGCGTTTTTATAGTAAAGATGTGGCTATTTTTATTTGAATCAATACAGTCCTATACTATTCATCTCGCAAACGGTCTCTTCATCGTTGTAAATCAGCTCTATAACGTGAAACATTACATTTTTTCGACGGAATAAATGGGAAAAGCCGGATTAGAGTGTGTTTTTGCAAAAAAGATAAGATTTGATGGAGTTTTGGGGGATAGTCGAGATGGGAGAGGATGTGGTATGGGGAAAAGATATGTGGGGGAAAAGATAAGAGGCCGGGAACTGGTGTTTCCGGCCTCTTTATTGTTTTGGCGCCTTTGGGGCGGGTATTGTCGGGATTAGCCGAGGGGCTCGAGTTGAACTGTAAAGTGGCGCATGAGTTCAGCTTCCCATGTGATCTTCACGCCGCGAGTGATCTCATGACGACGGTCGTAGACGTTCTTGAGAGCTGCAGCGATTACGTCCATGTGATTGTTGGTATAAGTACGACGGCAGATGCAGAGTCTCAAGAAGTCGTTGCCACCGAAACGGTTCTCGCGAGTCACAGGATCTCTGTCGGCGAGGAGATAACCGATCTCGCAGCCACGTACACCGGCTTCAAGATAGAGTTCCATAGTGAGACGCTGAGCGGGGAACTCCTCTTTGGGGATGCGGTCGAGCACCTTGTCAGCGTCGATGAAGAGGGCGTGACCACCCACGGGGCGCTGGTAGGGGATGCCATACTCGTCGAGCTTCTTAGCGAGGTATTCTACCTGTTTGATACGAGTTTCGAGCATCTCGAACTCAGTGTTCTCATCGAGGCCGACAGCGAGAGCAGCCATATCGCGTCCGTTCATACCGCCGTAGGTCAAGAAGCCTTCGAAAGGAATACAGAACTTCTTGGCACCCTCGTAGATATCTTCCCAGCGAGTAGCGATGAAACCACCCATGTTGACGAGACCATCCTTCTTGGAAGACATAGTCATAGCGTCAGCGAGGTCGAACATTTGACGGCAGATTTCCTTGATGGTAGCATCCTTGAACTCGGGTTCGCGAGTTTTGATGAAATAAGCATTCTCTGCGAAGCGAGCAGAGTCGAAGATGACGCGCTTGCCATACTTGTCGGCCAACTTACGAACGCCGCGGAGGTTTTCCATAGAAACGGGTTGACCGCCGGCAGTGTTGTTGGTGATAGTCACGATGATGAAGGGGATCTTGTCTGCATCCTTCTGGAGGACAGCCTCGAGCTTATTGAGGTCGACGTTACCCTTGAAGGGGACCTCGAGCTGAGTGTCGCGAGCCTCATCGACGGTGCAGTCGACGGCGAAAGCCTTGCGGCTCTCGATGTGCCCCTTGGTAGTGTCGAAGTGAGAGTTACCGGGCACGATGTCGCCGGCCTTCACGAGGTGAGAGAACAATACATTTTCAGCGGCACGACCCTGGTGAGTAGGGATTACATACTCAAAGCCTGTGATGCGGCCGATGGTGTCCTTAAGCTCATAGAAAGAGCGAGCGCCGGCGTAAGACTCGTCGCCGGTCATCATAGCAGCCCATTGACGGTCGGACATCGCACCTGTACCGGAGTCGGTGAGGCAGTCGATGTAGACAGCGTCAGATTTCAGCATAAATACGTTATAGTGAGCCTCCTTGAGCCATTGCTCGCGCTGCTCACGTGTACTCTTCTTGATGGGTTCAACCATCTTAATCTTCCAAGATTCTGCGAATGGTAATTCCATGGTAATCTCTTTTTTGATGAAGTGTTGGGTTATGGGATATGTTTTTTAATTATCGTTTTGGCAGTGAAACACTCCTTATTATGTTCCACCCTCCAAAATTAGCAATAAGGTTTGAAATATGCAAATAATATAGAAAATATTTAGATAAATTTTTCCGTAAATATTTTTAATATTTTGTAAATAGCGAGTTTATATCACTGATATTAAGTATCTTAATATTGTTTGATACGAGAGCGTGCGAAAGTGGCTGTGATGGCGGCAGTGATGAGTCCGATGATGATGATGGGCACAAGAGTGATCAGCACGTCGAGGGGGTGGACAGCGACGGGGTATGCCGAGACGATTGCCATAGATGGGTCTCCGGCGAGGGTGATAATGCCGAACTCCTGCTGGATGAGACAGAGGGTGACGCCGAGGATGATACCGGAGAGGCCACCGGCGAGGGCGACATAGATACTCTCCCAGGCGAAGATGCTGCCGATCTGACGGCGGGAGAGGCCGAGTGCGGAGAAGGTGGCGATGCCTCTCTCCTTCTCGATAACGAGCATCGAGAGAGAGGAGATGATGTTAAATCCGGCGATAGCAAGGATAAAACCGAGCAGCAGGAAAGAGACCCACTTCTCGATCTTGACCATTCGGAAATTCATCTCCTGCTGGCGGGCACGATCTTTGACAACATAGTCGGGGCCTAAGGCTGAGGCGATCTTCTGCGCCACTTGCTCTTCGACGAGTCCCGGGCGGCATTTTATCTCGACTGCCGAGGCTTGGTCTTGATACTGCAAGAGACGTCGAGCCTTCTCGATGGGGAGGATTACACCATCCTCGTCATACTGCTGCTGATCGGTGTGATAGATGCCGGTGATGTGTAGCGAATCGGTGAGGAAAGAAGAGGCGGGATTAGCGAGGTTGACACGTCCACGACGTCTTGGGGCGAAGATGAGGAGGTCCTGATCGGGGGAGAGTGCAAGACGGGCGGCGACGCCGATCGAGACGACAGCATTGTCGGGAGCGGGAGCAGGCTGATCGATATAAGTTCCGAAATCGGGGTCGAAGAGCCGGCGCACGGCAGTGACGTGGGCATACTCATCGGCGATGACACCCTTGATCTTGACCGGCATCTCTTGACCATTGCAGATGATCAGGGCATTGTCGGAGAGAGTGGGGGTGGCGACCTCCACCTCCGGCATTTTGCGGATTCGGTCGGTCAGCTCCGAGGCATGGTCGAAAGTTTTCCCTTCGGCGGGAGTGACCATGACATCGGGAGAGAGGGAGTCGAGTTTCGAGGCTATGACCTGCTGAAAACCGTTGAACACCGACAAGACACAGATGATAGCCGCCGTGGCGACAGCCATAGCGATGATCGACACGGTGGTAATGGTGGTCACGGCGCCATGCGACTTTTTCGATCTCAGATAGCGCCAAGCGATCTTGGCGGCAAGCATCCGCTTCATACTTGCGTCTAAGTTGGGTTAATTCGATTAGAGAGGTTTAGCTTGATCAATCGTCGAAAGCATCTTCGGAGAGGGGCTCGTCATGCAGATGGGGGTCTGCGGCGAGGATTCGGTCGATATTCTCGACATAGTCGAGGGAATCATCGATGAAGAAGCTGAGGTCGGGACACTTGCGAAGAGTTGTCTTGACAGCTTGAGCCAACTCATAGCGGCAGGTGCGAGATTGGCTCTTGATGTTGTTGAGGATTTCCTCGGCACGTTCGGAGGGGAAAATACTGAGATATACACGCGCGATGCTGAGGTCGGGGGATACACGCACGGTGTTCACCGACACGAGCACACCGCCCATGCGGGCTGTTTGGCGGCGAAAAATCTCGCTCAATTCTTTTTGAAGTAGTCTTGCTATTTTGGCTTGGCGTTTACCTTCCATATAGATATTCTTAAGAAAAGTTGTTATAATGAATGATTTAGAGAGTTTGCCGAACAGAGATGTCTGGATAATCTCTAATGTCTCGGTAAGTCTCTTAAGAGCGCGTTCCTTAAAATTTTTGGGGTCGTAGGGGCGGATATTTTTGAGCAGATTTTGAAAGTCAAAGAGGGCGCAATGCGGGCATTGCAACCGATGCGACTTTCGAAATATGCCAAAAAGATCCGGACAAAGGTAACTAAAATTACCAGTATCCAATGCTAACTTTGTT
>JBJEDL010000053.1:0-24504 GCA_051872035.1 Lepagella sp.
CGACTCAAGGCTACGACCCCTACGGCCCCAAAAATTTAAGGAACGCGCTCTTAGACTATAGAATGATTACTTTTTGTAGTTTTTGTCGTAGAAACGTTTCTTGACCACCTTGGCGGGGAAAGTTTTCTTACGGATACGGACTTCCACCTCAGTGCCGAGTTTATCGTAAGGCTTATTGATCATAGCCATAGCGACGCTGAGGCCTGTAGAGATGGAGCGATAGCCGGTGGTGATTTCGCCGACTTGTTCGCCGTTGACTTCGACGGGATATCCATGGCGAGGGATAGCGTTGCCTTCGAGCTGTAGGCCGACGATGCGGCGAGTTACGCCGTTAGCCTTCTGCTCGGCGAGAGCCTCCTTGCCGATGAACTCGGGTTTGTCGAGTTTGACGAACATGCTGAGGCTTGCCTCGATGGGAGAGATAGTTTCGGAGAGTTCGTCGCCATAGAGGGGGAGTCCCACCTCAAAGCGGAGAGTATCGCGGCAACCGAGGCCACAGGGCTGCACACCGGCCTCCATGAGTTTATCCCAAGCTCGGATAGTATAGTCATGGCTGGCATAGATCTCGAAGCCATCCTCGCCGGTGTATCCGGTGCGGCTGACGATGATATCCTCATCCTCGACGTGGAGAGTCTTGAAATTGTAGAATGCGATCTCCTGAACGGGGAGGCCAAAGAGGCGGGCGATAGTTTCCTCGGCGTTGGGGCCTTGGATAGCGAGTTCGCCGTAATAGAGGCTTTCGTCGGTGACTTCCACGTCGAATCCGGTGGTGTTCTGCATAATCCAAGCTACATCCTTATCGATGTTGGAGGCGTTGATAACGAGGAAGAACTCATTATCGTTGACCTTATAGACGAGGAGGTCGTCGACGGTACCGCCATTTTCATAGCACATCATGCCGTAGAAAATCTGGCCATCGGGGGCACCGGTGACGTCATTGACGAAGATATGGTTGACGAACTTTTCGGCATCAGCGCCCTTAACGCGGACTTCGCCCATGTGGCTGACGTCGAAGACACCGACGTTATGGCGAACAGCGTTATGCTCTTCGGTGATACCTTTGTACTGAATGGGCATATCATAGCCCGCGAATGGCGACATTAATGCGCCGAGATCAACGTGACGGTCGTGTAGGCACGTGGTTTTGATCACTTCTTCCATGCTTTCAATTATATTAGAAATAGGTTTTAAAATATCACAAAAATGAGTGTCGAGAGAGAGGGGACACGATTTTTTTCAAAATTAACACAAGGAATAATGCTATCCAAATTTTTTTCAAAAAATATTAGTCTTGGAGTGAAAAAAAGTTGGATAGCATAAATTCTATGTTATAAACGGGGTCGAAAATCGATAGAACATTACCAGCTGATCTGGCGGAGATTTTGGTCTTTGACCAGAGAGTTGGCGAGGGTAACAGCCTTGGAAATATGGTCGCAGATATGGTCGTCGCCGATGAGAGCGGGGATGTTGGCATGTTCGAGGACTTCTCTGACAGAGGGGATGACACCGGAGAGGACGACATGTATACCTTCGCGTTTGGAAGACCGGATGAGGGTCTCGAGGTTATGGATGCCGGTGGAGTCGATGAATGGTACGTGTCGCATACGGAGGATGCGGACCACAGGCTTGTCGCCCATATTGAGCATCATCTCGTCGAACTTATTGGCGACTCCGAAGAAGAACGGGCCGTCGATCTCATATATTTCGACGCCATCGGCGACGTTGAGTATCTCCTTGTGGAGGACTTCAGTGCCGTCGGAGACATCGATTTGGTTGCTGAAGACGCGGATGGAGGTATTCTCGGTGACACGACGGATGAAGAGGAGTGCAGCGAGAAGCATACCGATCTCGATGGCGATGGTGAGGTCGAAGATAACGGTAAGGAGGAAAGTAGTGGCGAGGACAGCGATATCGGATTTGGGATTTTTGAGGATACCTCTGACAGTGCGCCAACCGCTCATGTTGTAAGCCACGACGACGAGGACACCGGCGAGGCAAGCCATGGGGACATAATTGATGAGCGGCATCAAGAAGAGGAAGATGAGGAGGAGGACGACGGCGTGGATGATACCGGCCACGGGGGTGCGACCGCCGTTGGTGATATTGGTCATGGTTCGGGCGATTGCGCCGGTGACGGGGATACCGCCGAAGAAAGGCACGACGATATTTGCGATGCCCTGGCCGATAAGCTCGGTGTTGCTGCGGGTCTTATTACCGGTGGCACCATCGGCGACGGTGGCTGAGAGTAGCGACTCGATAGCGCCGAGGATGGCGATGGTAAAGGCGGAGGGGAGGAGGAGGTTGATAGAGTTCATATTGACGCCGATCTCGTGGGGGCGGGGGATGTCGTGGGAGAGAGTACCGAAGCGGTCGCCGATGGTTTCGATGCCTGTGATGCCGCAGAAGCGGTTTAGGATGAACACGGCGAGGGTCATGATGATGATGGCGATCAGCGCGCCGGGCAATTTCTTATTGATGCGCGGGGTGAAGGCGATGATCAGGATGGTGACGAGACCGACGAGGAGTGTGGATAGGGACATGGTGTCGAAGTGGGAGAAATAAGCCACCCACTTGCCGATGAAGTCGGAGGGGACTTTATCGATCTGCAAACCGAAGAGGTCGACGATCTGTGTGGAGAAGATGGTCAGTGCGATACCGCTGGTGAAGCCGACGACGATGGGATAGGGTATGAACTTGATGATTGTGCCGAGTTTGAATAGGCCGAGGAGCACCAGTATGACGCCTGCCATGAAAGTGGCGATGGCGAGTCCGGTAAGGCCGTAATTGCTGATTATGTTGTAGATTATTACGATGAAGGCACCTGTTGGGCCGCCGATTTGGACGCTGTTGCCACCGAGGGCAGAGACGAGGAAACCGCCGATGATAGCAGTGATGAGGCCGATGGTAGGGGTGACGCCGCTGGCGATACCGAAGGCGATGGCGAGAGGGAGCGCTACGATGCCGACCACTATACCGGCTATAAGATCCTCCTTAAACTTCTTAAGATTGTAAGCCTTGAGTTCCGAGATCAACTTAGGCTTAAACTCCAACTTGCGAGATAGATTCATAATGGGTAATTGGTGTTAAATTGTTAGAAACATGCTCTAAAAATGGTGAACAAGTCGATTTGTATTAAATAATGAGCGCAAAATTAGTGAAAATGTGTTATATTCGCAAACAAAAGAGTCTTTTGAGTGAATCTTAGGGGGCTTTTGAGTGAATCAAAACGAGGTAAATATGCAAAAAGAGAGGAGAACAGGCCTCCGGATGGGTGGCATCGTCATATTTGTCGCCATGGTTGTGGCGACAATCACTTCATGTATCGACCAGCCTGATTATGGCAAGAATCCGCATGATATTTATGGCAACTTCGATGCGATGGCTGATATCGTAGGGTCGCATTATTGTTATTTTGAGGAGAAGGGTGTGGACTGGGATGCATTGTGTCGTGAATATCGCGCCAAGATCACTCCGAAGACTACAGAGATCGATCTTTTCTTTATACTCTCCGAACTGTTAGAGAATCTGAAGGATGGTCATGTGAACCTGATTTCGGATTTCAACACGAGTTATTACAAGAAATGGTGGAGCGACTATCCTCAGGATTTCAACAAGCGGACCCTCGATGAGCATTATTTGGGATTCGGAGGGTTGCAGACGTCCGGGATGCGATATGGGATAATGACCAAGGACTCGATAGGCTACATCTACTACCCTACTTTCTCGACGCCTGTCGGGGAATTGAATTTGGATTATGTCTTGGCGATCTTGAAGCCCACCAAGGGACTTATCATCGACATTCGCGACAATGGAGGAGGATTGTTGGACAATGTTCCGACGTTTGTATCGCGATTCATCGACGAGCGTCGGTGTGGCGGCTATATCATCCACAAGACGGGACCGGGGAGGGATGAATTTTCGGAGCCCTACGCCTTTTATTATGAACCATGTCCGGATTATAGGGTGAGTTATTTGGGTAAGCCGATAGCGGTATTAACGAATCGGAGTTGCTACTCGGCGGCGAATAATTTTGTAGCGATGATGAAGAGTCTGCCACAGGTGGAGATCATCGGAGCGAGGACCGGAGGGGGAGGGGGCTTGCCCTTCACATCGGAGTTGCCCAACGGGTGGGCGATACGTTTTTCAGCCTCGCCGATATTAGGGCCTCATGGGGAGACGACAGAGATGGGGATAGATCCGAGCGAAGGTTGTGAAGTACACTGCACGGAAGAGGAGTTGGCGGCGGGGAAAGATGCCATCTTAGAGTTCGCCCTAAAGCGTCTGATAGCCAAGACGACGCCATAGCCGCTCGGTGAGGGTGGCGAGTCGGGTAGCGAGTCGGGTGGCTATTAGACGGAAATAATTGATTTGCCGAAAAATGCTGAAAGCTTGGCAAGCGTAGAGACAGTGAAATTGTGCTGGCCACTCAACCACCGTGTTATTTCACTCGGACGTCTTCCGAGTTGGTCGGCGAGTTGTTTTTTTGAAAGGCCACGCTCATGCATAAGCGAATCAATCTTATTGGATATCGCAAAAGAAAGGTTTACCTCCTCTTTGATCTCCGGAGGCACTTGACTGACCATCTCCCGGTATTTATTTCTTATATCCTTCATAGTTTAAAAGTCTTAGATGTTTCTATTGTCTTGGATGTTATAGTCACTGTTCCGTCACGTTGTCCCTCTTTCAATAATTCTTCGAATTTTTGTAGCGTTAAAACATATCCACGTAACGAATCGTCTTCTTCGTATGTACGCGAATTCTTGACTCCTCCGTTACCGAGAACAAGAATTCTATCTGATAGGCGCAAACAATAAAGACGGAGTTTAGAACGAATCAGTGGAAGCGCTACCACAGAATCCCTCATCTTGCCCTCCGGTCGAAAGAAACGTTCTAACGCTCCCTCTTCAGCAATTCGATCTACAAGTTGCACGATACGCAATAAATCTTGATTCAACTGAGCATCTTCAATGAATTTGGAATAAAAGCGCTCATATTCTGTCTCGCCTTCTTCAGAAAACTGAATTGTATAGATAGTACACTTGTCAGTATCGTTAACAAGAACAAGTTCAACTTCACTCATAATAATGTTCCGTTTTAATTATAACGCAAATATAAGACATTTATTTCACATAAATGTTAAATATCCAAATGTTTTTTCACAATAATATAGTTAGAGCGCGTTCCTTATTTTTTAAGATACTTGAATAGGATTGTGTTCCATAGTTTTGGGATTTGGGTGGATAGTTGAGTGGCGAGCCGGGTGGCTATGGGGGCTAGGAGGGTTGAAGCTATCCAGATGGCTGCTACTGAGGCTATTATGGCAAGGACCATTAGGGTGACTGCCGTCGGAGTGGTGTAGGTGTCGAATAGGTAGAGGTAGAGGCGATGGATGGCGGGATAGAGCAGGTGTCGGCCGGCATATCCATCTTGAAGGAGGTAGCAGCCGAATGAGGCTGTGGCAATGGCATTGACCACACCATTGCGGAAACTGATGCGGCTGAAATAGAGAAATAACGACACCGATGCCAACACCACCAAGGGGGCATTGTAATCGAAAAGTTCACTGAATCGTGTGAAATAGCCGATGACACAATCCAATACGATCAAGCCGACAAACGAGGCGAGCCAGACAAAACGCGGCACGCGCTCCAATCGACCGGAGATAAGGCGGAGCCATGCCGCCGAGACATAAAGGAAGATCGCCTGCATGATGGTGTAGCCATTGAAACTGACATAATTATTGCCGTACCAGCATCCATAGCAACTGAAGAGGAAAAGAGTCAGCACCAGGATGGAAAGCGACCGTAGTGGAAGATGACGTATACCCTCGTTGAGAAGCGGAGAGACAAGCATCAGCGCCATATAGACCATAATAAACCAATATCTGCCACGGCTCACCGGGAAGAAGATCAAATCGGCAAAAGCCCCTTTAGGGATGTCAGCACCGAATAGGAGGAGAATCAACAGGCTTACAGCGATGAAGAAAGCAGTAGTAGTGACCAGCTTCACCAGCGAGCGGAGCGAGAGTCGGATGCCAAACCATCCGGAGATAAGGAAAAAGAGATTGACGCCACATATCATCCAAGGCTCAAGGCAAAAATAGAGGGCTTGATTTGCCTTGAGAAGTTTGATGCCATGAGTGATAAAATGGCCGCAGACGATCATAGACATGGCAAGGATGCGTAGAGCCTCCATACCGGACTCACGCATCCTTGTCTTATCAGATATAAGTCGAAGCGAAGAGAGCATCTTAGTCAGCGGCAGCCTCAGTATCAGCAGCCTCCTCCTTCTCCTCCTCCTTGGTAAACTTATCGAAGCCGGCTCCGATGAGGATGTTATACCAAGTGAAAAGCTTCTTGACATCGCTGTCATGGACACGATCGCGATCGAAATCGGTGACGATCTCGGCAAACAAATCCTTCAAGCCCTTAGATGCGACGAGTGCCTTAACATCGATGGGCTGACCTTGGCAATGAGCGAAGACCTTATCGAGGATCTCACCCAGAGGGGTGTCGCCTGACTCGGTATACATGGCGATATCACCGAGACCGATAAGTTTGTCACGACTTTGAGCGGGGAAACGGCGACCTGAGCCAAGTTCCTCGACGATCAGAGTGCCCTTGGCTTGATTGATAATCTTGAAAAGACCGGGCTTACCGCTGATAGATATAATTTCTCTAAGCATAATATAAACAGAATTATATGTTCAAAAATTAATAAACTACTATTACAAAAGAGGATTGAGGAGGCTATCGACCTGCGTCAACAGCGAATGGGAGTCATCATTATATATCATCGCCACCGGGATATCGCCGAAATCGGAGAACTCACCACGCTGGGCATCGATTCGGGCTTTGACCTGCTCGACGTCGGCACCATCGCGCCGGCAACTGCGTTCGATGCGAAGCTCCTCGGGGGCAGTTACCACCCACATAGCATCGAGCTGCAGATAGAGACGACTTGTCTTCATGATCGCCGACTCCACGAACACCGGATCGGGATATCTATCGGCGAAACGAGCCACATCCTCTCTGACGGCGTTATGCACCAGATGATTGAGCCACAGACGTGCTTCCGAATCATGAAAGATAATCTTAGCCAGCTCCTTAGTGACTATCTTCCCCTCGGGGGAGATGCAATGCAGACCGAACCGCCGAGCGATGGCCTCGCGAAGCTCGGGCGACTCATTGAGAATGCGCTTTGCCTGCGAATCGCAATCATAGACCGGCAGCCCCTTAGCCCGAAGAAGGCGAGAGACCACACTTTTGCCTGCACCTATGCCACCTGTAATGCCTATCATTTCTTCTTGACCAGAGTATACTCCACGCTATCTGTGGAGAGCGCCGGATTGATAAGAGCGCCGGAACTATCGACCAAATAGAGCGGGATTCGCGAGCCGGGAGTCTTGTGAGTGTCTTGATAATCGACATAGACGCGGATCGGGAACGAATCATCATTAAATCGACTCATCGGGACATAGAACGACACCGGAACGCTATTGGGGAACAAGAGGAGCCCCTCGCCGGCAGGGAGATTATCGACATCGACGCGGATGTAAGTTTCCTTACGCACCAAAGGCTCGACATTGATACGGACCTCGATCTCGGAGGGGATTAGTTTGACATTAGCCGGAGCAACGATCGGCACGGTGACAACGGTAGACTGCGACAGATCCTTCTTGACCACCTTCTTGGTGTAGACACGGCGGAGAGTATCAGCCTCATCACGGATCGAGAAGGCGAGCACCGAGCCCTTGACCGGAGTCGGGTTGCCGCTGATGACATAACCGGAAGCCGCGGTGAGGTCAGACTGCACCACGATAGGTACGCGTCGGCCCGGCTGGTCGGTGTAATATAGTCGGAGCGAATCGATAGAGATGCCGGAGATAGAGGCATTGGAGCCAATATCAGCCTTAATCTCGGCATTAAGGTCGGAGGCAGAGATGCGGAATACACCCTGGCGAGCATAATCCTCGAAATTGACATATACCACCGGATTCTTGAACACACCGCTGCGAAGGATGTTGGTGCCCTTGTCGCGGAGAGAGACATGGAAATCGGTGGGAGGGTCGGTGATAAAAGTCACCGAATCGGGGATATTGCGGATGGTGAACTGCACCTCAAACGACTGCGAGACACTCTCATTGAGGGCGGTGATGAACCAGAAAACGGCAGCGATCACCACAAAAACGAGAAACATCAAGGCATCGTGCGACCTCGACGAAGCCTTGATCCGTCGCCACAGAGCCTTGATATTTTCTACACGAGTGCCCACGTCGATGTGGAATGATAAAAATCAGACTTGATTACTTCTTGAGGGCTTCCTCCTTGCTTTCATCGCTAACGAGGAAGAGAGAACCCTTGTCAAACTTGAGGGTAACGCCATCAGAGACTTCGACGATAGCAGTATCAGCCTCGACGCTACGGATCTTGCCATGGATGCCGCCGGCAGATACGACACGGTCGCCCTTCTTCATAGCGTCGCGTTGCTTCTTCAGATCCTTCTGACGCTTGGACTGAGGACGAATCATAACGAAATAGAAGATGGCGATCATAGCCACAATCATAAGGATGCCGGACCAGCTGCCACCTAGGGCCTGCGGCAGCAAGATTGCATTAAGAATATTCATAATATTATTTTGGTGTTAATTAATTTTTAGTTAATGGGGTTTATGGGGGGGGGTTATGGGGCCTATAGGGCTAATGGGGCTAATAAGCTGTATTTCAGACGGGGCGGAGTTTATTCTCCTTTTGGAGGCGAGAGATGATCGAGCCGAGGATGCCATGTACGAACTGGCCGCTGCGAGGAGTGGAATAACTCTTAGCCATCTCGATATACTCATTGACGCTCACCTGGATGGGGATCTTGGGGAAATTGAGGATTTCGGCGATAGCAGTCTCGAGGATCACGATATCCATGAATGCGAGACGATCCTTATCCCAGTTAGATCCGGAGACGGCCTCATCGATAAGGAGGCGATATTGCTCCTTATTATTATATAGAGCACGGATCAGTTCGGCGCCGAAACGAGCATCCTCCTCATCCTTATACTTATCGAGCACGACGTTAAGGCAATCGCCATTCTCGATGCGTCGTATCGACTTGAGTACGAAAGTCGAGAGGATATCGATATCATCATTCCAGAACACTGACATGCTCTCCAAGCAGTCGAGGAAATCGGGGTTGGAGAAGATGATATGGCGATAGATGTCTCTGAGGAAAGCGGCATCATCAGCCGCGGAGGTAGATGGGAGCGACATGTAATATGCATACATATCGGAAGACTTGACAGCGTCGAGGAGCTTGTGCATCATGATCGGGTCCTCGTCATACCAAGAGATCTTATTATCTCGGATATACTTGAGGAGAACGGGGTCATTGCGGAGCACGTCGACAGCTTGATTCTCCACGAAGCGGAGATTGGGGTTGATATCCTGTTCGGTAGGGAGGTGTTTATGCCGAGCCTCATCGAGGAGACGCTCTTCGAGGTCGGTGAGTTCGACCGGGAGATAGAGGAGTCGCATATAGAGTTGGCGCGACATATTAAGGCTATTTTCGAGGGCTCTGAGGACATCGAGCACATTGTCTTGCGAGGTAAGGAAATTGACGAAAGTGCGGTTCATCATCTCCTTCATACGCTCCAGGCCCTTGAGGGTATAATGCTCGCGTTGGGAGATCAGAGAGAGGAGTGTCGGCTCCTTGATGATAACGAAATTGAAAAGATCGCTCCAAAGATTTTCCTCGGGAGCATTATGATTTTTGCTCAGATCCTTAAGATAATTCTTATACAAACCGGACTCCTTGACAGCCTCAGCCACAGGGGCAAGTGCATCGAGGAGTTGAGGAGCGGCAGACCGGCTACTTTCGATCATCTGCTTGACGGTCTCATCGATAAGTAGTCGAGAGATAAAGCGAGTATTGAGGAGGGGGCGATCGCCGGGGCGTCGCTCCACAGATTCCGCCACCTTGATAATAAGCAAGAGCAAATCCCGGTAGAGGGCGAAAGAGAAGCGCTTCTCCTTGGTAGGAGCCGAGGGATTATGCTCGAGCGTGAATTGCTTTTCGACTAACAGAAACGAATATAGCGTCTGTATTACTTTGATACGTATTAAAATACGGTTGATCATAACTCTTTATGATAAATTCAGATTCAGATAAATGGAGTGGAAAGAGGATATAAGGGAAGGTGTCGAAACACCCTACTTGCCACTTGCCGACACAAAGTTACACTTTAATTGTGACGTATGCAAATTTTTCTATAAATTGCCACGTTGGCGCACCACTTCATACATCATGATGCCGGCGGCGACCGAGACATTGAGCGATCCGATATTACCCTGCATCGGAATAGCCACGAGTTCGTCGCAGAGTCTCAGCACCTCATCGGAGATGCCGACATCCTCGCTACCCATCACGACGGCAGTAGGCACTGTGAAATTGCAATCGGTGTAGAGGGTGGAAGCCTTCTCGGTGGCAGCCACGACCTTGATGCCTGAATCCTTAAGGAATCTGACGGCGGCAACCAGGTCATTTTCGCGGCAAACTGGGATGTAGAAAAGAGCGCCGGCCGACGTTTTGACAGCATCAGCGGTGACCGAGACGCTATTGCGCTTGGGGATGACAATGCCATTGACTCCAGAGCAATCGGCAGTGCGGGCGATGGCTCCGAAATTGCGTATATCTGTGAGTCCGTCTAAAACGAGCAAGAATGGGTTGGCACCATCTTCATAGAGAGCCGGGAGGAGATGATCTAGGCGATGATAAGTCACCGGAGAGATCTGGGCAATGACACCCTGATGATTCTTGGAAGTGATGCGATTGAGACGCTCCTGAGGGACGCGCTGAGTCAGGATGTCGAACTGTCGGATTTTGGCGAGCAACTCGCGAGCGAGGTCGCCGCCGAGATCCTTGCGTATGAAAACTTTATCTATACTTTTGCCGGCATCGATGGCTTCGATCACGGCTCTTATTCCGAAGATATAATCCATAGGGCTTATGTGGCAAATGGGGGGGTATTACGGGTTAAGAATTATTGTTTAGAAGTGCTTTGGCGGCGGAGATGGCTTGCTCGGAGACTTCGCTGCCGGAGATCATGGCGGCAATCTCGCGGACTCTCATATCGTCAGAGAGGGGTGTCACCATAGTAATGGTGCGAGCATCTTCGTCGCGTTTGAACACCTTGAAATGGGCATCGCCCTTGGCGGCGACTTGCGGGAGGTGGGTAATAGCCATGACCTGCATATTGCGAGCCATATCATGCATCATACTGCCCATCTTATCGGCTATTTCTCCCGACACGCCGGTGTCGACCTCATCGAAGATGATGGTGGGGAGATCGACATAGCGGGCGATTATCGTCTTGAGTGAGAGCATGGTGCGGGCGAGCTCGCCACCCGAAGCTACGGCATCGATGGGCAGAAGCTGTCCATTCTTATTGAACGAGCAGAGGAACTTCACCTCATCCTGACCGGAGGGGCATAACTTTCGCGAAGCCACCTCGACCTTGAAATTGATGTTGGGGAGTCCGAGGGGACGAGCCAACTCGCAAATTTCATTTTGGAGGCACTCAGCCCCTTGGCGACGCGACTTGGAGAGGTCGGCGGCGAGGCGCTTGAGGTCGGCGGCGAGGGCATGTGCCTTGCTTTCGAGCTTAGGGAGATGATCGTCGGAGTCATCGGCTACAGCCACCTGACGTTTGAGATCCTCATAGAGGTCGACAAGTTCATCGGCGGAGGCGACGTTGAACTGACGGATTTGCTCATAATATAGATTCATTCGCGCCGAGAGACGATCGAGCGAAGCGGGGTCGGTGTCGAGCGAAGCATTAAGGTCGTCGATGGTCTCATAGATATCGCGGCACTCGGCGAAGAGGGATCGGAGTCGTTGAGATATCGACGAGGGGGCATCGGCGGTCATCTTCGGGTCGAGGATGGCGAAATTGATCTTATCGGCGAGTGCTGCGGCTTGTGGCAGGATCGTCTGCATACCGGCGGGGTTATCGCCGAGAAGGGCGGAGAGAGCGGCAAGGCGCTCCTTGAGGTCATTGGCATCGGAGAGAGCCTCAAAGCGGCGTTCTATCTCCGCCAATTCCCCCTTGCGCGGGGAGAGAGTGTTGAGTTGGGAGAGTCGGAAACGGAGGAAATCGATATTCTCGGCAGCGCGAGTGCGAGCATCGCGTCTCACCTTGATCTCATGGATGGTCTCTACATAATCGGTGAAAAGTTGCTGATATTCGGTGCGGAGCGCAGCGTTATCGGAGAGAGTGTCGACGATATGCAGTCGTTCGGCGGGGTCGGATATCCGGATATTGGCATGTTGGGAGTGAATATCGATAAGACGCGGGGCGATGGCAGCGAGAGTCTGGAGGGTGACCGGCTGGTCGTTGACGAAGACTCTGGAACGACCGGAGGCGCTGATCTCACGGCGCACGGAGATAGATGGGGAACCGCCATCATCGAACCAATCGATACCCTTCTCCTCAAAGAGAGGCCGGAGATCCGGGTCGACATCCTCGAAGAGGGCATCGACCACCGACTTGGTGGTGCCATCGGAGATATAGCGAGTATCGGCACGTCCACCCATCACCAAGGAGAGGGCGCCGAGGATAATCGACTTTCCGGCACCCGTTTCACCGGTGATGATGGTGAGGCCGGGGGCAAACTCCAATTCGAGGTGGGAGATAAGTGCGTAATTATCGATAACGAGAGACTTCAGCATAGCGCTAAGAGGGGTATGAAAATCGGGTTACTTCGTATCCGGATTTTTTATCTTGTTAAGTCGAGAAGACTCGGTGGGATAGATAGGCTGGAGGAGATCGTAGACCTTCTGTCGTTCGGTCTCGGGAGCCATGGAATAGATATTGACCAGTTCGTCGAGTTTTGCATCTCTGAATATGGAGAGCGCCACTGACATTGGAGCCGAGTCATAGATTTTCTTGATTTCGGAGAGCGACTCAGTGATGACACCGCGACCCTTATCGGGAGAGGTAACCATCTCGTCGAGTCCCTTACGATGGTAGTTATAGAGAAGGCTGCGGATGCCGGATGTATTGCCATCGGTATAGGAGCTGAGCACGGCGGCACGGTTCTTATTATCCTCGAAAGTACGCCAGCCGATTTCGCCCGACGACTGCTGATACTGCACGATGCTCTGCACACGCTCGTAGAATGGTTCGCCGCCAAGATAAGAGAATGTATCGAAATCGAGAGCCAGAAGGAGGAAGGCGTAGTAATCGATGATGGCAGTAAGGTTGCTTTCGGGAGCCGACTCGTTATAGGTCAGGGGGTCGCCGTCGCGATAATTGAACTCCACGCGTGTATCCTTGAAATTGAATATTGTGGAGGTGTAGGTGCTGTTGTATACCGGACGGATGAGCTGAACCTGGAGGTCACCCTTGATACGATCATCTGTATACTCGCTGACTGTGAGGTAGAAATTGATCTCGATGCGTTCGACGGGAGAGAAGGTGGCGTCGGTGAAGCGAGTTTCGTTGAGATAGGTGGTGATTTCCTCTTTGAGCGATTCGAAGACGCTACGGTTGGTGCCCTCGATCTTCTGGGAATTAATCTCCACATTTGCCTTAAACTCCTGTGCGAGAGATATTGCCGATCCGATCGAGATGCAGAGCAATAGTGCCAGCACCCGGAGTGAGCGCAGCAAGTTGTATCGAATGAAAAGATGATCAGAAAGAGTCATAACATTAAGAGTGCGTTCCTAAAAACTTAAACTTTATCATCCACAGGGTCTTGTCGGAGCGAGACGATGGAATCGACGATATCGGCGGCGACATCTTGCTTCGACTTGAGTGTATAAGCTATCTGCGAGCGATGGGTGATGATGGTCACCTTGTTGGTATCGGTGCGAAATCCGGCACTGGGGTCTCGAAGGGAATTGAGCACGATCATATCGAGGTGTTTGCGATCGAGTTTGGCGAGGGCATTGTCGATAGGGTGATCGGTCTCGAGTGCGAAACCGACGAGGGTCTGACCGGGTCGGCGGCAGGCGCCACATTCGGCGGCGATATCGGGGTTTTCGACGAGTTCAATCTGCATGCTGTCAGCGAGTTCGCGTTTGATTTTGGAGTCAGTCTGAGTGGCGGGGCGATAGTCGGCGACGGCAGCGGAGAATATCATGACATCGGCAGAGGCGGCGGCATCGAGGGCAGCTTGGTGCATTTCAAGAGCCGAGGAGACATCGATGCGGGAGGCGACACCGGGAGGGGTGTCGAGAGCTACGGGGCCGGCGATGAGAGTAACTTCAGCGCCACGATTGGCACACTCACGAGCGATGGCGAAGCCCATCTTGCCGGTAGAGAAATTGCCGATGAAACGCACCGGGTCGATCTTCTCGTAGGTGGGTCCGGCGGTGATCGCCACCTTGACACCTTCGAGATCGCGGCTACGGCTGAAATAGTCGGAGATGCGAGAGAGTATCACCTCAGGCTCCTCCATTCTGCCGCGCCCCACGAGGTGGGATGCGAGTTCGCCGGAGGCGGGATATATCACCTCTACCCCATCGGCTTCGAGTGTGGCGATGTTGCGTTGGGTAGTGGGATGGCTCCACATGTCGAGGTCCATCGCCGGGGCCACCATAACATGGTGTTTGGCAGATAGATAGGTGGTGATGAGCATATT
The DNA here is from genome assembly GCA_051872035.1 of Lepagella sp. Taxonomy (GTDB): domain Bacteria; phylum Bacteroidota; class Bacteroidia; order Bacteroidales; family Muribaculaceae; genus Lepagella. The sequence goes on from JBJEDL010000053.1 coordinate 14,634, forward strand.
GTCAGCCACGCCGGTTGCCATCTTGGCGATGGTGGAGGCAGTGGCGGGGGCAATGATCATCAGGTCAGCCCACAGGCCGAGTGAAACATGGCTGTTCCACTGGCCGGTATTGGCGGTGAAGAACTCGCTGATGACGGGTCGACCGCTGAGGGCGGAGAGGGTGACGGGGGTGATGAACTCACGGCCATTAGGGGTGATAACCACCTGCACCTCGGCGCCTGCCTTGACGAGAAGGCGGAGGAGATGAGCCGACTTATAGGCGGCGATGCCGCCGCTAATGCCGAGCACTATATGTTTGCCTTTGAGCATGATATGGATAGACTACGGGGTGATGATGGATTAATGCGTGGTCTTGGGGGGATATACCTCGTAATAGAGGGCAGTCATGACATCCTTGGTGTTCTTGGGGAAATCAGCCTGCATAGCCCAGGAATAGAACGAGCGTTCGATGCGGAACACCTCCTTGACGGGGCGACCTTTGTGCTTACCGAAGTTGAACACCGGTTCGTTTTGGTCGTTGAGCACGATTCGCGATGCGAGGTCGAGTGCGCGTCCGGAGCGGGAGAAGTCAGCCAACTTTTTGACATCATTTTCGAGCTGGGGATAGCGGTCGAGTTGCGACTGGAGCACCTCGTAAGTGGCGCGAGTGTCGGCGAGTGCGGAGTGGGCATCCTCGAGCTCCTTACCGCAATAGAAGCGATAAGCGGCTACGAGAGTGCGTTGCTCCATCTTGTGGAAGATGTTCTGCACGTCGACGAAATTGCGGCCGGCGATGGTGAAATTGACACCTACGCGGGCGAACTCCTCGATGAGGAGGGGAACGTCGAATTTGTTGGAATTATATCCGGCGATGTCGGCATCGTTGAAGACCTCGAGGAGGTGTTGAGCCACCTGAGCGAATTTAGGCTTATCGGCGACATCCTGATCGGTGATATGATGCACGGCAGTGCTTGCCTCGGGGATATGGATGCCGGGATTGATGCGCATGGCTTCGGAGATCTCACTGCCATCGGGGAGCACCTTGATATAGCTGATCTCGACGATACGGTCGGCGAGTATGTTGGTGCCGGTGGTTTCGAGGTCGAAGAAGACGAGAGGGCGAGACAGATTCAGTTTCATAGCACTTGCATTGGCATTTGGATAGTGATCAGATCGTCGTCGTCACGCTTCTCGAGGCCGGAGAAGATGCCGGGGCGTGCGGGGTCAGCGAGCTTGATAACTACGGTATCATCCTGAATATTTGAGAGGATTTCGACCATAAAGACGCCATTGAAGCCTACGACCATGCTATTTCCGGCATATTCGCAGGGAACGCGCTCCTCAGCAGAAGTGCCATAATCGAGGTCTTGGGCAGAGAGGATCACCTCGTTGGGTTGGACATTGAGCACGACCAAGCTTGAGGACTTGGGTGCGAAGAGGTTGACGCGGCGGAGAGCCTTGATCATCGATGCGCGGTCAACTACGAGCGAGAAGGGATTGTTCTCGGGGATGACGCGAGCGTAATTGGGGTAACGGCCGTTGATGAAAACCGAATAGAGGAGATACTCGCCAAACTCGAAAGTGCCACCCTTGGGGTCGAAAACGATCTTGATGTCGGAATCCTCCTTGGAGATAAGCGATTGGAGCACGCCGGCAGTTTTGGAGGGAAGGATGAAGGAGTTTTCGGTCTCGGGCGACTTCTGAGCGTTGATATAACGCACGAGCTTGTGAGTGTCGGAGCTTACGAAGGTGATGTCATGTTCGTGGATATCGAAGAAGATACCGGTCATGACGGGGCGAGAGTTGTCGGCGCTGACGGCGAACCAGGTATTGTTGATACCTTTGAGCACCATATCAGCGGGGAGGATCAGCTCGCAAGCATCTTCGGTGAGGTCGCGACGGAGGGGATACTCGGCGGCGTCGACACCCATGAAGTTGAAGTGACCGTTGAGGAATCGGAGGTCGATCTCCTTGGTATCATCGTTGATGAAGAAATTGAGGGGCTGATTGTCGATCTCCTTGGTGATTTCGAGGAGTCGGCGAGCCTGGACGGCGATAGCACCCTCACCCTCGCAGTCGAACACGGGGAGATAGGCGGTGAGAACATTCTCGGAATCAGAACCTGTGATGCTGAGGCGATCGCCCTCAACACGGAGGAGAAAATTCTCGAGGATCTTGATAGCATTTTTTGAGCTTATGACTTTAGCTACAGCCTGCAGTTGCTGTTGGAAAGCCTTGCCTTCTACACTAAATTTCATTGTAATAGACTTATATAAGACTTATAATAATTAAATTCCGGAAAAGTAAATGAGGGGTGATGATGACGTCGTTGCGCCACACCTCCTCAATCTGCAAATATAATAATTTTTTTTGAAACGAGAAAGGAGTGTATGCAGAAAAAAAGAAAGAGGTTATGCATAGATAGCGCATAGCCTCTTAGATATGGTTCGATCGGGCTGCATCCGAGGGGGATGCGTCGAGTGATCGGATTAGTTTTCCTCTTCGGCAACGACGTCGAATTCGATGTCAGCGCTCACGTCGCGGAGGAAGTGAACGACAGCCTTGTAAGAACCGAGTTTCTTAACAGTTTCGAGTTCGATGATCTTGCGGTCGATGTTGTGACCGATTTTAGCGAGCTCACCGGCGATAGTAGCAGCGTTGACCGAGCCATAGATATTGCCATTGGCAGCGGCTTTAGCTGTGATAGTGAACTTCACATCGGCGAGAGCTGCAGCAGCGGCTTCAGCCTCTTCGTGGATCTTAGCGATCTTGTGAGCGCGTTGTTTTTGGTCTTCAGCGAGACGTTTGAGGGCGGCGTCAGAAGCGATGATGGCCAGACCTTGGGGGATGAGGTAGTTGCGGCCATAACCGCTCTTCACCTCGACAACATCATCCTTATAACCGAGACTTGGGATATTTTCCTTGAGAATTACTTTCATTGTGATACGTTTTAAGAATGATTATTTCATAAGGTCGGTAACGTAGGGAAGGAGAGCGAGGTGACGAGCACGCTTCACAGCCTTGGCTACGCGGCGTTGGAACTTGAGAGAAGTACCGGTGATGCGGCGGGGAAGGATCTTACCCTGCTCGTTGAGGAACTTCTTGAGGAACTCAGGATCCTTGTAGTCGATATACTTGATGCCGCTACGTTTGAAACGGCAATATTTCTTCTTCTTAGTGTCCACTGTGAGTGGAGTGAGATAGCGGATTTCGTTGTTTGCTGCCATAATTAAGCCTCCTTTGCTTCAGTAGCCTCAGCGGGAGCTTCGGCTTGGTTAACCTGCGGTTTTCCTGCTCTCAGTTTGCGACGCTTCTCAGCATATTCCACTGCATATTTGTCGAGGTGGAAAGTGAGGAAACGGATCACGCGCTCGTCACGGCGATAAGCTGTTTCGAGGGTTTTAACGATGGTGGGCTCAGCCTCAAACTCGAAGAGGCAGTAGAAGCCGGTTGACTTTTTCTGGATAGGATATGCGAGCTTGCGAAGACCCCAGAGCTCCTCGTTAACGAGGGTGGCATTGTTCTTCTTGAGCACATCCTTGAATTTTTCTACCGCTTCCTTCATCTGATCATCAGACAAAACGGGAGTCAAAATGAAAACGGTCTCGTAATGATTCATAAAAATTGAATGTGTTAGAAATTTTTGTTAAACGATTGAAAAATGAGGCGATTAAGATAGTCGCCCACACTTTTGCGGTGCAAAGTTAATACAATTTTCCGAAATACGCAAATTCCCACCAAAAATAAACCGCAATTACCGCAAAAATAGGAGAAGCGCGTTCCTTACCCGGTCTGGACTCAGGAACGCGCTTTTACTGGTTGGCATATTGGTGTTATTGCTGAGTTACACCTATTTCGGGGTGTTACTCCATTATCACTTTCTTGGTGGTGCCGTCGCTATATACTATTATTTGAGTCCCGGTTGCGGTGTGTTATAGCAACGACCTGTCAAATCGTAATAGCCCACAATCTCGCGAGTGCTTTCGACGATGACCGTCTCTACAAAAGCCCCTTCTTCTTCGGCAGTTGTAAACGACTGTTCCTCGCCATAGATAGTGCCAGCCTGGGTGGTAACGAATGCACAGTAATTGTAAGTGGTCTCCGGTATTAGATCGACGAGTGTCACTCTCATCACCTGTCCGGTAGAGAACACGGTATTAACCCCATCGGATTCTGCCTGTTCTGACAAGACTCTCTTAGGAGCATTCTGTGAACCGGAGGACCAATATTCGATACCTTGGTTTACGATGTCATCACTTCCGGCAAGAACATACCCTTTGACGTTTGCCGATGTAGAAGTCACTTCCTCAGCGGGATAGGTATGCACCGTAGGTTCGAAATATGAAAAATCGCTCGGGTCGAATGTAATCTAATCGCTGAAATAGTATTTACCATCGGCATCCTTATAGAAGGCACGCACATTATAGTAGGATGATGATTGCAGGCCCTTCAGATAGCCCTCCAACTGACCATCATAGATAACGGCAAAAGCCTCACTTGAAGGCAATGTTTCAGGAGCGTCATACTTACGCCATTGGAAGCCGGCGGACAATTCTTCTTCACCCATATTGGTACGCGCAGCCACGATAGCGCATTTCTCCGACACCGGTTTGGGAGCAAGTATCTCCAACTCAAGAGCCGTAGTTGTAAAGTCGTATTTGACTTGCTGTGAGCTTCCGCCTTGAGTAGTGACAGTGTATTTCACGGAGTATTCCGTTTCAGGTTTCAATCCGGTAAGCGCTATCTTATGACCTTCAAATGTTTCACCATTAAAGGCAATTCTTTCACTCTTAAATACGGCATCATCCATAGTATAAGAGCCGGAAAGAGAAAATGATGTAGAATTTACGGATCCTGTCAATGTGGCGCCGAGGCTTTTTGTATAAAAAGTCCCATTATAATACCTAACGGTAGTGCCATCACTATATTTGATATAGATACAAATCCGATAATTCTTACCGGCTTGTAACCCTTCTCTTGATGTTTCTCCGGCATCATTACAAGGTAAACAATACTCCTAGTTGAAAGTGTAATAAACAACACCTCCGTATATACCATATTCATCAACTGAGCCCCTTTTTTCAAAAAGTCTCGATTGCCGGTGCCATCTCTATGACACGTCTGCAATCTCCGACAAAATTACAAAAATTTATTTAATTTCAAAAGAATTTTTCAAGGATGATCTTGAGCAGCTGGTTACATAATATTTGTGATTGTCACAAATTATTTGTATATTTGTGGTGTTTAATCATCAATTGCCGATGAAGTGATGGACTTTATTAACGCATTGTTATGAAGAATAAGGAAGAGTTTGACAAAATAGAATATGTGGTGTCGTGTGTTGGAGCGTTCGCTCAAAAATATAAGCTTTCCAACATGCAAGCGTACGCATATCTGCGCCGTTATACCGGCATTGATTTTCTTCTGGATTGTTATGCAGCCGAGCACACACTATCTATCGATGACGCAGTCACAGATCTCCAAATTATTTGCCAAAGAGAAGGAGGGAAATTATGACACGACTTTATCACGGATCTAATGTAGCTATCGAAGAAATAGATCTTTCTCGTAGTAAGCGTGGCAAGGATTTCGGGCAAGGGTTTTATCTCAATGCAAATCCTGATCAAGCTATGGCTATGGCTATTCGTACCACACGGATTCTTAATGAAGGGACTCCTACTTTATCTTGCTTTGAATTTGATGAACAAAAGGCGACAAAAATAGGACTAAATATAAAGATATTCCATGACTATACTGAAGAATGGGCCGAGTTTGTCGTTATGAATCGCAGAAACAATTCTGACACCTCGGCACACGCCTACGACATTGTAATTGGTCCAATAGCCGATGATACTGTTGGCGTTCAAATTCGTCGTTATATGATGGGCTATATGTCGGCTTCTGCATTAGTTGAAGAACTGAAATTTAAGGGAGATAACGCCATACAATACTACTTTGGCACATCTAAAGCTGTGGAATTATTAAAACGTATTGAATTATGACACTGGATATAGAATTTCAAATAGAGTGCCTTGCAGCAGAACTTGCAGGAATGCTAATGTCAGAGTATGGCTGGAATATTCGCCGTGCTCTTGATGAATTGTATGTCTCGACTACTTTTGCTCGTTTAAACGACCCGGAATGTGGACTTTACTATCAAGGAGCTGTCTATATCTTCCAGTATCTCAAATCAGAAATAGAGACAGGCAAATTAGCTTAGAGCGCGTTCCTTAAATTTTTCAAGAGACAGAGATTGATTATCTTCTTTTTTTACAAATCATTCCCTTCGATCACAAAGATACTGAAAATCAATGCGATATGCAAGCGATTTACATTTTTATGAACGTTCAACAGCACAAAAACCACATTTTTATGAACGTTCAACAGCACAAAAACCACACTTTTATGAACGTCTCTTCAAAAATCGCGAAAAGGTGTATAAACCACCATTATGGAAATCGCGAAAAGGTGTAAAACAGGGTTTAATAAGAAGGTCTTTGATGTTAAAATTTGAACAATGTATTAAGCTTATTATCATGGATTTGAGCCATGACGCTTTGGGAGAATTTTGGCATTGATGTTCAATGATCTTTTTTGCTACGCATCGGTGGGAGAATATGAACGTTGAATTTTCTCGATTTTCATGGTTTTATGCCTTATTATCCGGAGGGATTTTTTATCTTTGCAAATAAATACTGTATTATATATGAGAAAGAGTTTAATTCGAATTTGTATGTTCGCTATTTGTTCACTTGGAGTGACGGCGGCACAAGCATACGTGAGTCGTGCCGTAGAGTTTGAGACAGTCAACGAGGTGGTCCGCCTCTATCCCGAGCAGAAGGATCAGATCGGCCGTGGGGTCCATCAAGTTGCCATGCTGTGGGATCAGCGCGATGGCTCCGATGCCGAATTTACCAAGTTCTGCGTCGACAACTATATCAGCGACCCGGAGATGCGCGATAAGATGTTCCTCAAAGTCAGTGAATATCTCGAGACGATCAACGGCCATTACAACGAGATGACCCTCGGTTTGCAACGCAATCTGCATCTCGACACAGGCGAACTCCTCGAGATCGACAAGCGCTTCGGCGCCTACAACCCTATGGCACATCTCACCGACGATCTCTATGCCAACAAGATTGCCTTCATCGTAGCGCTGAACTTCCCGCAACTCACCTTGGAAGAGAAGGAGAAACTGGGCGATGACCGCAAGGCGTGGGCACAAGCGCGCCTCGGGGATATGTTTGCCGAGCGCATCCCGGCGGATGTCAACCAGAAAGTGTCTGACATTCTGGCGGCTGCCGACATATACATCTCAGACTACAACATCTATATGGGTCAACTACAGACCGCCAAGGGAGAGCATCCCTTCCCCGCCGACATGCGACTACTCTGCCACTGGAACCTTCGCGACGAGATCAAAGCCAACTACTCCGCAGGTAAGCAGGGTCATCAGAAGCAACGCATGATCTATGATGTGATGAAGCGAATCGTCGACCAGAGCATCCCGCAAGAGGTGATCAACAGCGACCGCTATGTGTGGGATCCCGTAAGCAATCGTGTCACCGACGGCGGTAAAGAGGTGGAGACACATCCCGAAGGAGAGCGTCGCTACCAATACCTGCTCGACAACTTCCACGCCGAGCAACTGGTGGACCAATGCTGCCGCAACACCTATATCGATCGCAACTTCAACAACCAGATGGAGATCTCGGTCGACCGCGCCGAAAGCATCTTCCGTCAATACCTGTCGGCGCCGGAGATGAAGAAGATAGGCAGACTCATCTCCAAGCGGTTAGGTCGCAAATTAGAGGCATACGACATTTGGCATGACGGATTCAAAGCCCGCAGCGAGATCAACGAAGATGAGTTGAGTGCCATCACCCGCGCCAAATATCCCGACAATGCCGCCTTCAAAGCCGACCTGCCTGAGATACTGAAGAAATTAGGGTTTAGCGAAGAGAGAGCGAAATATATCAGCGACAAGATCGAAGTGGATCCGGCACGCGGCAGCGGACATGCCTGGGGAGCCGAGCATCACGGACAGATGTCTCACCTGCGCACCCGCATCCCCGCCGGCGGCATGGACTACAAAGGCTACAACATCGCCATCCACGAATTCGGCCACAATGTCGAGCAGACCATCTCCCTCTACGACATCGACTACTACACGATGCACGGCGTGCCCAACACCGGCTTCACCGAAGCCTTGGCATTCGTATTCCAAAAGAAAGACCTTCAGATCTTGGGATACGACAACGAGAGCGAAGAAAAAGATCGTCTTGATGTGCTCGATGCGGCATGGAGCATGTATGAGATCTGCGGCGTATCGCTACTCGACATCTCCGTATGGAAATGGATGTATGCGCATCCCGAGGCTACGGCAGCCGAACTGAAAGATGCGGTATGCGACCTGGCACGATCGATCTGGAACGAATACTACGCGCCGGTGTTCGGATGCAAAGACGAGCTCATCTTAGGCATCTACTCGCACGCCATCTGCTACCCGCTCTACCTCTCGGCATACGCTTTCGGGCAGATCATCCAATACCAGTTGGAGAATCACTTCAAGAGCCACGACTTCGCCACCGAAGTAAGTCGCATCTACACCTTAGGGCGACTGACGCCCAACGAATGGATGCGCCGAGCCACCCAAAGCGACCTAAGCGTAGAGCCCATGCTCCAAGCCATAAGAACCGCCCTCAAATAAAAAAAGGAATAACTACAGCAAAGCCCCAAAATTAGTATCATTTCAGCAAATCTTTCATGCAAAATTACATCTTTCCTTTTTCATTGTTCAGCTATATAAGGAGAGGAAAAGACAAGAAAATCTTGGAGATTCCGAATTTTGTTCATATCTTTGCGCTTTAGAAAATCGTCACATGTGACATTTTTATAAAGTAATGACAACTATACCACGCGACATATACCTAAGGAGACTGATTTCTCGGAGGCATAACGGAAGAATAAAAATCATCACCGGTGTGCGCAGAAGCGGCAAATCCTATCTGCTATTTGAGATTTTCTCTAATTGGTTGAAGGAGCAAGGCACTTCCGATGATCATATCATTAAGATAGACCTTGAAGATAGGAGAAACAAGACATTGCGCGACCCTGACGCACTGCTCTCCCACATAGATTCCCTTATCAAGGATAAGGAGATGTACTACGTGATGATAGACGAGATTCAGCATGTAGCAGAGTTTGAGGACGTTCTTAACAGCTATCTCAAAATCCCCAATGTAGAAGTTTTTGTCACGGGTAGTAATGCTAAATTTCTTTCCAAGGATGTAGTAACAACGTTCCGAGGTCGAGGAGATGTGGTGCACATCCGCCCCTTGTCATTTTCGGAATATTATTCCGTTATGTCCATATCAGAAGAAAAAGCTTTTGATGAATATCTGCTTTATGGAGGTTTGCCTCAAACTGTATTCATGGAGTCTGAGGAAGAAAAAATCGCATTTCTTAAAGATATCTATACAGAGACTTATCTACGCGACATCAAGGAACGCTATGGAATAAAGCACGAAGCGGAGATGGAGATGTCGTTGGCATTACATCCGGATCATTTGCAGATGGTTCACAAGCCAATCTCAATTATGCATGGAGCATTGATGCCATCAAGCCGTATGTAAATTGCAAATAATCAATCATCGACAATCCTACGCCCCATACAGACTAATTCGAAACGATTTGAAGGGCTCTGTATGGGGCTTATCAAAACCTTAAATTCGCATGAAAACTTTAGTTATAGGAACTCTAACTATCATTTGTTTATTTCTATTTACGACATTTGGATGTACCCATCTAGATAAGTTTCGGGGTAGAGATTTTTTCTGTAAGCATTAATTGAAGTACACCTTGGAAGTTCAATATATAGCGACATCGACTA
>JBJEDL010000054.1:0-24337 GCA_051872035.1 Lepagella sp.
AACTCTTGGCAGGAAATCTACCTTAAAAGAAAACACGCTAACTTGTTGATTGTTAACGTGTTTTAGCGGAGTGAGGGAGATTCGAACTCCCGAACCGCTTTTGACGGTTACACGCTTTCCAGGCGTGCCTCTTCAGCCACTCGAGCATCACTCCTTCGCTTTTGCGTTGCAAAGTTAATGCTTTTTTCGCATTTTACAATATTTTTTGCAGATTAATTATTAATTTTGCATTGTTTTTCTAATTTGTACGTCCGCTTGCGGCGGTTTTCACCCCTCTGCAAGCCTCGGTCACCTCTCCGCCGGTGGCTCGTCGCTCCCCCTTTCGAGCCCTGACCACCCCCGCTGAGATGCCTCTCTTATTCAGAATTATTATGAAGAAGTTTAATCTCTCATCTCTCATCTCTCTCCTCTCTGTCTCTCTCCTGTTATTGCCTCTTCTTGTCTCTTGTGGCAAGGATAAGGGGGGCGCTTCCTCCCTCCCCAAGGATTTTAACACCATCGGCGATTGCGGCCGTGTGCAGTATATGATCTCTCATACCACCCCCGATTCGGTGGCGCGTTTCATCATCTACAGCGCCTTGGGTCGCAACGAGAATGTCCGCATCGACACTCTCGCCATCGCCACCAACTATGCCTACGAGCATCTTCAGGGTACCGACCTCGACACCTTCAGCTCGCAGTATGACTCCCTGATCGAGAGCCTTCCCCTCGCCGACAAGATGTCGATCTATGTCAAGGCCGGCGTCGAAGACCCCCAGAAATTGGGCTATCGTCTCGGCCTCGAGTATATGACCTCGATCCGCGACGGCAATAAGACTGCCGCCGACGTCGAAAAGGAACTCAAGGAGTTCAAACGTGTCTGCAGCCACGACCCCGAGATGTATCGCCGCTTCATCGTCGGCTTCCACACCGTGCTCGAACTCGACCATGGCAAGGATGTCCCCAATGATATCTATCAGAAATTCCGTAATTACGAGTAATATAACAATGAAGAAGTTTTCAGATTATAGTGCTTACATCGAGAAGGTTATCCGCGACCTCTCGTTTCCCGGCGATGCTCTTGCCGGACTCTACCAGCCCATCTCTTACTCCCTCTCTGCGGGAGGCAAACGTATTCGTCCGTCGTTGGCGCTGATGGCTGCCGACGCTTTCGGCAATGCTGCCGACGCAGCTGTCGATGCCGCCGTCGCTCTTGAGGTGTATCATAACTTCACCCTCCTCCACGACGACGTGATGGATCATAGCGACTTGCGCCGCGGCCGTCCTTCGGTTCATGCCAAGTGGGATGTCAACACCGCCATCCTCTCCGGCGACACCATGCTCACCCTCGCCTGTCAGTATATCTCGCATGTCCCCGACGCGATCCTTCGCCCCGTGCTCGATGCCTTCAATGAGATGGCTATCCGCGTGTATGAGGGTCAACGCCTCGATATGGATTTCGAGACTCGTCAGGATGTAACCCTCGACGATTACCTCCACATGATCAGCCTCAAGACCGGTGCTCTGCTCGGTGCAGCCACTCGCATCGGTGCCCTCATCGGTGGCGCCTCCGCCGAGGATGCCGCCCACATGGCGGAGTATGGCAATATGCTCGGCCTTGCTTTCCAGATCCAGGATGACTGGCTCGACGTCTTCGGCGATGCTGCCACCTTCGGCAAACCGATCGGCGGCGATATCAACAACAATAAGAAGTCTTACCTCCTCTTGGCTTCCCTCGCCACCAACACCCCCGATGCCACCGCTCTCCGCGATGCCATGGCTCTCCCCGCCGGCGAAACGAAGGTCAAGGTGGTGACTCGCCTCTACGAGCGCCTCGATATGAACCGCGTTTGCCGCGATGCCATCCAGCAGTATAGCTCAAAAGCCATGGCTGCACTCAAGGCTACATCGCTCAGCGACGAAGCCCGCGAACCCTTCCGCCTCTTGGTGGAAAAACTGACAGGAAGAAAGAAGTAATGCATGATTCATAATTCATGATGCATAATTCCTAATTCCTAACTCCTAATTCCTAATTAGTTATGACCGATACCCATACTCATATCTATATGCCCGATTCCTTCCCCGACGGCGGCGTTGCCGCTGTCGAGAGGGCTATCGCCGCCGGCGTCTGCCGCATGGTCTTCCCCTGTGTCGACCTCGCCTCTCTCCCCGACATGAGAAGCCTCCATAGCCGGTTCCCCGACGCCACCCGCCTTGCTATCGGTCTGCACCCCACCGAACTCACCCCCGATTGGCGCGATGTCCTCCGGCAAATGCACGAGATGCTCCCGGGAGATTTCGCCGCTGTCGGCGAGGTCGGCATCGACCTCTACCATGACGATTCGATGCGCGCCGAGCAGTGCCTCGCCTTCGCCGAGCAGCTCCGTTGGGCATCCGAATATCATCTCCCCGTCATAATCCATTGCCGCAACGGCCTCGACGATACCCTCCGCATCATCGCCGAGCACCCCCACCCTCTCCCTCCCCTTATCTTCCATAGCTTCACCGGCTCGAAGGAGGATGTCGACCGGATCCGCACTGTCTGCGACCCTTGGTTTGGCATCAACGGTGTCGTGACCTTTAAGAATGCCCCTCTCCTCCGCGAGGCTCTCCCCCTGATTGGCATCGACCGGATCCTTCTCGAAACGGATGCACCCTGGCTCGCCCCCGTGCCCGTGCGAGGCACTCTCAACGAGTCTTCGCGTATCCCACACATCTGCCGATGCATCGCCGACACCCTCGCCATCCCCATGGAGCAAGTCGAAGAAATCACCGATCGCTCCGCCGCCGCTCTCTTCAGCTTCAACAAATAACTGATATCTAATAACTAATAACTAAACACTACCCCTCGGGAAGCCGTATGATCGACCAACCCGTTGCCATATTCTTCTTAGTGCTCCTGATCATCTTGCTCGGGCCTCTATTGTTTCGTCCTCTCAAGGTGCCTCCCGTCGTGGGTATGATCATCGCCGGCATGATCGTCGGCCCTTATGGCTTCGGCCTCCTCGACCGCGACGACAGTTTCCGCATATTCGGAGAGGTCGGCATCATCTATATCATGTTTCAGGCCGCTGTCGAGATCGATATGTACCACCTGAAGCGCAATTACCGCCAGGGTCTCGTGTTTGGCCTTCTCTCCTTCTTCCTGCCGATGGTCGGCGGTATCCTCGCTTCCCATTATCTCTTCCATCTCCCCTGGGACACGTCGATGCTTATCGCTTCGATGTATGCCTCCCACACCCTGGTGGCTTACCCTGCCGTGAGCCGCTTCGGCTTGCAGAACACACGCGGCGCCGTCATCGCCGTCTGCGGCACCATCGTCGCCGTGATGCTCGCCCTTATCTGCCTCGCCGGTGTCGTACAGACTCATGTCACCGGCTCTTTCGGCATTGCCAATATCCTACGCCTTCTCCTCTTTATGGCTATCTATTGTGTCGCCATAGCCTACGCACTCCCCTTTGCTGCACGACGATTCTTCCGCTCGGTCTCCGACCCGGTGGCGCAATATATCTTTATCCTCGCCTTAGTGTTCGTGGCTTCGCTCCTCGCCAAGGCCATCGGCTTGGAGTCGATCCTTGGAGCCTTCTATGCTGGGTTGGTGCTCAACCGCCTTATCCCCGGCCGCAGCCCCTTGATGCGCAATATCCGCTTCGTCGGCGATTCGATCTTCATACCCTATTTCCTCATCGGCGTCGGTATGCTGATCAATATCCGTGCCGTTTTCTCCGGCTGGTATGTCCTCTGGGTGGTGATCAATATGTCGGCGATTGCCTTGATCACCAAGTGGATAGCCGCACATGCCACGCGCCTTATCTATCGCCTCCCTGCCGATGAGGGTCGCCTCATGTTCGGACTCTCCGCCGGCAAGGCTGCCGCCACCATCGCCGCCGTCATGATCGGTTTTAAGTATGATATGCTCTCCGAAGATGTCACCAACGGTGCTGTCGTCATGATTCTGATATGCTGCATGGTGGCATCGGTCACCACTGAGCGTGCCGCCCGCAATATCCGCATGCGCCTCAAGGCGCTCGACCTGGAGCAGGAGAATATCGGCGAAACCGGTTTTGCAAGGCAGGTAGTCTCCATCTCCAATCCTCTCACTGCCGAGGGGCTCATGCGCCTTGCCATCTCTATGCGCAGTCGCAAGAATCGCAATCCCATCTCCCTGTTGCATGTGCGCAGCAGTAATGACTCCCGCTCGCGCGCCATGTCTGCCGCAGCCATGCAGGGGGCCGAGACTGTGGCAGAAGACCTCGGTGTGGAGGTGCAGCGCCTCGAACGCTTCGACACTAACGTCGCAGCTGCCCTCCGCAATGTCGCCGTCGAACGTGACGCCACCGAGATAGTAATCGGTTTGCACCGCAAGGCCTCGATCGTCGACACCTTCTTCGGCTCAACCATCGACCAGCTCATCGAGTCGACACGCCGTATGGTGGTGATGTCGCGTTGCTTCGTGCCCATCGACACCCTCACCGGCATTGTGGTTGTAGTGCCAAAGAAGGCGGAATATGAGAGCGGCTTCCACCTCTGGGTGTCGCGCATACTCATGCTTGCCGCTAACATAGAGGCGAAAGTCACCTTCATCTCCTATCGCGAGACCGGCGAATTTATCCGCACAGCTATGGCTGAAGATGGGGTAGAGGTAGAGGTGAAATTTGAGGTTCTCGACTCCTACGACGACTTCATCCTCCTCTCGGGCAATGTCGGCGACGATGACCTCTTCGTAGTGGTAGGAGCGCGCAAAGGTTCCATCAGCCACAGCAGCGACCTCGACGCCCTCCCCGGCTTCCTAAGCCGCTACTTCAGCCGCCACAACCTCGCCATGATCTATCCCCAACAATAAAACCACTCCGCCTGACACATAAGAAGGAAGCGCAACTCATGCTGCGCTCCCTATCATGTGTGTGCAAATTGTAGGAAATTACGCGGATCTTGTATATACCCTTTGCGGCAAAAGTGACCGCAGAAATACACTTTTGAAATCCATCTGAGAATCAGCCAAATAACCCCAATCCCCATCCGAATCTCTTACTTAGAGATTTGGAAATTGTAGAATCTTAACACGGATGTTATTTCTAACCACGGATTTCGCGGATTCCCACGGATGTTTAGCTACGCGTCTCTGGGTAGGGGATTTAGCAATGATATTAAATGATTGAAAATGATCCTTTTGCTGCGCGTCTCGAGGTTGGATCTTGCTATGATATTCAATGATCCTTTTGCTACGCATCGGTGTAGGCGACACCCCGGGCTCGCGAAGCTCACATCAGTCAAATCAGGTCCATCAGTGGTTAAAAAAAGAATGAGATGCGGAGCCAAAAAATCCGTGAAATCCGCATAATCCGTGGTTAAAACCACTTGCAGCGGTGTGAGAATAGTATCATTGTGGCTATCATTGTGGTGTCGGTTGAGGGTGAGGACGATAAGATTTTGTTGCGTTATCGTTAACTATTTATGAAATTTCAGAAAAAATTCTCATTTTTGTTCTTATTGTAATTATTTTTTACTAATTTTGGCGTATCCAAATCTCTAAGTAAGAGATATGGATGTAGAGAATGTTTACGCGTGCATAAATATCGAAATACACAGCGATTTACACGAGCCAACAAAATCCTCCTTTCCAACAGGACAAGGGGTAAAATTCTAAAATAGATATATACAAAAAACAAAAATATAACCAACCAAAAACAACTAACTTTATGAGAAGATTATTACAACGCAAGCTATGTCGGCGCAAGACATTGCTATTCACGTTGTTCCTACTATCCCTAATAATAGGAACCACCCCCGCCTCCGCCGCCGAGGTAACCGACGTTCTAACGAATGCCGGTCTGATAAATTCAACACAATTCAACCCGTATGTTACTTTTAGCGGAAAGAGATTCTCTTCTAATGCTGTATATGCTGGAAAAATCGGTGGTAATTACAGTTCAATACAACTGAATGCTAATAATATTAATAACATTGTTACAACTGCTTCAGGTGGTACATTGAAAAAGATAAAAGTATTTTGGAATTCCAACACTACGAAGAATTCTTTACAAGTATATGCACAAAATAGCGCTTATGATGCTTCGACAACAGTTTCAGGCACGGCGTTAGGAACTTTGGCATACACAGCTGCTACCACAGATTCTGATGGTAAAAAATATACTGAATATAATTTCCCCGAAGGGAGTACTTATACCTACGTAGCTATTGCCGGTTTGGGTGGAGCTACTTATTCAGATTCCATTGAGATCACTTGGGATGATGGCACTACTTCCGAGCCTCAAGATTTCGACTCTGCTCATGACCAGTTTGCCGACCTTACTTGGAATGACACGTCGAGTGCTTACGATCTTACTATGACTTACGGGGATACGTTTACTCTGACTCCCAAGTCGTCCACTCCTCCCACTATCACATACGCTTACGCTGACGGCGCCGCTACTGATGTCGTGAGCATCGAAGGCAACAAACTCACTGCCTTAAAGGCAGGTACAACTACCATCGTCGGTTCTTGGCCAGCTGATGACAACTGGAATGCCGACACCCGTACTATCAATGTGACTGTAAACCATGCACCTGTGTGTGGTGATATCAAGTTCTCTCCCGCTGCCGGCGAAGTGGCTCGCGGTACCGAGGTGACTCTCTCTTGCGAGAACGCTACCGAAATCACTTACACTGTTACTCCTACCGGTGGAACGACCTCCGAACCGACTACCGTCACTGCCAATACAGCCAAAGTAACTATCAACGAGGCGTGCTCTATCTCTGCTACTGCCAAAAACAAAGAGGGGGTAGAAACGACTCCTTTCACAGCTGAATATACCATTACAGCTGCTCCTCTCTGTAGTGATATCACTTTCTCTCCGGCAGATGGTTCTGTCGTTGATGCCGGTTCTACAGTGACTATCTCTTGCGAGAACGCTGCTAAGATTACTTACACCGTTATTACAGATGGCGTAGCTGCCGAACCTGAAGTGGTAACAGGTGCCAGCGCTCCGGTTACCATCAACGCAGCCTGCACGATAACCGCCAAAGCCGAAAACGCTGACGGAGTAGCCACCGAAGAATTCTCAGCTTCATACACCCTCCCGGTAATGAAAGACTATACTCTATTCACCGACTATGAGACCGATGATTCAGTCCCCGACGGAGACTACATTTTTGTCGGTGCAAATGCGAGTGGTAGCACCTTTTATATGGGTGATCAAAATGGTAACTTTAGAAATGCAGAAAGCATTACAGTAACAGATGATGTTATATCTGTAAAAGAAATCTATGAGATCCGTGTTCAAAAAGAAGATGGTAGTAATTATTCTTTGATTACCAAAGATGGTAAATACTTATATGCTACTGCAGTAAAAAATATAAATGAAACTGAAGATTCTAATGCAGGTAAAGGAAAGTGGACTGTAACTGTAGCAAGCTCAAAAGTTAAATTCACATGGGATTCAACGTATGGCTCTTTACAAATGAATAAATCAGCTGGATCTGAACGTTTCACCACTTATACATCGAGTCAAAGTACAATTTCCCTCTACGCACCCAAGTCAGATGCTCTCGGAAACATAATGTTCTCGCCTGCTTCCGGTTCTACTGTCGATGAGGGTACAGAGATCACCATATCTGCTCAGAATGCTACTTCTTTGGCATATTCTATTAAAACTGGTGATGTTTGGTCTGAATCAGTTATTATCACCGGCAATTCAGTTAATGTTCCAGTGACTGAAGACTGCACTATAAGCGTTATCGCCAAGAAAGATGAAACTTTAGAGCAAAAATCAGCTGAAGCTACTTACACCGTAGTTCATCCCGTTACTTACGAACTCGTAGAGGAGTATAACGGCGATGATATCCCTGACGGCGATTACATCTTCGCAAGTAGCAAAGATGATGGATCTTCTTTCGCTATCATGGGTAATAAGATTGACAAATATAGAGATGCTATTCCTGTAACTCCGACTGGCAACAAGTTTGACGCATACTCTCGTTATACGATCAAAGTTCAGAAGGAAGGAAATGGTAATTACTCTCTGATAACTTCCGAAGGTAAGTATCTCTATTCTAATGCAAATCAAGATCTCTACGAGGGTGATAATACTTACGCCGGTAAGTGGATTCCTGACGTAACCGGTAGCACAGTGTTATTCACATACGATGATGCTGATGTAGATGCAGTCATTAAGTATAATATATCTACAACTCCTACTCGCTTTAAAGCATACAAGGCTTCTTCAACCAATGGTATGCGTCCCATCTCCCTCTACACAGTAGAGACGACGAAGTGTGGTACTGTTATCTTTAACCCGGCTCCCGATTCGGAACTGCCCGTTAATTCTAAGGTTACTATCCGCTGCAAGAATGCTACTCAAATCAGCTATAGCATTACAAAAGATGGCGTTTATCAACCTACTGTCGTTGTCCCCGGAAATACCGCTGAGGTGACTATCACCGAAGATTGCACCATCCAGGCTCAAGGCACTAACGCCGAAGGCGACTCTGAAATTGCTTACGCTAATTATACCGTTCAGAAACCATATACTCGCTATACTGACTTCTATGCTGAAACAGGGGATCCCTATATCCCTACCGGCGACTATATCTTCGTTGGTAATGTCTCTTCCGGTGGACTCGCCGGCAGCTACTACATGGGTCAGGGTATGCAAGGTTCTACCGGCAATTATCGCGAAGCCATTAAGGTTGATCCTCTCGTGGATGGCAGAATCCCCGTTGATAAGAAGTATGCCATCACCATCACTCAAGAACAAAACGGTAAATATTCTCTCATGACTGCCGAGGGTAAGTATCTCTACCCGGAAGCTACAACCTCCGGCGAAGGTGAAAGTGCCACTACTACTTATTCTATCAAGGAGAGTGATACCGTGGATGGCAATAACCTTTGGGATCCCCATTTCGATGCTAACGGCAGAATATATTTCTGGTGGAATGGTAGCGAGGCTAATGGTGAGTTTAAGTTCAACCCGCAGCAACCTCGCTTTAAGAACTATGCAGCCTCGGCAACTTCAACAATGGTAAGCTTCGATCTCTATTGTGCAGAAGTTCCTCTCTGTCGCAACTTAACCTTCGATCCCGCCAGCGAATCAACAGTAGTACGCGGCTCCGCCGTAACAATCTCCTGCATCAACGCCGCCAAGATCATGTACGAAGTGACCCTCGATGGTGGTAAGAGCAATGGCCAAATTACAGTAGCAGGCAACACCGCTTCCGTAATCGTCGATGAGCCTTGTACCATCGCCGCATACGCTGTGAATGCCGAAGAGGATTCAACAGGCGATGTATATGAAGCTACCTACACAGTAATTGACCCATACGTTCAGTTTACTGAATATGAAGCTTATGGAACTATCCCAAACGGTAAGTACATCTTCGTCGGTCAAAACGGTTCTACCGGTGCTCTCAGCTATATGGCTGAACAAGCCACTGCCACCGATAATAGTAGTGTATATCGTAAGGCTGTTTCTGTTACTCCTTTCGAAGATGGTAGAATTGGCGTTAGCGAATCGTTTGCTATCGATATCAAGAAGGAAGATAATGATAAATATTCTCTCATGACTGCCGATGGCAAGTATCTCTACGCATCGACCACCACTACCGGTGAAGACGAAAGCGCAACCACTATCTATAGTATTTTGGATGGTGAAGCTGCTGATGGCCAAGGTCAATGGACCGCTAACGTGGCAGAAAACAAGGTAGAGTTCGTTTGGAGCAATTCTGACATGGGAACTCTCCGCTTTAACTCCTCTAATTCACGCTTCAAGACTTATGATGGCACCACCGGTACGAAGTTCTATCTCTACGCACCGACTCCCAAACCGTCTCAGGTAGTTTGCAAAGACGCTACCATCACAAACGATGAAATAAATATTTCTGTCAACAAGACCATAACCTTCCACTCTGAGGGTGCAGGTAAGATGGCTTGCGAAATCCTCGAAGATGATGAAGAAGGCAACCCGGTAGAAACCTTTGACATAGTCGATGGTGATACCTACGTCTTCACTACTTCTCCTAAAGTGACTTACCAGATTGTGACCATCATCCCATACGACCAGTATGGTACAGCTCACACTCCGAGTGAACTCGCTGTTTGGATTAATACCTTCGATCTTCCCAAGATCTCGTACAATTTCGTGGATGGCGAGGATAAGGCAACATTCTATGCTGAGAATGGTGAGATCACCGAGATCCGTCCCTACTGCATAGATGGTACTCTCGAAGCAGCAGGAACCTATCCCGACAACGTCATACCGTTCAGTTTAGCTCAACCCCGCTTTAAGGTAACAGCCAAAAATGAGATCGGAGATGCTGTAGAAGAAAGCTTCAGCTTCATCCAAGAGCTCTGCGATAGAAAAGGCTTAGAGGGTGGTGCCTATTCTGTGGTTATCAATTACAAGGATGCTAACTCTGCAGAAGTTGCTTCATTCCCCATTGCAGAGACCGCACTTGGCTCCCTCAACTGGACTATGGATGGCTACTTGGTGAATGAAAGTGATGACATCCTTGAGACCTACCCATTCCTCATCAAGGAATCCTACATCACACTTCACATAGCTCCTTATAATTCTGACGGTCCTACCATCTTGAATGTGATTGCAGCTCCTGCTGAAGGTGGCGAAGGTGCTCCGGCTCGTGCCGCTGCCGAGGGTGATCTCATAGCCACTGTCGGTGACTACAAATTCGTGCAGGTAGGTGGTTCTCCCTTCTACTTCAATGGTGAAGGTACGAACTTCATCAAGGGTAATATCGAGGTGTCTCCCTTCGAATATGCCAATATCCGCATCACTTCGATCGATGATGTAACCACCGCAGTCAGCGATATCCTCGATGAGGATGCCGAAGAGGTCTTCTACAACCTCCAGGGCGTAAGAGTAGTGAATCCCGACAAGGGTATCTACATCCGCGTCAAAGGCAACAAGACCGAAAAGATCCTAAAATAAAAAAAAGCCCCGGGCAGTAGCCCGGGCTTAATCCCAAGAGAGAGGTCGCTTCCCGGAAGCGACCTCTCTCTCTTCGTTCCTAACGTTCTTGCTGTCTTGGCTTTCTTTAGAAGGGGAGGCCGGTGGCTATGTAGCCGATTTTTACTTCCTCTCCGAGGAGGGAGGCGCGCGGTGGCAGTTTGCCGTCGCAGAGGGCTTCTGCCTGTTCGTCGCTCAGGTTGGTCTCATCCACACCGAAGTAGAGCCCGTTCCACTTCCAGTACCATACCCCCATGTCGTCCAGGTCGATCCATTCCGACTCAACCCCCTTCAGCGCCAAGACGCGCTTGAAGCTGTCGCCGACACGCAACTCACCATCCGGCGTGTTCACACTCAGCGCATTCCCCTCCAAGGCAATCACATCCACTTCGCCCCGCATGAAGTCATAGACTGTAAACTGCGGCACATTCTTCAGCAAGAAAGTATATGCCATCGCATCAGGTGTCGCCGTTGTCACCATCTCATCATAAAGAGAATCCACCACCGGCGGCAACGCCGAGATCTTTTCCCCTACATGCACCGCGCCAATCGAATCTGCCGTGATGTAGAAGACACTATCCCCCGACAGTGTCACCACCTCAGTGCCGACACTGCTGTCAGCCACATCCATACTATCTTGACGATCCTCCTTGAGGCCCTTGGCCCCACAGGATGCTATCACCACCGACATCAGCCCGATAGCTGTAATATTCTTCAGGTTCATACCTAATTTTGATTTGTTACAATATATTTTGTATGTTATTCCGTACCGTCTGTTTCCCCCTTGAGGGCATCGAAATAGTCGGGATCACCCACCACCCAGATCACATCCTCCGCTTGGAGCACCAACTCCGGCAGCGCCGGCATGAACTCCTCGCCGCGTTTCACCTTGATGATCATCGAGTAGAAGTCATGACGCAGGTCAGTGTCGCGCAGCTGCATACCCACCACCGGCGACCCCCCCGTCAGTTTCAGGCTGGCGATCTCTAAGGGCTTCCACTTGCGGATCTCTCGCTCCATCGCCAACCGTCGCGACTCCTCCAAGTCGATGTTGAGCCGGCGCAGTTGCTCGTCGGTGCCGATCACGCCGATCACATCTCCCGGCAAGATTCGAGCCTCCTTCGCCGGCAAGGGCATATAGCTCTCACCCCGCAGGATGCTCGACACGCTCACCCCATAGTCGCGACGCAACCCCGAGTCCATCAGCCGGTCCCCGGCGAAGGGTGTGTCATGGTCGATCTCGATAAAGGCCTGGTGCATATCATCCACCAAGTTATTGTTCACCCCGAGGCGTGTGTTCTCACGCATGTTGAGATTCTCTAAGAATTTGTTCTCTATGCGGCTGTAACGCTTCACCAACTTGCGCCCCGACAACGTGGCAATCACCACGAAGCACACCGCACCGACCGTCCATCCGATCAGCGTCGAATAGGATGCCACCGAAGTGAAGTAGATCACAAAGAAGAGCGCCACAAGATAGCGGATGATACGCATGATGATCAGCGGCACATCGGCAAAGGCTGCCGTCTGGTGCAGTCGGATCTTCTCCGAAGTCTTGGTGCTGCTCGACGTCAAGGCATAGATGAAGGGGATCATCGCTGCCGCCGTCACAATCGTGGCTATCAGATGGCCGAAATCACCCAGATATTTCTCCGACATCGGGAACACCACCTTCTGCGCCACCAGCAACTCGGCAATCAAGATCACCGAATAGAGAAGAATCCTCCAAATATAGCGTCCCAAGACCTCCTTCCAGAGGCGACGGGTCTCATTAGTGTCATAGCTTTGTCCCGAATAGCGGTCGATAAGGAACCGCAACCCCTCCGGGAGATGCCGCTCGACAAAGTCGGCTGCCGGTGCGGCGAGTTTGATGAAGTAGGGGGTCGTGAAGATCGTCACCACCGACACCGCCACGATGATAGGGTAGAGGCTCGGCTCGAGCACCCCAAGGCTCATGCCCAACGAGGCGATGATGAAGGAGAACTCTCCGATCTGTGTCAGTGTAAAACCGCTCTCGATGGCAACCCGCAGGTTCTGCCCCGTCACGAGCATGCCCAGCGTGCCGAAGATGATCATGCCGACGATCACTACACCCGCCAATAGCAGGATCTCTCCCCAATATTCCACCAAGACTGCCGGATCCACCATCATACCCACCGAGATGAAGAAGACTGCCCCAAAGAGGTTCTTAATCGGAGTCACCACCTTCTCGATGCGCTCCGCCATCACCGTGCCTGCCAAGATAGAGCCCATCACGAAGGCTCCCAATTCGAGCGAAAATCCGCATGCCACGCTGAATACCGACATGGCGAAGCATAACCCCATCGACACCACCAAGAGACTCTCGTCGTTGAGATGACGACGAGAGCGCGTCAGCAACGTCGGCAAAAGATAGACTCCCACCACGAACCAGATAATCAGGAAGAACACCAGCTTGCCGATCGAGAAGAGCAACTCGCCACCCTCCACATCGCCTACCGCCATCGAGGAGAGCAACACCAGCATCAAGACCGCAAAGAGGTCTTCTATGATCAGCACCGCCAACACCAAGGAGGCAAATTTGCGATGTCGCATCCCCAAGTCGCTCAGCGCCTTCATGATGATCGTAGTCGACGACATCGAGATCATTCCCCCGAGGAAGATCCGATTGATCATATTCAATCCCAAGATATAACCGACGCCAAACCCGGCAAAGGTCATACCGGTGATAACTATCAGCGCCGTGAAGATGGCGGAACTCCCCGATTTCAGCAACTTCCGGAAGGAGAACTCCAACCCGATGGTAAACATCAGGATCACGATACCCAACTCCGCCCAGAACTCGATGTTCTCCTCATTGCCGATCGAGGGTAGATAACTGAACGCCGGACTCGCCAAGAAGCCGGCAAGGATATAGCCCAACACCACCGGTTGCTTCAGCCGCTTGAAGAGCAAAGTCACGATCGCACCAAGCAGGAGGATCCATGCCAAGTCGGCGATCATCCCGTTGGTGTGTTGCTCCGACATATCTGCCGTAGAGGTCGGATCGATGGCTTGCTGCAGTTGATGCATCTCCGTAGCCGCAGTCTGCTGTGGCAGTCCGGCATAGATCGACAGAATGGGTAGTGTGGTCATATTTTTCTCGATTTAGAGAGCGTTATTAGGCTATTCTATTTGCTTTTCGACTATATAGTGCTTGTAATAGGAGAGCAGTAGTGTGGTCAAGGGGAGGGCGATGATGAGTCCCATGAACCCGAGGATGCTTCCCCACACGGAGAGTGCCAGCAAGATGATGGCGGGATTCAACCCCATCACTTTGCCCATAATCTTGGGGGTCAGCACCAAGTCCTGGATGCATTGCACCACCACATATACCGCCATCGACTCCCAGAAGATGAGCCAGAAACCACCTCCCGTGCCGGCTGCATAGACCAAGCAGAGCAATGCCGTGATCGGCAGGGAGATGAGTTGCAGGTAGGGCACCATGTTGAGCATGCCGATGAAGAGGCCCAGCACTACTGCCATCGGCAGTCCGATGATCAGGAACCCGATGGCGAAGAGGATGCCCACGGTCATAGCGATGATGAATTGTCCGCGGAAGTAGCGGTTCATCGAGTCGGTGATATCTTTGAAGATGGTGAGCACGAGTCGACGCTGTGCCGGCGGGATAAGCCCGCGTGCCCCCTTCTCGAGCTTCTCGTAGTCGAGCATGATGAAAAGCAGATAGAGCAACACCACCATCCAGCTCACCACATCCGCCACGATTGCCACACCCGAGGTCAGTACATTCCACGAGGAGGATACCGTCTTCTGTATCAGGTCTTTCCACTCCTCGCGCGAGAGAAGTCGCGACAACTGGTTGAAGTCGATATTGTCGCGGATGAACTGGTGGATATTCTCCGAGATATAGGGTATCTGAATCTGCTTGGTGGCGTAGGCTTTCACCACTTCCGCCATTTGGCTACATTCGCTCGCCAAGTAGGGGAAGAAGATCCAGCAGAACACGCCGATTGCCGTCAGCACCTCCAAGAGGGTGACGATCACCGGCAGGAAGCGTCGCTTAATATGCATCCAGCGCTTGTTCCACTTCACTATCGGCTCAAGCATATAGGCGATAAGACATGCCACCAAAAATGGCAATAACACCCCGCTCAATGCATCCAAGGCAAACACCACTGCGGCGATGATGCAGAGTGTAAACAAGATCCGCATCACCCGATCAAAAGTATAAGGTCTTCGCTGTTCCATATAAATTCTTTTACCAAAGAGATAACGATACTTCTCCAAAAGCCAAATTGGCTTGGATTCCCATCGCTTTGAAGGCTCTGGCTATGGTCGAAAAGTTGAGATTTTTACCACTTTCGATTCGGGATACTTGTGCACGCCTTACTCCCATCAGTTCTCCAAGTTGCTCTTGTGTGAGATTCTTCTCTTTGCGTGCTTGTTTGATTGCTTCGCCTATGTGATAGGCATGGATCTCTGCTCCGACTTGTGCTTCAAATGCATCTCTGCCCGGAGTCCCTCTCTTGCCAAGATCCTCATCCAAAACTTCATCAAATGAATACAGTTTCATATCTCCTATCTGTTTTACACTTTATGAGTAAATAATAGCATTGTTTATATATAGTGCAAAGTTAATAATTAGTTACATATATGGAAACATTTTTTCAAAAAAATATATCTTCATTTCTCCTTTTATAGCGACTTTTTTTGTGATTGCCACTTTCTTTGGCTAAATTTGTATTTTCTTTGGCTTTTTATTGTTAAAGCTTCATTCCTATGAATAGATTTCTGCTTTCTCTCTTTCTGCTTTCTATCGCTCTCATCCTGAGAGCTGACCCGATATCCGATTTCACCGCCTCGACCGCCGTCGATGCCGACAATTCGGCTCTCCTCATCATCGACCTGAAGTCCGGCAAGAAAATCCTCTCCCATAATGCCGACCTCCCCCTCATCCCAGCCTCTATCATGAAGAGTGTCACCATAGCCACGCTCCTAAACAAGGTGGGTCATAACTACGAATATGCTACCCCGGTCTACCTCACCGCTCCCGTCGATGATGGTATCGTCGAGGGTAACCTTCTCGTCGAAGCCTCCGGCGACCCGGCTATCAACACGGTCTATGACCCGAAGTCCGAAGATTTCGTTGCCGAAATCGTTGCCGGTCTGAAAGCCCTCGGCGTCGACACCATACGCGGAAAAATCGTGGTGGATGAATCGAAATTTCCCGGCCCCTCCATCAACCCTACCTGGCAGAAGGGTGACCTCAGCTATGCCTACGGCACCGGCACACATGGCTTCAACTTCCAAGATAACGCCTCCGGCAAAAAGTCGGTGCAAAACCCTATTGCCACCTTCCGTAGCCACCTTAACACCTCTCTGACAGCCGCCGGAATCGCCATCCAAGCCCTCAACGTCGAGGGCTCCGACCATGAATTCGTGCCGGTGTGCCGACATATCTCTCCCACCATCGACGAGATAATGCGATCTTGCATGGTGCGCAGCGACAACCAATATGCCGAGGCGATGCTCCGCCTCGTCGGCGCTACATACGGCGACAAAGGTTCCACCGCCGAAGGTGCAGAGCAGATGCTCTCCTTCTGGCGCCAAAAACATGCCAACCTCAAGGGTGTTAAGATCGTCGACGGTTCCGGTCTATCCCGTACCAACCGCCTCACCGTACTATTCATGGCTGATATGCTCCGCATCATGGCGAAGAACCCTTATTATGTATCTTTCTTCCCTCTCTCCGGTCTCGAAGGTACTCTCAAACACCTCCTCGCCAAGACTCCCCTCGAAGGGTATCTGGCTCTCAAAACCGGTTCGATGAAGGGTGTGCAATGCTATGCCGGCTACAAGCTCGACGACGACTATGCCCCCACCCACATAGTTGTGGTGATGCTCAACAACCTCCCCAACCGAGCCGAAGCCAGACGCCAATTAGATACCCTGCTGCTGAAAACCTTCCTCCCCGACTACATTCCGGAAGCCACAAAGGCCCAATAAGCCCTATCAGCCCCAATTTAACAAAATTTACATCTTGCAAAAAAATATTACTCCCCCTCCTCACGTTATCTTACAAATGAATAAAACGAAAATCAACGAAATAAAGAACCGAGTCTACGAGGCCGAAGGCCTCTTGGAACTCCTCACGACCCGTCCGGAGATCGCCGAGACGATCCTCCCCCTCGTGGCAAAGCGCCTCGATGAGGCTCAATCCCTCCTCAAGCAGCTGCCCGCCGAGCCGGATCAAGAGCCCCCTTCCACCCCGGAGCCAGCTTCCATCCCGGAGCCGGAGCCCGCTTCCACCCCGGAGCCCGCTCCCACCCCGACTTCCGATCCCGAACCGGAACCGACTCCGCTCTACGTCGCCGAGCCCGAGACCGAGCCGGAGCCAATCCCCGAACACGAGCCGGTCTCTGAGCCCATATCTGACTCTCTCTTCCCATCTTCTTTCACTCCCCCGGCTTTCTGCCTGAATGACCGATTCCGCTTCCGCCGATCGATCTTCGGCGGTAGCGATGCCGAGTTCAACGCCGCGATGCGTCATATCGCTACCCTCCCCGATTACGAGGATGCCCTCCGTTATCTCGGCGAGGAGATGGGTATTGACCTCGAGGATGAGGATGTAGTCGATTTCCTCGAAATTCTTAAACCCTGCTGGTCATGAGTGGTATGTTACACATAGTTCCTACCCCTGTTGGCAACCTCGAGGATATGACCTTCCGTGCTGTCCGCATCCTCAAGGAAGCGGATCTGATTCTCGCCGAAGATACTCGCACCAGTGCCGTGCTGATGAAACATTACGATATCCACACACCGATGCGCAGCCATCACCGCAATAATGAGCATCGCGCCGTAGCCGGTATCGTCGAGGAACTCCTCGCCGGCAAGGATATCGCGCTGGTTTCCGATGCCGGTACCCCCGGCATCTGCGATCCCGGATTTATGCTCGCCCGTGCTTGCCGCGATGCCGGCGTCGAGGTGGAGTGCCTCCCCGGGCCTACGGCGTTCGTGCCGGCACTCGTAGCCTCCGGAATACCTTGCGACCGCTTCGCCTTCGAAGGGTTCCTTCCCCTCAAGAAGGGACTCTCCACACGACTCGCCCAACTCGCCGCCGATCCCCGCACGGTTATCATTTATGAGTCCCCCGTGAGACTCCCTCGAACTCTGAGAAATCTCGCTCAGGCTTTCGGCTCGCAACGTATCGTCGCCGTTTGCCGCGAGATCTCCAAACTTCATGAGGAGATTCTCCGTGATACTCTCGAAAATCTCGTAGAGCATTTTTCTCAGAACACTCCCAAGGGTGAGATTGTTATTGTTATAGAGCCGGCTCCGCGCCATGGTGGCAAACGCGATGACGACTCCGATTGATGTAGACAATTTTAAACACTTCTTTTTAAATATTTCCTATTATGAAGAAATCTCTTATTTTACTGAGTGCCTGCGCTCTGCTTCTCGCTGCCTGCGCCGGCAATAATGAGGAAAAAGTCAATGAGGATTCTATCCGAATTGCCGACCTGACTTCTCAATATGAGGAGGCTACCAACTTCAATGATTCGCTGATGCTTCTGATGAGCGATATCTATTGCGGTCTCGATTCGATCAATAGCCAAGAGGGCTTGCTCTATAATATGGGTAATTCTGAGTCTGCCGACCGTCGCGCTGAGATCCGTCGCAACCTCTCGAGCATCAAGGCTCGCCTCGCTGCCAACAAGGCGCTCCTCGCTCAGATGGAGGCTAAGGTGAAGGCTTCAGGCAAGGAGAACACCGTACAAGCCAAGACTATCGAACAGCTCCGCAAGCATATCGAGGAGCAGGATGCCAAAATCGCCCAACTCGAACAAGACCTCTCAACGGCTAAGGGGCAGATCGAGGATCTCAATACCCAAGTGGCTGAAACTCAAGAGCAAGTGAAGGCTGAAACTGCCGCCAAGGAGGAGGCGCAAGCTGCTACCGTCGAGGCTGAAAATAAGGCGAATAGAGTCTATTATGCCATCGGCACTAACAAGGAACTCAAGAATAAGGGGCTCCTCTCCAAGAAGTTCCTCGGCTCGACCAAGGTGCTCGCCGGTCAGTATGACGACACTTATTTCGTTGCCGCTGATAAGCGTACTCTCCACAGCATCCCTACCAACTCCAACAAGGTTAAGGTCTGGACCAATATGCCCGAGGGTAGCTATCGCATCGTCGGCGAAAAGAATAGCCCAAAGACTATCGAGATCGTCAATGCCGACAAGTTCTGGTCGCTCACTCCCTATCTGATCATCCAGATCGACTAATCCTCCTCTCTTTCTTATCGACAATACCTAAGAACGCGCTCTAATTATCGTTAGGTCAATTGATTATGACTTCACAATCGTTTTTTGTTCATAGCACATCTTCCTTCTCACTCGTGAGAGGGAGGATGTCTTCTTTTTTACGAGGTCTTATCCCGGCGGCTCTCTTGCTGACCATATTGGTCGGTTGCAAACCGACGGAGCAGAACTATAAGGCGGCTTACGATGCCGCTCTCGCCAAGCGTGAACAGGCTGCCATAGAGCAAATGCGCCCTGCCACCGGCTTGCTGAGCGATGATGGTCCCCAGATGAGGATTATCGGCGCTGATACTGTCTATGTAAATAGGGCTGTAATCCGTACAGAAGATAATAAGCGCCCGCAAGGGTCGTGGGCCGTCGCTGTCGGCATGTTTAAGATGGATACCAACGCTCGCGCGGCGGCGGAAAACCTGAAAAGTGAGGGTTGGAAAGATGCCTTTATGGCGAAATCTACCGGTTCTGTCTATTATTCGATCCTCGGCACGGCAACGTCGCTCGACGATGCCAATGCCATCCAAAAGGACTTCCGCAGCAAGCACCCCGATTACCCCTTCATAGGCCTCCCGGGTGCCCCCGTCCTCTTACACTACTAAGAGCCCCGTCCTCTTACACACTAAGAGCCGTCCTTAGCGAGCGTCTCTGCTACTGTTCCCCAAAGTTTCGCTTTGGGGCTTTTTTATTTATCCTTTAGCTTCTTCTCTTCTTGGGCTCTTTGATATGTCTCTTTGGCTTGCTTGCTCGGTATGCTCCAGATCGCTGACATGCTGAAGCCGAAGGCCCCACTCCCCCCATAGCCCGGCACATACCATGCCTTGCCATAGCCGGTTTCGGTCTCGTGCAGACGGAAGTGCCAGCGTGCTGTCCATCCCAAGGAGAAGTTCTTCACAATCTTCACTTGCAGGCCTGCCACCAATTCTCCATAGACACAGGTCGTGCCTATGTCGCTGATGGTGAAGCTCTGACTCTCTCCCCAGTAGCCGGAGTTGATCGTCACATTCTCCAAGTCATAGCGGCTGTGGGCAAAGCCTACCCTGAAGCCCAAATGAAATTGATATCCGGGATCGCTACGGAAGAAAAAGTTGTAGTCGGCTCCGATCTTGGCATAGAAGGAGGGCTTGCATCGATAGGTGAAGTTGCCATGGTCGGGCGTGCTGTTCGCAAAACCGATACCCATCTCTACGGTGGGAAAGAATTGGTTGCGTATCGACACGTTTGCCCAAATGTCGTAGCTCGAGTAGTCTTGGCCGAAGATCTTGAAGATGAGGTCGCCGAAGTTGGCGCCTATATTGACGCCGCTATAGATGGGGTAGTAGAATTTCTTCTCTTTTTTGACCACCGTGTCTAATGAGGAGAGGAACATTACCGGTTCGTCGAGGGGGTCGCCATGTTTGTCGAAATAGTGCATCACCGGTCGCTGCCGCTGATCGTCGACATCCACCGGCGTGCTCTTCGGTGTCAGCATCCTCTTAGCCACACCCTTAACGCTATCCCCGACAATACTGTCGTTACTGACGATATTATCGTTACTAACGTTCTTAACGTTCATCTCGTTCTGAACGATGCTATCGCCCGGCGCTATCTCTCCCTTCGGCGTCTGACTCCGAAGGGCTATCGTCGTGGTGGCAATCAGAAGTATAGCCACAATATGTCTTATCTTTGTTACCATGGCTCTTGTTCTGTTGTCACTCCTTTCAGAAATATCTGTAAATTCCGGATATTGGTGTTGTCGATATATCCCTTCGGGCAGCTCACCGAGTCGATCAGCTCGCCTCCGTATTGGATATCGATCATCTCGAAGATGTAGCTGACGCCACACTCGATGCTTGCCAACTGCGGTCGGCGGTTGTAGATGAAGGTGAGGGTATCAATGCCGGCGTAAGGCCCGTAGCGCCGCAGGGCGTAGCGCGTCGTGTCGCTGTCGATGCGGAAGGGTAGGTAGACTTCGCTGATGGTCTTATCGGCTGATGAGAGAATAGAATCTCCCTTCACGTCGACACCCTTGATCTCGAGGGAGTCAACGCTGATCTCACTCCCCGGCGACTCTTTGCTGTAGAAGCCTGCCAAGGGGAGTGCATTCTTGTTCTCTGAGCATGCATCGCCACATCCCCCCATGCCGACGAGCAGCAGGAGAACGACCGCGGTCAGAACCGTTGCCTTAAGAACCTGTATGTGCCGATTGAGCATCTTTGTGTGTCTCAATTTTTTAGAATTCTTCGTTGATCAGATAGTTGTTGCGCTCCGGTGAGTTGCGTGTGATCATCTCCCCGATGAAGCCGGTGCAGAAGAATTGTACACCTAATACCATAAATGCCAACGAGAGGTAGAAGTATACCGACTTGGTGAGGTAGAAGTGGAAGCTGTCGACGCTCATTGCCACGATCTTTAGGATTAGAACCGTCACCACGGCGAGGAAGCCGATCACGAACATCAGCGAGCCCAAGAGCCCGAAGATGTGCATCGGTTTGATGCCGAATTTCGATTGGAACCAGAGCGTAGCCAAGTCGAGATAGCCATTCACGAAGCGGTCGAGACCAAATTTCGAGACGCCATATTTGCGTGCCTGATGGTGCACCACCTTTTCGCCGATCTTCTTATAGCCGGCATTCTTCGCCAAGTAGGGGATATAGCGATGCATGTCGCCATACACTTCGATATGCTTCACCACCTCGCTGCGATATGCCTTCAAGCCACAGTTGAAGTCGTGGAGGTTCTTGATCCCCGACACGCGGCGTGCCGTGGCGTTGAAGAGCTTCGTGGGGATGGTCTTCGACAGCGGGTCATAGCGCTTCTTCTTCCAGCCCGACACCAGGTCGTAGCCATCTTCGGTGATCATACGATAGAGCTCCGGGATCTCGTCGGGTGAGTCCTGGAGGTCGGCATCCATCGTGATTACCACATCACCTTTGGCGCGCGCAAAACCGGTGTTCAGCGCCGGCGATTTGCCATAATTGCGTGAGAAGGAGATGGCGTGGATCGCGTTATTGCGGATCGCCAACTGCTTGATAACATCCATGCTCGAGTCGGTCGACCCGTCATTGACAAAGATGATCTCATACGAAAAACCATGTTCGCTCATCACTCGCTCGATCCAGGAGGTCAGCTCCGGCAGTGATTCCGCCTCATTATATAACGGTATTACTACTGATATATCCATAATATCTCATTACGTTAGCATCAAGATTCGCCCCGGACTTGAGGCAAAACCCCATTTATAATGCAAATATACCTATAAATTCTGATTCCCACCCAATATTTCATCATTTTTTATACTCCCGTACCACCCAAATCACCCAAAAAACGCCACCCCAACCCTCCCTAATCGCAAAAATTTGTATTTTCACCCCACCTTAATCGCATTTTTTTGTTAGCCTTGACTCGAGGCTACGATCCCTACAGCCCCAAAATTTTAAGAAATACGCTCTTACAGATTTCCCTCGAATTTTCTAATATTTGGCTTCTTTTTTTTGTTTATGTTTGGTTTTTAGGCGATCTTTTGCTAACTTTGTAGCCATCAAAGCAATATGTAGTGTTTGAGCACGTAAGTCTAATTGGCTTTACCTGCCCAAACACTCTTTTTTTATTATTATAAATCATTATTTATTATGAGGTGTTTTAATAAATTACTACTCTGCTCTTGCTTGGCTGCCTGCTTCTTCTCGTTGCAATCTTGCAGCCAATCCGACCTCTTGGATGAGCCCGCTCTCGCTAATGC
Organism: Lepagella sp.; assembly: GCA_051872035.1. Classification (GTDB taxonomy): domain Bacteria; phylum Bacteroidota; class Bacteroidia; order Bacteroidales; family Muribaculaceae; genus Lepagella. The sequence goes on from JBJEDL010000054.1 coordinate 22,950, forward strand.
CAATCTGCCGGCGGCGATCTCCCAAGATTTTTCCCAAAACTTCCCCGACGCTACGTCGGTCATCTGGAACGTAGACTCTTCTTACGCCTACGCTTCCTTCTCTATCCCTAACCGAACGGGTGAACTCGCCTCCTCCGCCGTGTGGTATAGCATGCTGGATCAGCAACGCTCTCTCCTCAGCTCTAATGTCGAGTATGATGGCATCCCCGATGCCGTCAAAGAGGCCTTCCAAAACAGCGACTATGCCGCTTGGGAAGTCTCTCTCGTCACTCAGATCAATCGCTACGGCCACTATGCTCTCGGTGAGATCTATGTCATTAAGGCTCAAGGTTCTTTTGCCGACGACTCCACCCTCTTTGAGGTGGCTCTCTACTACACCGCTGAAGGTCTCCTCGTGCACCTCGACCTCGATGAGGTCCATCAGAACGACCACCAGGGCTATGGCGATTGGGTCATTGACAATGTCCCCGATTATGTCTCCAATTACGTCAATAGCAACTATCCCGGTGCTCGTTATGTCCATATCTATGTCGCCGACGATGGTGTAGTGGTAGAGATTCTTGATCAGCACACCATCCGCACTCTCTACTTCGATGCCGAGGGCAACTGGACCGCTACTCGCACCAAAGTCGATGACAAGAAAAACCCCGCCGAAGTGCGCAATGCTCTCAACACCCTCCATGCCAACCACACCAAGGTATGTGGCATCGAAGAGTGTGTCAATGCCGCCGGAGAAACTTACTACATCGTGACTGTCAAGGTGAAAGATGGCGACAAGACCGAGATTCGCATTGACCTCGACGGCTCCATCGTCGATGGCGATTCCGCCGGCGACGATGACAACGATCCGACCACTGTCGATGGCGACCTGTTGCAAAATCGTGCTCAAGTCGAGGCTTATATCCAAGGGCGCTATCCCGATGCCACCATCCGCGATTGGGATGAAGACAACAAGAAACTCGAAGTCGAAATCCTCTACACCGGCATCAAGATCAATGTGACATTCGACCGCTCTGCCGATGGCTACACCTGGAGCAGTAGCGAATGGGATCTGGACTATCGTCAACCATCCTCACTCCCTGATGCAGTGAAAACTGCCATCGAAACTGCCTATCCCGACTATCAGATATACTTCGCCTCATACTCAGAAACTGCCGATGAGGGTAACTACTACTTGGTAGGCCTGAAGTCCGGCCGCAGCAATGTCAAAGTAAAACTCGACGAACAAGGCAACATCCTCGCCGAATATGGCAAATAATAAGAGCACGCTATTAGGAACGCGCTCTTAGCAAATCCGAAATAAGAAAACGACCCGGGAGCGACAACTCCCGGGGTATTAAAAAGAAATCGCTGACGATGTCGTCAGCGATTTCTTTTGCTGTGATCCG
>JBJEDL010000055.1:0-23731 GCA_051872035.1 Lepagella sp.
CGACTCAAGGCTACGACCCCTACGGCCCCAAAAATTTAAGGAACGCGCTCTTAGTAGGGTTTGCGGTATTTTTCGGGGTTGCGGATCTCTTCTATTATTGAGAGGTAGGAGGCGTAGCGACTCTCTGAGATGTAGTGTGACTCCACTGCACTCTTTACCGCACACCCCGGCTCCCCGAGATGCTTGCAGTTGCCATACTTGCATTCTTCCGATATCCGAAAGATCTCCGGAAAGTAGTGCGACACCTCTTCTTCGGCAAAGTCTATCGTGCCAAACCCGCGTATCCCCGGTACGTCAATCAAACTACCTCCCTCCGGCATGTCTACCATCTCCGAGAAGGTTGTCGTGTGCATACCCTGATGATGGATGTCTGATATCTTGCCCGTCTTCAGATTTGCCCCCGGCACAAGCTTATTGATCAATGTCGATTTCCCTACACCGCTATTCCCCGCCATTAGCGTAATTTTGTCGCTCAGATATCCCTTCAATTCTTCCATCCCGGCGCCACTCTCTGCCGACACCTCCATCACCTTATATCCGATGCTGCCATACAGCACTTTCAACCCCTCTGCCAATTCCCGATCATACTCATCCCAAATATCGCTCTTGTTCAGAATGATCATCGCACTGATGCCATACGCCTCCGCCGTCGCCAAGAAGCGATCGATAAATGTCGTCGGAGTTTCCGGGTCGCGTAGCGATGCCACCAATGCCGCTATGTCGATATTCGCCGCCAAGATGTGCGACTCTTTCGATAGATTCGATGCTCTCCTTATTATATAATTGCGACGCGTAGACACACTCGTGATGTAGTCTGCATCATCTGCCGCCTTACTCACCACCACACGGTCGCCTACAGCCACCGGATTAGTGGTGCGAATTCCCTTGATGCGAAAGTTCCCCTTCACGCGGCAATTCACCTCCTCGCCCGTCGCCTTCCTGACGATGTAGCTGCTGCCGGTGTTGCGGATCACTATCCCCTCTTCGCCCGGTCCTATCTCTATTTTCTTCTTCTTTGTCATCGATCTTTTACAGGTTTTTGCTCCCTTTCTTTAGGTTGCCTCTTTACCTTACTGCAAATTTAAATTATTTTTGCTATTTTTGCCATATCTTTTCCGCTTTTTATTTATCCCTGTCATGAAAAATATCCTTTCGACACTTTCCTCCTCTTTCCTCGCAGGCCTCTTTATCTCTATGGGTGGCTTGGTGTTCCTCAAACTTGGCGGCATCGCCGGAGCTGTCCTCTTCTCTTTCGGACTCCTCTCTGTGGTGCATTACCGACTCTCTCTTTTCACCGGCACTGCCGGATTCTTCGACTCCGCCAAAGTAGGGGAGTGGTGGCGCCTTTTCATGATCTGGTTCGGCAACTGCATCGGTTGCTTCGCAGTAGCCTATACCATGTCTTTCGTATTCCCCGACCTTGCCGATGTCGCCATGTCGATCCTCGACAAACGATTGGCTCTTGGCACCTTTCCCTGCTTCCTCCTTGCCATATTCTGTGGCATCGTGATGACAACTGCCGTCGAATTCGCTCGCAAACAGCAATTCCTCCCTCTCCTCTTCGGCGTGCCCCTCTTCATCCTTTGCGGTTTCACCCACAGCATCGCCGATGCTTTCTATTTCCTGTACTGTCCCTCAGAGGAGATCCTTAACAGCAAGGTCTTGACACTCTACGCCTTCGAAGTGCTCGGAAATCTCGCCGGTTGCAACCTCTACCGTCTGATCATACGAAAACAATCCTGACGAACTCCAAAATGAAATAAAGGAAGCGATAATCATAACGAGCTTTCTATCTAACATAACAAGCTTTTTATACCTAACAGAAAGCGCTCTAATACAAAAAGAGGGGACTATCATTCGATAATCCCCTCTTTTTATTCAGTCGGATTTTTACACGAGTGCAACTACCAAGTCATCCTCAGTCTCTGTAAGTGTTACCTTACCTTCACGACCGAGCCAACCAAGGGCTGCCATCATTTCATCTTTCTTCAGTTTTGTTGCTTTCTTCAGACCCTTGGTGCCAAGCACGCGAGTCTCTGAACTTTCAAGCGCTTGGTATACCTGTCCGGCCCAAGTGCCAATTGATTCAATGTTCATAGTTGCAAAATTTAGTTAAACATTTACAGCTTTCGACTGCAAAGTTCGATAAAATTTTGACATTTTCAAAATTTTTTGCAAAAAATCATATCTTTTTTACCCAAAAAAGTGTAACGCTATTCCCAAAAGTGTAATATACTGCATAATTTGAAGATTTTAGATGCGATAATTTTATCGAATTTTGCAAAAAAATAAAAAGATCGCACTCGGTTTTGCGATCTTTTATATTTTTGATAAAATTTATTTTTTTTGTTTTCTGGTTTTTCTATCGGCGGAAGGGTACTGACCAAACTACTCTGGTGGGCACCGGCTGTCCATCCAATTTACCCGGCTTCCACTCCGGCATCATGCTCAATACGCGGATTGCCTCCTTGTTGAGCGACGGATTTACTCCCCTTATCACCGATATGTGACTCACACTCCCATCCGTGTTTACCACAAAAGAGCATGTCACTCTCCCCTGGATACCCTTCTTGTAGGCATCTTTAGGATACACTCGATTGTTGTTGATAAACTTCATCAACTGTGTGTCCCCTCCGGGGAAGGTCGGCTTGTCGTCTACATAATCATATTCGTACACTTCAATATAGCTCACACTCCCAGTCGTGGTCGTTCCGACATTCACACGACATGTCTGTGAACTTGCAGGCGAGACTATCGCTCCCGCCATACCGGCTGCTATAAGTATACCTAAGATTACTCGCATCGCTTTTTAATTGTTTTCTTGCCTGTCTCGACCCCTTTTGGGCGTCTCTGACATTTTTGCAATGCAAATTTACGCCACTCTCTCCTTTTTTGCAAAGCTTTATTCCTTAAATATAGTTAATATTCACTCCTTATATGTTACAATTTTTTAATACTTCCGGTTTTTAATTATATTCCTCATTCAAATCTGTCCTTAAACACTCCACGATTCTATCCTCTCGATTCGAACTCACACGACTACTTTTTTTCATCCTTTCTCCTCTCATTATATAATACTTTGCATCATTTCCCGTTTTCTTATTGATGAATTTGCTTAAATCTTTCATTTCTTCCCTGGTCGTTGTAGCCATATCGTCTCTCCCGGTTGCTGCTCAAAACACCAGCGAAGCATATAGTTTCCTGAATATTCCCACCTCGTCTCACGCTTTTGCTCTGGGTGGTTGCAATATTGCTATCGTCGACGATGATGTTACTCTCGCCGACCAAAATCCCGCGCTTATCGGCCCCGAACTCGAAAAGCAGGTCGCCGTTAATTATATGTATTATATGAGCTCCGGCCATTTCGCAGGACTCCGTTATGGCATGGCTGCCGGCGAACATGGAGGCTGGGCCATCGGATTGAGATACCTCAATTACGGATCGATCGACGGATATGACGAGTTCGGTACTCCCACCGGCACTTTCTCCCCCTCCGACCTCGTGATCGAAGGTACTTACTCACGCGATATCTCCGGCAGATGGCGCGGCGGTGCCAACCTCAAAATGATCTACAGCAATTATGAGGCTTATAGCGCTTTCGCCATTGCCGTCGATCTCGGAGTTAACTATTATGACGAGGAACACGACCTCTCTTTCTCCGCAGTCCTCAAAAACATGGGTGGGCAGGTCAAGCGTTTCGATCAGCGGTATGCTCGTCTCCCCTTCGATATCCAACTCGGTTATATGCAGACCATCGGATCCTCTCCTTTCCAGATCAGCATCACTGCCAACAATCTTACCCGCTGGAATATACCATATTATCAATATAAGGAGGATGGAGAAGATGTCTTGATCCGCAAAAAAGGCTTCTTCGACAATTTCTTCCGACACCTCATCTTCGGTTTGCAGTATCAACCCTCCGAAAAGTTCTACGCCTCGATTGCCTATAATTATCGCACTCATTCCGATATGTCAGCTTTCAAAGGCACATTCTTCTCCGGTTTCTCTTTGGGATTGGGCTTCAAAACACGAGGCTTCTCTGTCGGCGCTGCATACGCCATGCCTCATAAATCAGCCTCTTCGCTGATGCTCAACCTATCCTGCTCGATCGGTGAACTCATGAAATAATCCCCCCCAAAAATAGCATAAATAAAGAGCCCACTCCCGGAGTGAGCTCTTTATTTATTATGATTATTCAGTGGGGATTACAACAATCCCTCGCTCAAGATATGTTCCAAGTCGGGTGTTGATACTTTGATGGTGAGTCTGCCACCTTGAGCCACAGAGATGCCTCCTGTCTCTTCACTCACGATGATACAGATAGCATCGCTCTGCTGACTCATACCCAATGCCGCACGGTGGCGCAAACCTAAATTCTTCGGGATGTTCATATCATGACTCACCGGCAAGATGCATCCCACCGACGATATCTTATGATTCGCGATAATCATCGCACCGTCATGTAGCGGTGAGTTCTTGAAAAAGATATTCTCGATAAGTCGCATATTGATGCTCGCACCGATCACATCTCCTGTCTTCTCTACGTCGATCAGAGGCATCTTGCGCTGTATCACAATCAGTGCTCCCGTCTTCGACTTCGACATCGACATGCAGGCATACACGATGTTCATGATCTCGCCATGATCCTGCTCCGTGTTCTTCTCATGTTTCAGCCATTTGATCACCTTACGGAAGTTGCCATGCGTTCCCAATTCTATCAGAACCCTCTTGATCTGATCCTGGAATAGGATCACCAGTACGATCAAGCCGATGCTCATGAACTTATCGAGGATCGTACCCGTGAGTCGCATGTCGAAGATCTCGTATGCCATGACCCATACCACCGTAAAGGCCAACACTCCATAAAATAGGGATAACGAACCGCTATTCTTCATCAAGCGATAGATGTAGAATAGCAAAAGGGCTACGATGATTATATCTATTATATCTTTTATACCGAAATCGATCATGGCGGTTATGTTTTTTTTGGTTAGAACGCGCGTTCATTAAATTAGCTCGATTTTTGTCTTACCCTCCCCTTGGGTAGTGATGATATGGCGATCGGTGAGATTGCGTCGATAGGCTTCATAGATTCGCACTGTCTCCGACGCCTCTTTCACGTCATGCACACGCAGGATATCCGCTCCATTGATCAGCGCCAACATATTCAGCGCCGTTGTGCCGTTGAGCGCTTCTGCCGGAGTGATACCCAATTCTTTCCAGATCATAGTCTTGCGTGAGATTCCTGTCAAGATCGGACACCCCAACGCCTCGAATGCTCGCTGATTGCCCAATAACTCATAGTTCTGATCTACCGTCTTGGCAAATCCATATCCCGGGTCGATGATAACATCCGTCACTCCCATCTGTCGCAACCGATCGCATTTGAAGGCAAGATCCCGGATCACTTCTGCAGTCACATCCTCATAGTCTGTGAGGCTCTGCATCGTGGCGGGTGTCCCACGTGTATGCATCAATATATATGGCACCTTCAACTCGGCGACTGTCGCGAACATCTCCGGATCCATGTCGCCGCCGCTGATGTCATTGATGATATCGGCTCCATGCTCCACACACGCCCGAGCCACGTCAGCCCTGAACGTGTCGATCGAAATCACCACATCCGCATAGCGACTCCTTATCGCAGCGATAGCCGGCAAGAGTCGATCTTTCTCCTCTTCGGCGCTAACCTCTGCTGCTCCCGGTCGCGTAGAATACCCCCCGAGATCGAGCATATCAGCCCCGGATTGCAACATACCCTCTACGCGTGTCAATACTTCCGACTGACCCACGCGACTCCCGGCATAAAAACTGTCCGGTGTCACATTGATGATACCCATCACTTGAGGCCTATCGATCTCATAGAGTCGCCCTCGGATGTTCAAACTATGTGCCATTCCTGCTATTAATTTAAGTTTACTACGCGAATTTAGCACTTTTTTTGCTTATATGAAATTTTTTGACTAACTTTGCATCCGGTTTCGCAATCTCTGGTAAGACATGGTGGCTTATTAAATTGCAAATAATTAATAAAATATATCAATGGACTTAATTAAAATCGCAGAGGAGGCTTTTGCTACTCCTAAGAAAAATTTCGACCAATTCGGCCCCGGTGACACCGTGACTGTTGCCTATCGTATCAAAGAGGGTAACAAGGAGCGTATCCAGCAATACCGCGGCGTAGTGATCAAAATCAGCGGCTCCGGCGACAAGAAGCGCTTCACTGTTCGCAAGATCTCCGACGGCGTCGGTGTGGAGCGTATCTTCCCTATGGAATCTCCTTTCATCGAGTCGATTACCGTTAATAAGTATGGTAAGGTGCGCCGTGCCAAGCTTTATTACCTCCGTAATCTCACCGGTAAGAAGGCTCGCATCAAAGAGCGTATCGTTAAGAAAGCTGACAATTAATCAGCCTCTCTTGATCCGCATTCATCACAGCCCACTCTTTTTTAGAGTCGGGCTGTTTCTTTTTTTCTTTCTTTTTCGCCGATTTTTTTGTAATTTTGTGCAAAATTAGTCGTTCCGATTGTAAATATCGATATTAGACTTATTATTAACCTGTTAATTCATATTTTATTTCAATAGCAAAATCATGTCTAAGAAAGCTATCCTTATCATCCTCGACGGCTATGGTCTCGGTGACCATCAGTATGATGATGTTATCTTCAACACGCCGACTCCTTTTATGGATCATCTCATGGCGACCTGTCCCAATTCCCAACTCTCCGCTTGCGGCGAAGATGTCGGCCTCCCCAACGGCCAAATGGGTAATTCCGAAGTCGGCCACCTCAACATCGGAGCCGGACGCGTAGTCTACCAAGACCTCGTGAAGATCAACCGCGCCATCGCCGACGGCTCTTTCTCCAAAAATACTGAAATCGTCGACGCTTTCTCTTACGCGCGCGACCATAACGTGCCTATCCACTTCATGGGACTTACCTCCGCCGGTGGTGTGCACTCTTCGCTCGACCATCTCTATGCACTCTGCGACACTGCCAAGGAATATGGCCTCGACAAGGTCTTCATCCATGCTTTCATGGATGGCCGCGACACCGACCCCAAGAGCGGTGCCGGTTTCATCAAGGATGTCGAGGAGCATTGCGCCAAGTCTGCCGGTAAGGTCGCTTCTGTTATCGGCCGATACTATGCTATGGACCGCGACAAACGATGGGAACGTGTCAAAGAGGCTTACAACCTACTCGTCTATGGAGAGGGTAAGCATGCCGACAATATGGTCCAAGCCATCGAAGAGTCTTACGCCGAGGGTGTCACCGACGAGTTCATCAAGCCTATCGTCAATGATAATGTCGATGGCCGAATCGGTGCAGGTCATGTAGTCATCTTCTTCAACTATCGCAACGACCGCGCCAAGGAGCTTACCACCGTGCTCACTCAGCATAGCGAGGGTGGCATGAACCCCATCCCCGACTTGCAGTATTTCTGCATGACTCCCTACGATGATTCTTTCCGTGGCGTCAAGATCCTCTTCAACAAGAGCGACGTGCCCCAGACTCTCGCCGAGTATCTCTCTTCTCGCGGCTTGAAGCAACTTCACATCGCCGAAACCGAGAAGTATGCTCACGTAACTTTCTTCTTCAACGGCGGTCGCGAAGCTCCATTCGAGGGTGAAGATCGTATCCTCGTGCCCTCTCCCAAGGTGGCTACCTACGACCTCCAGCCCGAGATGAGCGCTCCCGAAGTCACCGACAAACTCGTCGAGGCTATCGCCACTGATAAGTATGACTATATCGTGGTGAATTTCGCCAACGGTGATATGGTGGGTCACACCGGTGTATATGCCGCCATCGAAAAGGCTGTCGAAACTATCGATGCCTGCGTTAAGCGTGTCGTCGAAACTGCCCGTCAGCACGACTATGAGGCTATTATTATCGCCGACCATGGTAATGCCGACCATGCCACCAATGAGGATGGCTCTCCCAATACTGCCCACTCGCTCAACCCCGTGCCTTTCATCTATATCGGTTCGCATACCGATGCTAAGGTGAAGAATGGCCGTCTCGCCGACGTCGCTCCTTCTCTACTCAAACTTCTCGAACTCCCGCAGCCCGAGGAGATGACCGGACAAAATCTGATCTCTTTCTGATAGATACCCGTCTCGGCTCTCTCCCGGATGCTTTGTCATCTCTCGACAAATGTTAGCGCATCTATCTGTCTTCAAGGCGTTTTGCCTCTCTCTCTTGATCACTCTCGCCTCGTGTGCCCCACGCACCGAGGCTTCTGCCGATCAAGATTCTATCCCTGCCCCTCCGGCTGCGGATATCACCGCTGATGCCGAGGCTTGGGCCGATTCGGTCTGTGCCTCGCTCTCCCTGAAACAGAAGGTGGCGCAACTCTTCATACCGGCGCTTTTCGCCTCTGATGATCTTTGGACCCTCCGACAACTTCGACAGTATGCCGATAGTTGTGTCGGAGGTGTCCTTCTTCTTAAGGGGGACTCCCATTCAGCCGCCATCATCGCCGATTCTCTGCAAACCAATTCTCGCATCCCCGCATTCGTCGCCATCGATGCCGAGTGGGGACTCGCCATGAGGCTCACCGATGCACCCAAGTTCCCGCTCAATAGCGATATTCGCCCCGATGTCAACGACCAGATACTCTATGACTACGGCCGCGAACTCGCTCGCGAGTGCCGCATCGTCGGCATTAATATGGTGCTCGGTCCGGTGGTCGATGTCAGTTTCGGCAATTCCTTCATGCGTCGCCGTTCTTTCGGTGATGACCCTCATCGTGTGGCTGACCTCGCTTTGGCTTACGCTCGCGGCCTCGAAGATGGCAATGTTATCAGTGTGGCGAAGCATTTCCCGGGTCATGGTTCTGTCTCTGCCGACTCTCATCGTCGCAAGGGTGTCATCGAACGTAGCCTCAATCAAATGGATTCGATCGATTTATACCCATTCAAGCGGTGGATCGAACATCGACTCTCCGGTATTATGGTCGGTCATCTTGCTGTCCCTTCCATCGATTCGCGTATGCTCCCCGCTGCCGTCTCTCCTATTGTTATCAAGGATCTCCTTCGAGGTGATATGGGTTTCACCGGTCTGGTTATTACCGACGCCCTGAATATGAAGGGTGCCGAAGGGTATGGTGCCGACGATGCTATCGCTGCCGGTGCCGATATCGTCATCGCTCCCGAGAAGACTTTCTCTCAGATTGACAAGGTGATGCAAGCCATCGCCCATGGCAAAATCAGCCAAAGCGACATCGACACCCACGTCCGACGCATCCTTTTCTACAAATACCTCCTCAACAGATCCAATCCCGAACCCAAATCTCCCGCTCCGTCCACTCCACCCCAATCCCCCCCCGACACCCTAACCACTCCCCAAGCCGACTCAATCTCCCACCTCCTCCGGTGATGGATATACGAATTTTGTATTAGAATTTGTAGGTTATGATTTTATTACTTATCTTTACCAAAAATTATCTAAATATAGTAGCCAATGCCTGAAATTTTAAGAATTTTTGGACTTAGATTCTTTTTCTTTTCCCGTGAGCATGAGCCAATTCATGTTCATGTGAAGAATGCAGATGGTAGTGCAAAGTTCGAAATTACCCCTGATGGTATACAACTTGTGTATAATAAAGGAATGAAAATCAAGGATATTAAGTGCGCAGAAATGGTGCTTGAGGAAAATAGAGAACTTGCTATTTCTAAATGGAATGAATATTTTGGTTATTCAATGTTTGATGAGGAGGATTGACTATGAAATTGACGAAGATTTGGTTTGAACATGACCGTATTTATGGTTTGACTGACGAAGGTAAAGTCCTTTGGCAATCATTATTATGGTATAAGAGACTCCTTAATGCTACACAAGAGCAACGTAATGAATATGAGATCGATGATGAAGGTATTCATTGGTATGCTCTCGATGAAGACGTCTCTTTTGAAAGCTTTGAATATGACGATCCTGAGCCACAAGGAATATCTCGGATCTTCCTAACTCATCCCGAACTTAATGCTTCTGCTGTGGCTCGACGAGTTGGAATAAGCCAAAGCCTCATGGCTCAATATATCAATGGTGTTAAGAAACCTTCAAAAGAACGCGAAGCGGTAATCCTTAAAGAAATTCACAAGATTGGTGAATCTCTCCAAACTATTGTCGCCCAACATGTAGAGCCCGTTCGGTAAAAAGAAAATATATGGATATACGAAAAAACCTCCACAGGGCCCTGTGGAGGTTTTTTCGAATCAATTTGTAATCTTACTTACCCGACATGTGATCAGATACGGTCAGATTCAAACGCCCTTTGGCGCGACGGCGTGCGAGAACCTTGCGGCCACTCTTGGTTGCCATTCTCAAACGAAATCCGTGCTTGTTGATTCTTCTGCGTCTTGAGGGTTGAAAAGTCCTTTTCATTTGTCTATCTTATTATTTAATTTTTGCTTACTTTTACCCATTTCGTGCACCCTTTATCGCACACTTTTGGGACATTCGACCGCAAAATTAACAATTTTTTTTCATTCATACAAATTTATTACCCCTCTACACCCTCTTTTATGCCACTTTTCTTACTTTTTTTACTCTTTATACCCTCTCTATTTATCAATTTCGAGATTTTTTTGTAACTTTGTGGCTTGTAAGGGATATATCCCCCCGTTGTTATCCTTTACTATACTTATTTTTGTTTTTTATATTTAATACAATTATATACTCTTTAAAGCAATGATGAACGCTCAAGACATCAAGAACGGCTCTTGCATCCGCCTCGATGGCCGTCTCTATTTCTGTGTGGAGTTCCTACACGTTAAGCCCGGTAAGGGTAACACTTTCATGCGTACTAAACTCAAAGATGTGGTCGACGGCCGTGTGATCGAACGTCGCTTCAACATCGGCGAAAAGCTCGAGGATGTACGCGTAGAGCGCCGCCCCTATCAATACCTCTACGCCGACGGCGAGGATGATATCTTCATGAACAATGAAACTTTCGAGCAAATCCCTATCAGCAAGGAGCTCGTTACCGGCGCTGCCTATATGAAGGAGGGTGACACTGTCGAAGTCGTTTCCGACGCTTCCACCAACACTGTCCTCTACGCTGAAATGCCCACCAAGACTACTCTCAAGATCACTTACACTGAGCCCGGTCTTAAAGGCGATACCGCTACCAACACCCTCAAGCCCGCAACTGTTGAAACCGGAGCCACTGTTAAGGTGCCCCTCTTCATCAACGAAGGCGAACTCATCGAGGTCGACACTCGCGATGGTAGCTATGTTGGCCGCGTGAAGGCTTAATCCCTTCAGAAATACCCCCGATTCTTACCCTCCCTTATCATGACTACTAAAGATCATATTCTCTTCTCGATTATTGTTCCGGTCTATAACCGTCCCGATGAGGTGGCTGACTTGCTCGCAAGTCTCGAAGCGCAGTCCGATACGGGGTTCCAGATCGTTATCGTCGAAGATGGTTCTACCATCCCTTGCCTCGATGCCGATACTCTCCCCGACGGTTCGCTCGCTCCCCTTGGCCATGAGGGCTTAAATCTTAAATATTTCAGAAAATCTAACGAAGGGCGTAGCATCGCCCGCAATTATGGCTTAGACAGAGCCGACGGAGATTTCTTTATCTTCGTCGACTCTGACTGCATTTTACCCCCCGATTACATCGCTTCGCTTCGCCGAGAATTAGCCCAAAATCCTGTCGACTGCTTCGGTGGCCCCGATGCCGCTCACGATTCTTTTACCACCACCCAGAAGGCTATCAATTTCGCTATGACTGCCTTCCTAACCACCGGCGGTATCCGTGGCGGCAAAGTTTCCATGGAAAAGTTCACTCCCCGTACTTTCAATATGGGATTCTCTCGCCGCGTTTATGAAAAGGTCGGCGGTTTCCGCGAAATGTTTAGCGAGGATATCGATATGTCTACTCGGATCCGACTCGCCGGTTTCAAGATTTCACTCTATCCCTCGGTTTTTGTATACCATAAGCGTCGTGGCAACCTCTCCAAGTTCTGGCGGCAGGTCCATGTCTTCGGCATGTCGCGCATCACTCTTCAGCTTCTATATCCCGGGTCGATGAAGCTCGTGCATTGGCTCCCCGCCATATTCACCATAGGTGTGGCTTTCTTCCTCATCTCTTCTATCTTCTGCATCTGGTCGCTTCTACCTCTCCTCCTTTATATCCTTGCCCTCTTCATCTCCGCCCTCTTCATCGAACGCAACCTGAAGGTGGCTTGTATCGCCGTCGCTGCCTCTATGGTTCAACTCCTCGGTTATGGCACCGGCTTCATATCCGCCTATTTCAATAAGATTATACTCGGTAAGGGGCGCGATATCAACCGCGAAATAGAGATTCGCAAAGGAAAAAACGAAAAGCTCTAACCCCACTGACCTATTACCCCGATTGATATGAGCCAAGAGAATGATATCACTTTCGACGATGTGCCCGATTTCTCTGAAGTCGATCCCAAAACGACTTCTACCCCGGGACTTACCGTCAAGGATATGGCACCAGACTCTCAGCCTCGAGAACGTGCCATCAATTTCGGTATCGGATCTCTCACTAATGCCGAACTCCTCGCCTTGATACTTCGCTCCGGTGCCGTAGGCTATCCCATCACTTCTCTCTGTCAGGATTTTATGAAGAGAAATGAAAATCTCTTCCTTAATATCGAACGCCTTACTCATAAAGAACTTATCAAGATCCGTGGCATCGGCGAAACCAAAGCCTTGCAGATCGAGGCCGTTATGGAGATCGTAAGACGTTATAATGACGAGAATTATAATGCGCGCAAGCAGGTCAAGTCTTCCCTTTCTATCTATAAGTTGGTGCGCCCGATCATGGGCAATCTCCCTCACGAGGAGATGTGGGCGGTCTTCCTCAATCGCTCCAACCATGTCATCGGCAAGTTCCGATCCACTACCGGCGGATCCACTGCCACACTCTTCGACAAGAAGAAGATCATCCGTCAGGCGCTGATACATCAGGCGGAAGGAGTGATACTCTGTCACAACCACCCCTCAGGCAATCCTCGCCCATCAGGTATGGATGATAACATCACTGCCGCTTTCCGCGACGCCTGCAAACCGGTGGATCTCCGATTCCTCGACCATATCATCGTAACCGCCTCCGGCTATTATTCCTACGCCGATTCCTCCACCATAATATAATATGTCGCCTTAGAATGGCACATCTTCTTCTCCCGGACCCGGCATGATGTCAGGATTTGATCCCCCTGCCGACCCTCCGGCTGCCATACTGCTCAGATTGAAGCTGCTGCCATTCTCTCGATTCATCCGAGATTCTTCACGTCGTGTCTCCATGCCACCCAGTGCTGCATTGATCTTATCCTTATCTTCATCCCAGTTCTCAAAGCGGGCAAAGCGCTTGACAAATCGCAATTTTACATCTCCCACCGCACCGCTACGATGCTTCGCTACTATCAGTTCGGCGAGACCCCGGATGTCGTTGCCATTGGCATCTTCCGAACTGCGTGTGTAATACTCCGGACGATGGATGAAGCAGACGATATCGGCATCCTGCTCGATGGCTCCCGATTCACGAAGGTCGGATAGTACAGGTCGCTTATCTTCGCGGGTCTCCGTGCTTCGATTCAACTGCGACAGGGCGATGATCGGGATGTTGAGCTCTTTGGCTAAGGCCTTGAGCGATCGAGAGATTGTTGATACCTCTTGCTCGCGACTCCCAAGTTTCATGCCCGTGGCATTCATCAGCTGCAAGTAGTCGATCATGATGATCTTCACTCCATGCTCACGCACAAGTCGGCGTGCCTTGGTGCGAAGTTCCGTAATCGACAGACCCGGCGTCTCGTCAAGATATAAGGGCGCTGAATACATCGTAGCCACTCGACTGTTGAGTCGATCCCACTCTTCGTCGCTAAGCTGACCACTCTTGATCTTCTCACCCTCGAGATTGGCAATATTACTTATCAATCGCTTCACCAACTGCACATTAGCCATCTCCAAGGTGAAGATCGCCACAGGTATGCTATAGTCGATCGCCATATTCTTCGCCATCGACAGCACGAATGCCGTCTTACCCATAGCCGGACGTGCCGCCACGATGATCAAGTCGGAGTTCTGCCATCCCGATGTCATGTGGTCTAATTCGTCATAACCCGTCTTCAAGCCCGATAGACCGGTCGTCGTGTTCGCTGCCGTCTGTATCTGCTCGATTGCCAAGTTGAGCACAGGGTCGATTTGGGTAACTTCCCGCTTCAAGTGGGTCTGCGAGATGTCAAAGAGCTTTCCCTCTGCCTCTTGGAGAAGATCATCCACGTCGTTGCTCTCGTCGAAGGCTGCCGTCTCGATGCTCGACGCAAAGGAGATAAGACGGCGTGCCAAAAATTTCTGCGACACGATCTTGGCATGATATTCCACATTCGCCGCCGAGTAGACGCGAGAGGTCAGCTCCGTGATATGCACGGCTCCTCCCACTTCTTCCAAGGTGCCATTTGCTCGTAGCTGCTCGGTCACCGTCATCATATCGATCGGCCGCTGATTGAAACCTAATGTGCTTATCGCTTCATAGATCTTTGCATTGCGCGGATCGTAGAAGGAGTCGGGGGTCAAGATGTCGGCGACATTCATGTAGGCATCCTTCTCGAGCATCAAGGCTCCGAGCACCACCTCCTCCAAGTCTGTGTCATGGGGTGGTAATTTACCCATCGCATCCTCTATCTTCGGCTGCACCTTAGGGCGTCTGTTATATTGCTGTTCTGCCATTGTTCTTCAGTTTTATTCCTGTTTATTATTGTGGAGCAAGCTCCGACTATTTGATGATCAGTGCCATCAGCACCCATACCGACATCCCGAGCATCAGCATCGCTGTCTTCCCCAAGATCGGATTCAGTTCCGATCCCTCCGATTGCTTCATGCGCTGCCATGTCAGGTAGTGTATATTTACATATATCAAGATGCCAATCTGCCAGAATTTATTGACTGTCAGTAGGGTAGCGGCCATTATGCAGACTGCCGCCACTATGCCGTTGGCGAGATAGAGTCTCTCCATAGCCTTCGCTCCCCATCTCACGGCGAGCGTCTTCTTCCCTGCTTTCAGATCATCTTCACGATCGCGGTAGTTGTTCACCACCAACACGTTGGCTCCCATCAGTCCGACTGCCACCGACAGCCATATTGTCAGCGCCGAGAAACCTGCCTCATGACTCTGCACGTAGGTCGACAGTGTCACCGGCACTATCCCGAAGAAGATCACCACTGCCACCTCCCCGAGTCCATGATGCGACAAGGGATATGGCCCGGCGGAATATCCCAACGCAAAGAGGGCTATCGCTACTCCCACCGGAAATAACCACCAGCCTCCCCATGCTATCAGACTGCATCCCAATGCACACACCACTCCTAATAAGACAAAGGTGGCATTACGCATTGCCCCGGGTGTGATATCTCCCTCGGTGACGCCTCGCCGGAAACCTTCTCTCCCTTTGCGATCCAATCCATTGCGATAGTCGAAATATTCGTTGGCAAAGTTCGATACGATCTGTGCCCCAATCGCGAACAGCATGCATATCGTGAATGGAACTATGTTAAATCCATCATAATATGCCGCACATCCCGCAGAGGTCAATACTCCCGCCACCGACACCGGCAGCGTATGCAACCGCATCGCCTCGATCCATGCCCTGAATTTACTCCTTGAAGTCATCTTCTGCGACGTTTGAAAAATTCGGTAACTATCTCTTGACATTCCTCTTCGAGCACTCCCGATTCGACTATCGTTCGGGGATGCAACACCGAGTTGCGTGCCATCGTATGGCTGAAATATCCTCGCTTAGGGTCTGATGCCCCATAGACGATTCGCCCGATATGACTCCATCCCAATGCCCCGGCACACATGGCGCATGGCTCCACAGTAACATAGATCGTACACTCCGGCAGATATTTCCCTCCCAGCGTGTTGCAAGCTGCTGTCAGTGCCAT
Source organism: Lepagella sp. (assembly GCA_051872035.1). Classification (GTDB taxonomy): domain Bacteria; phylum Bacteroidota; class Bacteroidia; order Bacteroidales; family Muribaculaceae; genus Lepagella. The sequence continues at coordinate 15,921 of JBJEDL010000055.1, forward strand.
CATCTCGGCATGCGCCGTTACGTCGTGAAGACGCTCTGTCAGGTTATGACCCCGGCCGATCACTCTCCCCTTGCTCACTATCACTGCCCCTATAGGCACTTCCCCCGCTTCGCCCGCCTCCATCGCCTCGGCAAGCGCCATCCTCATATATCTCTCATCGATAGCCTCTGTTCCCATTTTATTTTTTATTTATTCCTAACTCCGACACTCTTTCAGCCACTTCTTTCATCAGCCATGCCGGCGTCGAAGTCGCTCCGCAGATGCCGATCTTCTTTGCTCCGACCAGCCATTCCTGTCGCAGATCGCTGCTGTCGGTGACAAGTCGCGTGCTCGGATTCACTTTGATACATTCCTCCAATAGCACCTTCCCGTTTGAACTCTTGGCTCCACTCACGAAGATGATCGTGTCATGATTGGCCGCAAATTCTTTGATCTTCTCCGAGCGTGTTGCCACCTGCCGACAGATCGTGTCGAAATATTCAAAACTGCCGCGCTGCTTACGCTGCTTTATCTCGTTGACTATGTGACGAAAGCCATCGATACTCTTCGTGGTCTGCGAGTAGAGCAGGATGTCGCGCTCCAAGTCCAATGTGTCGAGTGCCGTCACATCTTGGATCACTACAGCGTTGCCATCCGTCTGTCCCACCAGACCATTCACCTCCGCATGCCCCTGCTTGCCATAGATCAAGATCAAGGGCATCTCCGTGATCTCTCCCGCTGCCATCCGGGCGCGGGCATTGTCGTAGGCCTCTTTGATACGCTTCTGTAACTGCAACACCACCGGACAGGTCGCATCGATCACCCGATTGCGATTCTCTTCAAGCTTCTTGTAGGTCGAGGGGGGCTCTCCATGGGCGCGAAGCAAGACTGTGCTTCCATGCAGATCGTTCAAATCTTCATGGGTGATGGTATGCAACCCTCTGAGCCTCAGCCGCTCCACCTCCGAAGCATTGTGCACGATATCGCCAAGACATGCCAATGTGCCACTCTTTGCCAATTCGGCCTCTGCCTTCGCTATGGCGGTCACCACCCCAAAGCAAAATCCGGAGTTGCTGTCGATCTCTATGATGGGAATGCCCGGATCTTTCTCCGATCCGGGCCCTTTTCCTTCATCTTTCTTCATTCGTTGGATATTACATGAAACAGATTAATCAGCCATGCCATCTGCTCTTGACGAGTCAGTCGGTCGTTGTCCAATACATGTGCATCCGCTGCCTTGCAGAGGGGCGATACGGCTCTGGTCGTGTCGATCTGATCGCGCGTCTTGATGTTGTTCAGCACCTCTTCATAGTTCACCGAGACTCCCTTCGCTTCCAGCTCTTTGAGCCTCCGCTCTGCACGAACCTCCGCCGAGGCCTCTACGAAGACCTTCATCTCTGCGCCCGGGAAGACTGTGGTCCCGATGTCGCGACCATCCATCACGATTCCTTTCTCTTCGCCAAATGACTGCTGTAGCTTCACCAAGTGCTCGCGTACTTCCGCTATCTCTGCCACCTTGCTAACTACTTCACTTACGCGCATGCCGCGGATACCATCTTCGACATCTCGCCCATTCAGGATAGTGTGCTGTACTCCTTCCTCGCCTTTGGGCATAAAGCTGATATGGATATCTTCCAATGCAGCGTTCAGGCGATCTCGATCCACCTCTCCGTCTGCTATCATATCATACTCAAGTGCATAGAGTGTCACCGCGCGATACATAGCTCCGGAGTCTACATAGATGTAACCCACCTTCTTGGCAAGCTCGCGTGCCATCGTCGATTTCCCCGACGATGAGTATCCATCGATTGCTACTATGATCTTTTTCATTTCTCTTCTTTTTTCGTACGACTCTTCTTTGCCGATCCCGATTTCTTGGCGGGTGCAGCCTTCTTGGCTTTGGCCTCCGGTTTAGGCTTTACCATCCTCAGCACCTGTGCCGAACGTGCCGGCAGATACATCTTAAGCCATCCCTTGCCAGAGGGGGAATAGAGGGGATCCGGCTGCGTGAAGTGATGCACACTGTCGTCGCTGAAACCATGTCCTCCATATTCCGGAGAGTCGCTGTTGAGCACTACCTCATATTCTCCGGCAGGAGCCAAGAACCCATAGCCCGGGAAGGAGCGAGTCGGACTCCAGTTGAACACGAAGATCAAGTCCCCTCTGCGGAATGCCAGCACCTGGTCGTCATCTTTTTCCCACAGTTTCTCCACCGGCAGATCTTGGAAGTTGTATACTCCGGTGGCGAGGGCGATCATATCGTTGTCAAATTTGTTCAAGTATTTGAACTTCAGATCTTCACGGTCCACCAGCTCCCATTGTCTGCGTGCATATTTGTAGCTCCAGCCATTGCCTTCGCGGGGGAAGTCGATCCATTCCGGATGTCCCCATTCGTTGCCCATGAAGTTCAGGTAGCCTCCATTGATCGAGGCCATGGTCACCAAGCGAATCATCTTGTGAAGTGCCATGCCGCGTTCCACTACGCCATTGCCATCCTCTACACCCATGTGCCAGTACATCTCTTTGTCGATCAGTCGGAAGATGATCGTCTTGTCGCCCACCAGTGCCTGGTCGTGACTCTCGCAGTAACTTACAGTCTTCTCGTCTGCTCGGCGGTTGGTCAGCTCCCAGAAGATCGAGGTCGGATGCCAGTCTTCATCTTTCTTCTCTTTGATCATCTTGATCCAGTAGTCGGGGATGCCCATCGCCAAGCGATAGTCGAAGCCCATGCCTCCATCCTCAAATTTCGATGCCAAGCCCGGCATACCGCTCATCTCTTCGGCTATCGTGATGGAGCGCGGATTCACCTCATGGATAAGTATGTTCGCCAAGGTCAGATAGACCAATGCATTCACATCTTCGTTGCCATCATAGTAGTCGCCATAGCCTCCGAAGGCTTTGCCCAGTCCATGATTGTAGTAGAGCATTGAGGTCACTCCATCGAAGCGGAATCCATCGAAGTGATATTCCTCAAGCCAGAATTTACAGTTCGACAGCAGGAAGTGCAACACACTGTTCTTGCCATAGTCGAAGCAGAGTGAGTCCCATGCCGGATGCTCGCGACGTGAGTCGCCGTAGAAGTAGAGATCGTATGACCCGTCGAAGTGACCGAGTCCCTCCAGCTCATTCTTTACGGCATGTGAGTGTACGATATCCATAATCACTGCAACTCCCGCTTTGTGGGCATCGTCGATGAGATGCTTTAACTCGTCGGGTGTGCCGAAACGTGATGAGGCGGCATAGAAGTTGCTCACATGATAGCCGAACGAACCATAGTAGGGATGCTCCTGAATTGCCATCAGCTGGATGGCGTTGTAGCCATCTTTGATGATGCGTGGCAACACGTTGGTGCGGAACTCTTCGTAAGTGCCCAGTCCCTCTTTGTCTTGTGCCATGCCGATGTGCGCTTCGTAGATCATCAGTGGCTTGGTCTCAGGCTTGAAGTTCTTTACCTTGAATTGATAGGGCTGCTCCGGGGCGTAGACCTCGGCGCTGAAGATTTTCGTCTCTTCATCTTGCACCACGCGGCGTGCATACGCCGGAAGACGCTCCCCGTCTCCACCTTGCCAGTATATATGCAACTTGTAGAGGTCGCCATGCTTCATGCTCTCTGCCGGGAATTTACCCTCCCAGTTGCCATTCTCTATGCGCTTCAGTGAGTAGCGCTCGTCATCTTGCCAGCCGGTGAAGGTGCCGATCAAGTAGATCTTCGTAGCATTTGGTGCATATTCTCTGAACACCCATTTCCCTTTGCCGTCGCCATGCAACCCAAAGTAGTTGTAGGCGTTGGCAAATTTCGTCAGACTCCCGTCGGTGCCCGATGTAAGTTCTTCAAGTTTGCGCACCACATCATGATGCCGACCTTCGATAGCCCCTGCGTATGGCTCCAACCAGGGGTCATTGCGCAGTATTGCAAGTTTCTTTTCCATATTATATGTTTGTTCTTTGTTTTTTTTGTTTTATGTTTACCTTAATTTTTTTCTCCTTGTTTATTTGTCGGGAGTGTTGTCATTCATAACTCTCCCTGCTTCTTCCTTTTTTCCCGGTTCCCCTTTTCGGCTCTGACCGGAGACGTCGTCCCATTTCAGACACTCTCTTATCAATTGCCGTAATCGCTCGGAGTCTTCATCTTGCCTCTTCAGCACTCCCATCACTCCCCGGATATAGTCATCTTTGTTGGCAAACCCCAATAGGGTGCTCACCTCCGATTCGGGTAGCATCGGCTTGTGATTGAACACCTTCAAGATGCTGTCGTAGTCGTTGTCGCGGATCATCACCGCAAAACTCTCCCTAAGCCTGTTGTAGTGCATGCGGGGCTTCAATCGCGCCTCAAGTTCGCGTACATGTGTCTCTAAGGCGGTGATACACCTGAACCTGCCGTCGATCTTGCACTCTACGTCGCGCTTCATCTTGTGGCGTGTGTGCTGCAATGCCTGCTCGTCGGCTTGCTTCCGGAACATCTTGATCACACTCCGCTGAACCTGTTCGGCTATCCGATTGCCATCTTTCCCTTTCCGTCGTGCCATCAGCTTGATAACTCCGGTCATCAGAAAGATGTTCTCGATTTCGGCTACTTCCGGCACCATAATCTGCTTCCTCCGAAGATATGCCACCTCTTTCTCCGTGCGCCGATCCCGATCCACTATCCCGTAACTGTGGAGATGGTGCATCGCCTGCTGATCGTTGAAGGAGCGAGTCGTCTCGATCACCTTGTCACACGACCCCACCGGCCTTACCGTCATCTCCGGAAATACCAGACTGTATAGTCGCTTGTCGATAGAGTGCTCGGCATCCCCCTCGATGAATAGCACAGGCCGACGACTTCCGGCAAGCTTCACCATGATGTCTTCGGCAAGTGTCCCCGAACTCAATACCTCATAGTCCCAGGCATGCTGCTCGGAGTCGTAGCGCTTCACCCAGATACATTTGTTGCTCGTGCGGGTGATGATGAAGTCTTCATCCACCGAGTTGTAGACGAAGGTGCAGTCGCGACGCAACTCTTCAATCGAGTTCCAGAGTGTTCCTATTATCGAGGGGTGCACGAATAGGGTAGGGGAGTCGATGAAGATTACGGCATCTGACGGCGCAAAGAGTGTCGCTCCAAGATAGTATAACACCGTCTTCTCTCCCTGACTCAGCTTCAGCGTGGAGATCAAGTCTCCACCGCTGCCGGTGGCAAACCTCAATGTGCCCCCTTCGCGAGTGATCCGGTTGTTGGGGAAGATCCGCTCCCAGTGTCGCTTGATCACATCAAATTTCGACCGCTTCACTTTGACATTCCTCCCGCCACTCTTCGTCAACTCCATCTTCAATCGCAAGAGGTTGTCCAATTCGTCGGCGAAGAGCATGTAGACGATCTTGTCAAGCTCGCTCACAGCATCGGTACGCATGTAGCTCCGTTGCTTCACAGCCTGCCTGTATTGTGCATCGATCGAGTTGGGACGCATCGATTCTTCTCGCTCTGCATAAAATGCCGAGATGGCACTCAGACAGTAGGCCTTGTCTCCACATTCCTCCATCATCTCTTCCATAAAGCGGGTCTTCCCCGCTCCGTTGCCCCCGATGATGGTGATCTGGCGCGAGTCGACTATTGTCGATTCGCTCCCGGCTTGCAATGATTTTGGTAGTCTGATTGCGTTCACTTTTTTAAGCTTTTATGGTGTTATAACTATCCTTTTATGACGTTATATCTCTTCAAGATGGTAAATTTACTAATTTTTTTCTAATTTTGCATACTCTTTCGCTATTTTTATCGCTCCATTTTTTCGGAGTGGATAGTTTTAGCCTTTTTTTCTTTATCTAATTTTTTATCGTTTATTATGTTTTCAGGCATTGTTGAAGAGTCGGCGCGTGTAGTCGCCCTCAATAGAGTGGAGGATAATCTCGATATCTCGCTCGCTTGTTCGTTTGTCGAGGAGCTCTCGATCGATCAGAGTGTCTCTCATAATGGAGTCTGCCTTACTGTGGTCCGTCTCCCTAAGGATGACACTTACACCGTCACCGCTATCCGTGAAACTCTCGATCGCTCCAACCTCGGCTCTCTTAAAGTCGGCGATGAGGTGAATGTCGAACGCAGCATGCGCATCGATGGTCGCCTCGATGGCCATATCGTTCAGGGGCATGTCGATCAGACTGCCAAGTGTGTCGACCTCGTCGAGGCTGACGGTAGTTGGGTCTTTACTTTTGAGTATCAGGTGAGTCGAGACCTCGCTCGTCGTGGCTATTTCACTGTCGATAAGGGTTCGGTTACTGTCAATGGTGTCTCTCTCACCGTTTGCAACCCTACATCTGCTCCCGCTGCGGATAACCCCGATATGCTCATCGGCCGTTTCTCTGTAGCTATCATCCCCTATACTTTCCATAATACCAATTTCCATAATATTCGCCCCGGTTCGATCGTTAACCTCGAGTTCGATATCCTCGGCAAGTACATCGCTCGCCTCTCTTCTCTCTAATCGGCCGATAGTACCTACCTTATTATATAGCAAAACCCCGAAGACGTTTGTCCTCGGGGTTTTGTCATATTTTTATGATAGGTCGTTATTGCTTTGTGTTGTTGCCACCATTCAGCAAGCCTTTCAACAGATCCAAGCCACTGCCGCTTGTGCCGGTAGTGCTGCTGTTCGAACTTCCGGTGCTCGTGTTGCTGCTATTGCTTGTGCCGGAGTTGGATGTACCTGTAGTGCTTGTGCCGCTACTGCTACCGGAGTTGCCACCTCCCAAGATGCCGTTCAAGAAGCCGCCCAAACCACTGTCGGTCGTGCCGGAGTTGCTTGTGCCGGTAGTGCTGCTGTTCGAACCGCTCTCGGTTGTGCTTGTGCCTGTAGTGCTTGTGCCGGAGTTGCCGCCTCCCAAGATGCCGTTGAGCAAACCTCCTACACCGCTATTGGTGGTCTGGGTCGAGCCCCCGGTCAACTTGAATCCGATGCAGAGTCCCTCATATTGATTCAAAAGACTGCTGATCGTCTTGGCGAGACTCATTCCGCTGATATTGGCTATCGTCGAGATAATGGTCTTGAATTTCGATGCATCGAACATGATGTCCATCGTCTGGGACGTCTTCTGTACGTAGGTGGTGAGTGAGGTCACTTTCCTGCCTAAGAGTCCGAAGTTGAAATCAAAGGTGCCTTGTGCTGCTCCCTCCGATCTTGTGATCGTGCCGGAAATATTATATTTGTTCTTGATCTGCAAGGTGTAGTTCCCTTCGGCGTCGATCACCAATTTTGCCCCGGTCAGTCCATATTTGGTGTAGTAGGGCTCCATCTTGGTCTCGATTGCTGATGCGGCTGCCAAGCCTCCCGCATTTTTCAAAAAATCATCGCTCTTGAAGCATACTGCCGGACCCGAAATCGTCCATTCTCCCTCTAAGTCGGCGATGTCGATGTTGGAACTCGTGAAGACTCCTTCGATGATGTTCCCTAACGTGCTGCCAAGGTCCCCATTTAAGAAATCTGATAGACTTTGCGCATTGGCTGTATTGATGCCGATTATGGTCAAAATAGCCACTAATACTCTTTTTGTAACCTTTTTCATATTGTTATTTTGGTTTATTTGGCGTAATTATGATGCGTTTTAGTCGCTTTATTTGCATCAAAGTTTTTATTATTATAACTTTGCAATCGGTTAGGTTGGACATTATTGTATTAATGCCTGTTTCGCCTTATTAGCTTTATTAGCTTTTTCGACGACCTATCTTTAGATTGTTTCTAACTCTTGGGGTTTAATGATTACAATCTCTTTTAACAATTTTTGTATTATCAACAAAACATCTATTATAATCCTAAAATCCGCAACTATCATCCAATACACGATTAAGGGTAGATTTATGAGTC
>JBJEDL010000056.1:0-23590 GCA_051872035.1 Lepagella sp.
ATGATGATGAAGTCCACTACATCGGCTTTCCGCAGTTTATTCTTTGCAAGGATGGCGAAGCCACATGGACGCAAACTATAAATCAATCACAAACCATTATGGCAAAGTTTTATCCGAGCGAAGATTAGAAAGTTTTAGGTTAGGCATTGTAGATTAAGAAATAATGCTTAATTTTGCAACATAGAATTGAGCCACACTCACACGTCGGTCTTATGACGCAGACTTCGGGATGTGGTTCAATTCTTCTTTTTTATAAATCTCATAGTGTATAAAGTCTCTCCGGATAAGCATTTTGTTTTGAATTGTATAAGGCGACCTTGCCATTCAACTTCGTAAACGTTAAACGGATATGGATGATGAATGCCTGGCTCATTTTCTTTTACGAGAGTTGCTTTGGGAATCCATTCTTTTGCATGAGTGGCGGCTTCCATTATTTCGGCAAGTTCTTTGTTGTGTATATTTTTAGCATACGTTTCATTTATGAATGTTTTACCGGGAATAGTTATGTGTCCTACAGTTTCTTGATAAGATATAGTACCATTAGGTTGCGGTATTGGAGTGAGCGTTTCAACCCACTCCAGAGCATCTTGCTTCGCTTGTTTACTCACTTGTGACTTTATTCGTCCAGTTATACCACTTGCTGATGAAGTTCCCGTTGATGTCTTTGCACCGCTCTTTGTAAGAATATCTGCAGCATAGTTTGGCTTTATCTGAAGATTGTCTACACGAAGCAAATTAATGCCTCGTGACAGGTCTATTTCTTTGATGTATTCAGTAAAGTCTGAAATAATCTTCCCGGTCTGAGGGTCATAATAGCGTACTGTATCGCCAATTTTTTCTACCGTAATGATATGTCCGCTACGTTCCTTTCCACTGCCTTTCCAAGTCCAATCAATATGATAGCGCCCATCTTCGGAGAGGTTCGCTTCAAGTTCAGAAACAAGACGTTTCCGGTTAGGAACGGTCTTTGAGAACCCTCTTTTGTGAAATTTACCTGAGGGGTCTGTATATGAGCTTTTATTATACTCAGCGCCAATCCTAATTTTACTTGGGATATTGCCATCTGCCTTTTGCCAAATACCATTTGTAAACTTTGAGAGTTCTTCAGATTTACTACCTTTAAAATTGCCGAGAGCCTGGATGTTGAAACCGCGCCTACGCAACTCATTAGCAACAACGCATGTTTGGCAATTAACACGATACATCTCGGCTACTGCAAAATTAGGATTTCCCCGGTGCATGTCGGCTTCAAAGAATGTCATTAACTCTCCCTGTTCCACTCCAAGAGCCTTTGCAAGAGCCTTCATATTCTCAGCATTTGCTTTTGTTGCCATAAATGCTTTTGCCGCCTCTGTTTCTTTAAAAATACGCTTTTCAAGGTATGCTTTAGCTGTAGCATAGTCCTTGCTAAAGAAATCAAATCGTTTAATGTCGACTTCATCTTGCAAAATCTGAATCCACTCAAGCATTTCTTTATCTCTGAATGAACCGATTCTTTCGGTTTGTGAGGCAAGATTATTAAGCAATCGCTGATTCCAAGCCGTCTGGATTCGCTCGACATCAGCCGCAGTCCGCTTCGCATGACGCTCAGCCGCAATTTCCAGTGGCGTTTTTTTGCCGTTTCTCATGCCGAGTATCTCATCAACTATGCCTTTGTTGTCTCGGAGGAAATAGGGCAAACTGCCCCCTTGGACTATGCGGTCGGAGTGTGTCTCCACCCAGTTGGAAAATGCGGCAGGTACGCCCTCTACGGCGTTGACAGAGCCCTTCGCCGGAGTCTTGCCGTCGAGGATGCGTTGTGTGTCTTCCTCCATCTCCTTCTCGGTCTTGAGGATGGAGATGGCTTGGCATCGGCAGTGTGGATGCCACCCCACGAATTTGAAGTCCTTGGGATATTTCCCTGCCAACTCATCGCAAATGTCGGTCAGCCGGATGGCTTGCCCTTTGGCATTCTCGATGGTGTGGTTGCCGCTCAACCGGATCTCGATGCCGACGACGAAGTCCATCTGCTGCCATCTTAAAACTACACAAGCGATTTAACAAATAATATCTAAATCAGATGATTTTTCATAGTAAGACAGCATCCGGCCTATATCTGTTGCGGGATGGTTTACATACAAAAATACCGAGTTACTTTCCGATGCAGAAGCGGGTGAAGATGGTTTGTAGCAGGGTGTCGGTGGTGATGGCGCCCGTTAGCTCGCCGAGGTGGTGGAGGGTCTCGCGGATGTCTTGCGCTATGAAGTCTGCCGATAGACCTGTCTCTATACCCTCTTTGGCTCTTCTTAACGATTCGGATCCCGAGCGTAAGGCTTCGTAGTGACGCGCGTTCGTCACTATCAGTTCGGCATCGGGATTATGCTCTTTTTGTGCTGTTTGTGCAAGATAATGCCCTATTGCCTCGCAATTTCGCCCTGTCTTCGCCGATATCTCAAGGATTTCCGCCGGCTCGCCTTGTAAGTTGCGTATGTCGGCAGTCGTGGAGAGTGGGGTAGTGGCAAGGTCAAGTTTATTGAGCAGGATGATGTTGTGGCAGTCGAGTCGAGCGATGCGTTCGGCAGTCTCGGCGATTCTTTCCGCCACTACCTCCCTACTCTCTGAGGCATCTATGAGCCAGAGCACGATGGCGGCGCGGCTGATGGCGCCGTTGGCGCGGTCGATACCTATCTTCTCCACCCTGTCGGTGGTGTCGCGCAGTCCGGCGGTGTCGATGAGTCGGAAGAGGATGCCCTCGATTTCGCGGGTGTCTTCGATCAGGTCGCGTGTCGTGCCGGGAATGTTGCTCACTATCGCCTTGTCGTCGTCAAGAAGACGGTTGAGCAGGGTCGATTTCCCGGCATTGGGATGTCCGGCTATAGCCACCGGCACACCCTCTTTGAATGCTCTGCCGGCAGCATAACTCCCTACAAGTCGGTCGATTATGGCGAGAGTCTCGTTGGCTATGTCGATGAGCTGTGTGCGGTCGGCGAAGGTCACATCCTCCTCCGAGAAGTCGAGCTCAAGCTCCAAGAGAGAGGCGAGACTCACCAACTGATCGCGAAGCATATTGAGGCGCGAAGAGAACTTGCCGGAGAGCTGGGAGATGGCGAGACGCTGTGCGGCACGCGAAGTGGCGGCGATCAGGTCTGCCACACCTTCAGCTTGCGCCAGGTCCATTTTCCCATTGAGGAAGGCGCGCCGTGTGAAATCGCCCGGCCCGGCAGGCTTCGCCCCCAAGTCGATAAGACGACGCACCACCTCCCGCTGTATCCATGGCGAACCATGCACCCCCAGCTCTACCGTATCTTCGCCGGTAAACGAGTTGGGAGCCCGAAATACTGTGGCTACACACTGATCGATCGGCTCTCCTTTTTCATCGGTGATGCTACCGAGATGGGCGGTGTGAGATGCCACGCCATGCAGGTTGCATCCCCTCCAGGCTCGCGACGCTATGTCGATAGCTGCACTGCCCGAAAGCCTGATTAACGCCACAGCCCCCGATCCTTGGGGCGATGAGATTGCCACAATTGTTTCCATATCTGTATTTCTCCTTAATAGTCTGAATGTCAGTTGATAAAATTTAAGTAACGCGCTCTTAATATGCTCGCATTGTAGGAGGATTAGTTCCAGTCGCGAAAAGATGCTTTAGTTTCAATCATCTCCTCGACATCATCGGGGAGTGCGCTGAAGAAGTCGAAGCCGGTGAGTCGCTCCACTTCGCGGATGGTCATCACATAATTCTGCATATTACCCGGAGCGGTGGTGTTGGGATATACGAACGCGATGCCTCGCGGCGAGTCGAGATAAGGAGCAGCAATTACCTTGAAAAATGCTCCCGGCACTCTTACCCCCATATCGCCGATACGTTGTCGGTCACCCTCCTGATAGATGGGTCCCGCTACGATCACTATCGCCGAGTCGCGATCCGCCCAATTACGCTCTTTATTTTCAAGCGTCTTCCATGCCCCATCGTTGAGAGCATGAGCTTGGGGTGCGATATTGGTCAGGGCAAAGCAGTCTTCCATGGCTTGAGGATCCCACTTCTGGTCGGCGGCGGGACACATGTGTCCACGGTCATATCCCGAATTTGTATAGTCTCCGGTGGCAGGACACCCCTTCACATCCTCATCTTGCCAAAACTTCTTGGCGCGAGGCACATCCCCGTCGGTCTCGCTGCGCAGAAGCTCCCATGCCACCCAGTTGGGGGTATGATTGTCAGCGTTGAACGACACACGAAATCCTCGATAATCCTTCTCCTGTGAAGGTAGAGAGGAGGGTGTTTCCACTCTAAGAAGTTCGGCATGATCGCACCCGACACCTCCCTTGGAGTTGCCACTCGAAGATGCTTGATCAAGAGATGTCGGATCACTCGCTTCCGAGGCAAAAGGATTGCCGTTCGATAGCTTCCATCCGAAGAAAATAATGCCCAAAACGAGCATAATCACAAAAATAACTTTTTTCATACCACAAATTTAGTGATTATCTTAGAAAAAATCATTAAATTCGCGTATTAAATCCGAAAAATCAAGTTCCACCCCTTCGTTGGGGTGGATTAACACCTAAAATCAATACGATGACAGTAACTGATAGATTTTTAGATTTTGTCAAGTTCGACACCCAGAGCGATGAGTTGACCAACATGACACCCTCCTCTCCGGGTCAGATGGAATTTGCCAAATACCTGAAAGCCATTTTGCTTGGCATGGGTCTTAGCGATGTCACTCTCGATGAGAATGGTTATCTCTTCGCCACATTGCCATCCAATATGGATCGTGCCGTGCCGGTGGTGGGCTTCATCGCCCACATGGACACAAGCCCCGACATGTCGGGTCGCCATGTCAATCCCCGCATCGTCAAGAATTATGACGGCAAGGCTATCGTGCTCAACGAGGCTGAGGGCATCACCCTCAATCCGGAGGATTTCCCCGAGTTGGTCAATTATTTGGGCAATGACCTGATCGTCACTGACGGCACAACCCTCCTCGGCGCCGACGACAAGGCCGGCATCGCTGAGATCATCACCGCTGTGGCTTATCTCCAGAGCCATCCCGAGATCAAGCATGGCAAGATCCGCATCGGCTTCAACCCCGATGAGGAGATTGGCTTGGGCGCTCATAAGTTTGACGTCAAGGCTTTCGGCTGCGATTTCGCCTACACCATGGATGGCGGCACAGTCGGCGAGCTCGAGTATGAGAACTTCAACGCCGCCTCCGCCAAGGTCACCATCAAGGGCCGCAATGTCCATCCCGGTTATGCCAAGCATAAGATGATCAACTCTATCCGCGTCGCCAACAGCTTCATCGCTATGTTGCCCCGCTGGGAGACTCCCGAGCATACCGAAGGCTACGAGGGCTTCTACCATCTGGTAGGCATCGAGGGGAGTGTGGAGCAGACCGTTCTGACCTACATCATCCGCGATCACGACCGCGCCCGCTTCGAGAGCCGCAAGCGTGAGATCGAACATCTCTGCCGCAAAACCAACATGGAATATCCCGGTTGCTGCTCGGCTGAGATCAAAGATCAATATTACAACATGCGCGAGAAGATCGAGCCCCTGATGCACATCATCGAGATCGCCAAGAAGGCTATGGAACTCTCCGGCATCGAACCGAAGGTGCAGCCTATCCGTGGCGGCACAGATGGTGCTCAACTCTCGTTCAAGGGTCTCCCTTGCCCCAACATCTTCGCCGGCGGCGAGAACTTCCATGGCCGCTATGAGTATGTGCCTATCCAGTCGATGGAGAAGGCTACGGAAGTGATCGTCAATATATGTAAGCTCATAGCCGAGCGCTAATCGCTATGGGTAGCCTCATTATGCCACCCACTCTTATAGTCATCACAGGGCCGACTGCCTCGGGCAAGTCGGCTCTGGCTGTTGATGTGGCTGAGCGTCTCCACACAGAGATCATCTCCGCCGATAGCCGCCAGATCTACCAAGGCATACCCATAGTTACGGCTATGCCCACCCCCGAGGAGCGTCGCCGTGTGCCACATCATCTGGTCGATATGCTCCCCTTGGATGCCTATTACAGCGCATCGGAGTTCGAGCAGGATGCACTCAGACTTACTCGTCGGCTACTCGCCGATAGGGGAGTGGCGGTGGTGTGTGGCGGCTCGATGATGTATGTCGATGCCCTCTGCAATGGTATCGACGACCTCCCCACCGTGCCCGACCATATCCGCTCCGGTCTCAAAGAGGAACATGAAGCCCGCGGCGATGAGTGGCTCTTGGATACGCTCCGAGGACTTGATCCGGAGTATTATGAGATGGTCGATCGCTGCAACATCAAGAGGGTGTTCCATGCCGTTGAGATCATCCGTGCATCAGGCGAAAAGTATAGCCGACTCCGCACCGGCCGACGTGTCACCCGCGATTTCCGAATCCTCAAAATTTGCCTCGAGGCCCCGCGCGAGATCCTGTTCGACCGTATCAACCGCCGAGTAGACCTTATGGTCGACATGGGCCTCGAAGAGGAGGCGCGAAGCGTATATCATCTCCGTCACCTCAATTCGCTCAATACCGTCGGCCTCAAGGAGATGTTTGCCTTGTTCGCCGGCGAGATGACACGTGATGTCGCCATCGAAAGAATCAAGAAGAATACTCGCGTATACGCCAAGAAGCAGATCACCTGGCGAAAACGAGACATAGACTATATCCATCTCGACATCCGTCAGCACGATAATGCACAAAAAATAATCGATATGCTTTAACTCGCATATCGATTGTTTTTTCTCTTACCCTGTTCTTATATAATAGGAGCGGAAGCCTGATTTTTGTTCCCGATTATTCTTCGGTGTTGTCGCGACGTATCTTGTTGCGCGGATCGCTGTCGGGGTTGGTCTCGATGGCTTGAGGCTGGGTCGGCTGCTTCTTCATTTTGATCTTTACCTTGTCAAAGCCCTGTCCATATACGCCATTCACAGCCCCTTGGGTCACAAAGGCATTCTCATCGATGCTCTTCACGATGCGGAAGATGGTCACTGACTCGATCTTGCGACAATACACCATCAGGATCTTGCTGCTATGCTTCGTATACCATCCGATGCCATCCACCACGGTCACGCCGCGATGTGCCTCCTTGATGATACGGTCGGCGATCTCCTCCCATTTCGGCGAGAAAATGAAAAATTGTGTCGCCTGGCGGTTGGTGTTGATCACCATATCGGTGATATAGGAGATGATGAAGGTGATCATCAGACCATATACTATGGTCGGTATGCGTGCCTCGATACGCTCGGTGATTGTGCCATCGAAGGGGAGCAGTATCGACATCGACACGATGAGCATATCGGTGTAGATCATCACACGACCGATGCTGGCATTGCTCACCTTCGAGACGCAGGCAGCCACGATATCCGTGCCTCCCGACGAACCGTTATGCACGAAGCATGTGCCCACTCCCGTGCCGCATAAGATGGCTCCCAGCACGAGCGACACCGTCTGATCCGGGATCAAGGGATGCCCCAGTCCCATAAATATCTTTTCACCCACAGCCAGACACAGGGCGATCACCGTGACGCCGAAGATCGTGCGCATCACAAAGGTCCGACCCACTATCTTGTAGGCTATGCCAAGCAAGAGAATGTTCAGCGCGTAGGAGGATACTGACACCGGGATCACCTGACCCGATGCAAAGTATACCAACGTCGACACACCCGCCATGCCGCCGATCACCACCTTGTGGGGCAGAATGCATGCCGTGAACCCTAAGGCATAAAGACACAACCCGAAGATAATCGACATATAGTCTCGGGCGTTCACCAATAGGCTGTTGTATTTGTGCTTTTTTGCTACCATTGATTGTTGAGTTTTTACAGGATGGAAACAAAAGGTTGAATTTTGTGTTTTTTAGAACAATCGCAGACCCCCTTTCGGACCTACCTATTGCTTTCAGTCTGCAAAATTACAAAATAAAAGAGATATACTTTCATTTGTATGCAAATTTTTTATTAAATTTGTAAAATCGGATAGGGGGTGATTGAAACACACAGTTGTTTCTTCTTATTTTTTTAAGATTATCGTATGAAAAAATTCTTATTCGGCGCCCTGTGCGCTCTTAGCGTGGCAAGCCTGAATGCTGCCGATTTCTTCTCTACCGAGAAGTGTGACGACCTGCTTACTTTCGGCGTGAGAGTAGGTGTAAATACTACCAACCGTACCATCTCCGGCTCGGCCCTCCCCTCTGCTTTCCATAACGAAACTTGGGGCACCGGCTTCAGCGTCGGTGTAGTCGCCGATCTCAACATCCGCGATTATCTCTCGATCCAGCCCGGTGTATTCTTCGACACCCGTAGCGGCCGATATGCTCTGGCAGGAACTGCTGTCGGCTCCGGCCTCGAAGGCATCTGCGGCGTCGACGAATATACTCAGCTCGGCAAGCGCAATAGCTATAACCTCACCATCCCCATCATGGCGGTGATGCACTTCAACATCGTCGACGAAGTGAGATGGAATGTCGAGTTCGGCCCATACCTCGCCATCCTCCTCGATTCGAAAAACAAGGTGACTCACCTCATGACCGACGCCGAGAATCCTGTGCCACTATTCACGCAGACTCCCGCTTCGGTAGATTTCGGATTCAAGATGGGCACCGGATTCGAAATCTTCGACCATTACTACATCGGCGCTCACTACATGGCTGGCTGCATCTCCGCCTGGAAAGAACTCAAAATCGACAACCTCAAAAAGAACTTCGGTGGCCTGACCAAAGGCTGGACCTTCACCATAGGCTACAACTTCTAATCTCCTCTTTACCAATCATAGAGTCACCTCTCCTATTATTATCAGTCGGCGCATGCGGGTTTGCGCCGACTTTTTTTGTTCTATATGTTAATAAATGTTAAAGTTGGAGCTTTGTTTGCTTTATTCCGTTTTTTATTTCTATCTTTGCAGTGTTGTATTTCACTACAACACGACATCAGTGCAATGCTTGACGCCGTAATCCTCTAAAAAACAATTAGTTTAACTGCTAACAATAACGTCTAACAAATAAATTTCTACAACAATGAAAAATCGTTTATTCGCAATAATCCTGCTCTTCGCCACTTATTCGGCTGCTTCTCAAGCCCAAATCCTCTATAAGGTGGAACGCCCCGGCAGCGACAAGGTCAGCTACATCCTCGGCACTCACCATCTGGCGCCCCTCTCTGCTGTCGACTCCATCGATGAGCTCCCCGATGCCATCAAGTCGGTAGATCGCTTCTATGGTGAGATCGATATGCAGATCATGTCTGATCCCCAAAATCTCATGCAGTTCCAAGGCATGATGGTCGCTCCTCAAGATAGCACTCTCGACAAGGTGCTCTCAGCCGAGCAGATGGCTTCTGTACAAAAGGCTTGGCAAGAACTCACAGGCACTCCTCTTCCCGAAGCGCTCTATTCATTCAAGCCTGCGATTATCACCACCTCCATCTCCGCTGTGATGGTGGCGAACAAATTCCCTCAAATTGACCCCAATGCCGGCATCGATATGACAATGCAAGCTCGCGCTCGCCAAGCCGGAAAAGAGGTCAAAGGACTCGAAACCATCGAGTATCAAATGGATGTGCTATATGGCGCTCCTGTCTCCAAGCAGGCCAAGGATCTCATATCGCTCGTTTCTGACCTCCCCAAAGCTGAGAACCTCTCCAACAAGCTTTTCGATGCATACGTCAGCCACGATATCAACGCCATCTACAGCCTGATGGAGGAGCAAGCTGCCGACGATATGGAGTATTTCGAGACTCTCATGTATACGCGCAACGATGCCTGGACCGCTACACTCAGTCGCGAAATGGCTGACGAATCGCTAATGGTGGTGGTAGGCGCCGGTCACCTCCCCGGTAAGCGCGGTCTTCTCCAAGGCCTTAAGAATGCCGGCTACACGGTCACTCCTGTCAAATAATACTGGAGGCTGACTCCACGACGGAAACAATCATCGATATACCTCTTCACACCTTATAAAGTTATGATCGAACTTAATAATTTAGAGTTTTCTTATACTAAGACGGGAGCCCGGGCGCTGAGCGGCGTCTCTGCGTCGATCGCGCCGGGTATCTATCTCGTCGCCGGCGAAAATGGTGCCGGTAAGACCACTCTGCTGCATATCATCGCAGGACTAAAGACTCCACAAGTAGGGGAGTGCGTCATCGATGGCGTCTCCGGCAGAGATCGTCGTGCCGAGGATATGGCGAATATCTTCCTCCTCGAAGAGAATATGACTTTCCCCGCCAAGAGCATCCGCCAGTTTGCCAAGATGCATACCCGCTTCTATCCCACATTCAGCCAAGAGCAATTCGACGCCAACCTCCATGACTTCGGCCTCACCGGCTACGAGTCGATGAAATCCCTCTCCACCGGCATGCGCAAGAAGTCACAACTCGCCTACGTCCTCGCCCTTGGCACCAAAATCCTCTTGCTCGACGAGCCCACCAACGCCCTCGACATCGAAGGCCGCGAAACTCTCCGCAAGATCATAGCTCGATCCATGGACGACGAGCGTACACTAATCCTCTCCACCCACACCGTCGACGAGTTCAGCCATCTCTATGATGGTGCCATCATTCTGACTCACTCTCATCTCACCTACGCCGGCACCGAAGAGCAAGTAAGCTCTCGTCTCGCTTTCACCGTCACACGTATCGCCCCCGACGATGCCCTCTACAGTGAAGTCCAAATGGGACGAATACTAAACATCGAACCCGCTTCCCCCGACGACGAACCCACTCGCGTCGACTGGAAACTACTCTATATCGCACTTCATTCTCAGGCGGCTCAACAGATTCTTCTTACTCTCACTCAAAATCCTAAAGCAAAATGAGCGAAACCACTAACCATATATCACCCCGCGGCAAACGTTTCTCATGGCATCGTTTCTGTAATGTTGCCGCATATTACTATCCCTTGCTCCTTGAGCCGACCATCCTCTTCCTCCTCATCTCTTTAGTCGGCAGCATGATGGTGATCATCCCTTTCCCCAAGCCACTACAGCTTTCATCATTCACATTGGTGTGGCTCGTAGTCCCCTACATCTTCTATTTCGCACCATTGGCTCTTACTCGCCGCGGCGACTCCCTCCGTGTCGACCGTATGCTGCCGGCTGAGGCAGGGGAAATTTGCCTCTTCTATTTCCTCTATTTCTTTATCTTGATGCCAATCATCACTTTCGGATCGCTCCGACTCTCCCTCTTTATCTACAACTTAATGCCCGCATCATTCCATAGCGAAGTCATGGACTATCTCTCAGGCATATATATGAGCGTATCCGGTTCGGTCAACATCGCCAATATCGTTACCGGTCTCGCCATGATCACTACTTGCCTTTACATAGTGATCCATTGCCACTCCGGCAGAGTCGCCAGATGTATCATCGCCGTGATATTTATCAATCTATACTCCGCTTTTACCGGCATGCTGATCGGTTTCCTCGACAATTCCAAGGAGAATATCACTCAGCCTCAAGATGCCATCAATCTGGTAGCTAACAATAACACGGTGATGATTCCTTCCAATATTATCTTGGCAATCTTCGTATGCTTTATGGCATACGGCATATATAAGGACATCAAGATGCGTAGAGCCTGAACCCCATAATCCGCTAAATCACTGCCAATGGAATTTGATGATAACAAACCTATATATCGGCAAATCACCGACTATGCTTTCAATAGCATCATCAGCGGTCGATGGCGTGAGGGGGCGCTGATCCCCTCGGTACGCGAGCTCTCCGCCGAGCTCGGAGTCAATGCCCGCACCGTGCTGAAAGCCCTCGAATATTTGCAGCAAGCCTCGATCATCGAGCCTCGTCGCGGCATGGGATTCCTCCTCTCCGTCGATGCCACAGCTCGTGTCCTCGCTGAGCGTCGTAAGGAGTTCTACGATAAGTTGCTACCCTCTCTCTGCGAAGAAATGAAACGCCTCGACATCTCCGAAGAGGAACTCATCGCTGCAATCCGCCGTATCATTAATTAGCCTCTCAATAATATATAACCCAACAACCCATCAATTATGGATATTCTACTTAGTGCAAAGAACATCACCAAGACTTATACCGGCCACACCGCTCTTGATAATGTAAGCATCGAGGTGCCTCGTGGCAAGGTCTATGGCCTCCTCGGCCCCAATGGTGCCGGTAAGACCACTCTTATCCGTATCATCAATCATATTACTGCCCCCGACCAAGGCACACTTACCTTCAATGGTCACACCCTCACCGCTCAAGATGTATACAACATCGGTTACCTCCCCGAGGAGCGTGGCCTCTACAAGAAGATGAAGGTCGGCGAGCAAGCCATCTTCTTCGCTCGCCTCAAAGGCCTCTCCAAGCGCGACGCCACCACCCGCCTCAAGGAGTGGTTCGAACGCCTCGAGATCAGCGACTGGTGGGACAAAAAGGTAGAGGAACTCTCCAAGGGAATGGCGCAGAAGGTGCAGTTCATCGTCACCGTGCTCCATAATCCCGAGCTCCTGATCTTTGACGAGCCATTCTCCGGCTTCGACCCTATCAATGCCTCCATCATCAAGCGCGAAATCCTCAAACTCCGCGATGCCGGTGCCACCATCATCTTCTCTACCCACAATATGAACAGCGTCGAGGAACTCTGCGACAACATCACTCTGATCAATCGCTCTCACGACATCCTCTCCGGCAATGTGGCTGAAATCCGCGAACGTTATGCCGACCGCCGTTACAACCTCGTCTACGCCGGCGATCCCAAGAATCTCCTCGAAGTCGCCGACCGCACCGGCATGGAGTTCAATGCCGGCGAGAATGACAAGTATGGCAATTTCACTGCCACTCTCCGTCTGGCGCAGGGCATGACTCGTCGCGAGGCTATTTCCCTGATTAATGACGCCGTCGACATCAACTGCTTCGAACGTATGCTCCCTTCGATGGACGATATCTTCGTCTCTGCCGTCAAAGCCAACGAACGTGGCGAATCTCTATTCGCTTAATCCTCAATCGACATTCCAACTTATTTTCGAACATCTTTCTAAATCTCATATACAATGGCAAATCCATTAGGTCTCATCATAGAGCGTGAATATTTCGAAAGGGTGAAACGCAAAAGTTTCATCATCACCACCATACTCGTGCCCATCTTCCTCCTGGCGATGATGGCACTCCCCACTCTGATACTCATCTTCAGTACCCCCGACAAGACCACCATCCAGGTAGTCGACAACACCGGCGTCGTGGCTCCCCTTCTCAAGGGTAACGACGAGGTGAAGTTCGTTTCAGCCTCGCTCCCCGTTGATTCTCTTCGTGCCGACGAGAGCATCGAGAGCATCTTGGTGATCGGCGACAATGCCGTCGACGACCCAAGCCATAACGTGACTCTCCTCTCGCGCGGTTCCGTGTCAATGGTCACCGATTCTTATATCACCTCAGAACTTGACCAAGCCATCGAGCAGATACGTATGTCGCGTTATGACATCCCCGATATCGACAAAATCATGAGCTCCATCAAGGCTGACACCAAGCTCTCTACAATACGCATCGACAAGGAGAAAGAGACCGAGACTTCTACCGAGTTCTCCTACCTGCTCGCCTTGACGATGGGCATGATGCTCTACATGTTTATCATACTATATGGGCAGATGGTCATGACCTCGATCATCGAAGAGAAGAACAATCGCGTGCTCGAGATCATGGTATCTTCTGTCAAACCCTTCAACCTGATGCTTGGCAAGATCCTGGGCGTGGCTCTCGTGGCTGTGACACAGATCCTGATCTGGGCTGCACTTATCGGCACGGCTGTGATCGTGGCTTCTCCCATGCTCGCTGGCCAGATGCAATCGGGCGATATGCCTGCCGAGATGACAGCCGCCATGTCTCAATTCATGGACTTCGGCTATCTCTCTTCGCTCTTGATCAATACGCTCCTCTTCTTCATCGGTGGCTTCCTCCTCTACGCTTCGCTCTATGCCGCCATCGGTTCGGCTGTAAGCAATGTGCAGGATGCCAGCCAGTTGTCGTCGATCGCTACTGTGCCTATGATCGTGGCTATCATGGGTGAAATGGCTGTAATAGCCAGCCCCGATTCGACCCTCTCATTCTGGCTCTCCATGATACCCTTAACATCCCCCACATGTATGATAGCCCGAGTTACATACGGCGTAGCTGCCTGGGAGTCGATCCTGTCACTCGTGATACTCTACGCCACTTTCATCTTCGCCATCTGGGCTTGCGGCAAGATCTATCGCATCGGCATCTTCATGTATGGCAAAAAACCATCTGTCGCCGAAGTAATCAAATGGGCCAAATACAAATAATAGAAAAAGCCTGTTCCGGCAGAACAAACAATCAAAAAGAAAAAGCCATAATCTAAATACATATCATACATACAGTTGCCGAGAGGGTGAGCCGGCCATCACAGCCGACCCACCCTCTCTTCATTCTTCTCTTGGAGCTATCTCTCGTCGGAGTCTGCTCCTGTTAATTATTTCTTATCTTTGGTGGCTTTCGCTGACACTGAGCCGGGGGAGGCTTGATCGGCGGCATTGAGCACTTCTTCCTTCTTCGGAGCCGCTGAGGCTGTCGTATCGGAGACTTCCTCCTCTGTCACCTCTCTATTCATTCCTCTCTCCATGTCTTCCGGGGTGATCATCGAGCCTTTCATCACACTCTTCAGTGCCTTCTCGTTCTCGGCGTATAGCGTCATCGCCTTCTCATACTTGGCGCGCACCGGCTCTTCGAGGGTCGCCGCATCCACTTCCATCAGTTTGCCTATCACCACATTATTATACTCATACCTCTGCGACATGCGCATCATACACCGCAATAAATCGGTGGGGGAGTCCTTATATACTTGGACCGAATCCGATATCTCATTCAACCCCTCGAGAGTATAGTCGATGATCACTTCATATTCCGCACTCGTGAGCTCCTGTTTTTCCACGATCTTGTCGACTACATCTTCGACACTCGGACGACATGAAGACATTACTGCCATCATCACTGTCGCCAGCAACAGAGTAAAACATTTCTTCGTCATATACACAAAATATTAAAAACTTATCATAAATTCAGGGATAAATATCGAGATAAATTCCCATATCGGTTGCAAAATAAGTAATAATAAATGAGAAATAGAAGAAAAGATGTGAGAAAATGATAATTTTGAGGTGAAAATATTTGGAAAAAAGTAAATAAAATTCTAATTTTGTGGCGCTTATGGCGTAGCGTGCCATAAGGAGAGATTTATTAACCCTATTATTAACTTTTTAATGACTGAATCAAAAGTTCAAACCCCCATCGAAGATTTCGATTGGGAGAGCTATGAAAATGGCTCAACTGCCGGCGAGAAAACTCGTGAAGAATTAATCAACACTTACGACGAGTCTCTCAAGACAGCAAAAGAAAACGAAGTGGTGACAGGCACCGTGAAATCGATCAACAAGCGTGAAGTGCGCGTTGATATCGGCATGAAGTCTGACGCCATAATCCCTGTAAGCGAATTCCGCTACAACCCCGACCTCAAGGAGGGCGACGAAGTAGAAGTTTATATTGAAACTCTCGAGGATAAGAGCGGCCAGCTCCGTCTTAGCCATAAGAAGGCTTGCCAGACTCGCAGCTGGGACCGTGTAAACGAAGCTTTGAACAACGATGAGGTAATCAAGGGCTATGTCAAGAGCCGCACCAAGGGTGGTATGATCGTCGATGTCTTCGGCATCGAGGCCTTCCTCCCCGGTTCGCAGATCGACGTCCGTCCTATCCGCGATTATGACGTATTCGTTGGCAAAACTATGGAATTCAAGGTTGTGAAGATCAACCAAGAGTTCAAGAACGTGGTTGTTAGCCACAAGGCTCTCATCGAGGCTGAACTCGAACAGCAGAAGAAGGAGATCATCTCCAAGCTCGAAAAGGGTCAAGTGCTCGAAGGTAAGGTTAAGAACATCACTACTTACGGTGTGTTCGTTGACCTCGGCGGCGTGGACGGTCTCGTTCATATCACCGACCTCAGCTGGGGCCGCGTTTCCGATCCCCACGAAGTGGTCGAACTCGACCAGGATATCAAGGTCGTTATCCTCGACTTCGACAATGAGAAGAAGCGTATCGCTCTCGGCATCAAGCAGCTCACTCCCCATCCTTGGGACAACCTTGACGCCAACCTCAAAGTCGGCGATCATGTTAAGGGCAAAGTTGTCGTTATGGCTGACTATGGCGCATTCGTTGAGGTGCAACCCGGCGTTGAGGGCTTGATCCACGTCAGCGAAATGAGCTGGAGCCAACACCTCCGCAGCGCTCAAGATTTCCTCAAAGTCGGCGACGAAGTAGAGGCTGTGGTCCTCACTCTCGACCGCGAGGAGCGCAAGATGAGCCTCGGCCTCAAGCAGCTTAAGAATGATCCCTGGGAAAATATCGAAGAGAAGTATGCTATCGGTAGCCGTCACACTGCCAAGGTGCGCAACTTCACTCACTTCGGCGTATTCGTTGAGATCGAAGAGGGTGTAGATGGCCTCATCCACATCTCCGACCTCAGCTGGACCAAGAAGATCAAACACCCCAGCGAGTTCACTCAGATCGGCAACGATATCGAAGTGCAAGTCCTCGAAATCGATAAGGACAACCGTCGCCTCAGCCTCGGCCACAAGCAGCTCGAAGAGAATCCCTGGGATGTATTCGAGACTATCTTCACTGTCGGCTCTATCCATAAGGGTAAGGTGATCGAAGTCCTCGACAAGGGCGCTGTCATCAGCCTCGACCATGGCGTTGAAGGCTTCGCTACTCCCAAGCACCTCGTTAAGGAGGATGGCTCTCAAGCTCAACTCGGCGAAGAACTCGACTTCAAGGTAATCGAATTCAACAAGGACAACAAGCGCATCATCCTCAGCCATAGCCGCATCGCCGAAGATGCTACCAAGGCTGAACGTCGCGCACAGAACGCTACCAAGCGCACTGAGAAACGTCAAGCTTCCGAGGCTGTTGCCACTACTACTGTAGAGAAGACTACTCTCGGCGACCTCGACGCTCTTCAGGCACTCAAGGAGCAACTCCAGAAGGAAGATAAAAAATAATCATCCCTTCTCGGTTTTTAATCACAATTTGACTATTATATCCCCACAAGTTAATCCTTGTGGGGATTTTTTTATCTAATTAATAAGGTTAAATAAAAAGATTTTTGTAACTTTACACGATTATTAGATTTGTAACTATGATCAAGAGCTTTAAGAGATATTTCTGTGGCGCTATTTTGCTCATATCAGCATCGTTAGCTTGCCTGCCGGCTTACGCTGCCCAGCACAAGGGCTGGGAGCCGGTCAAGAATGAACGCTCTGACGCCAAGGTCGTGGCTCGTGATGCCGATATTGAGATCAAGGTCGCTAATGGCCTTCTGATCATCAATTCCAACCATCCCGCCCAGGTCAAAATCTTTACGATCCTCGGCAGGCTGGTCAGCAATGAAAGCATCCCCGCCGGCAAGTCCCAAATGATCATGCCCGCGCATGGCGTATATATCGTCAAGGTTGGCGATATGACTTGCAAAGTCGCAGTCTGATGCTCAGTGTCTAATCAAAATTTTTTCTGAATACCTAAACTTTAAACTAACATACCTAAAAGCACATGGAAATTCCAAATTTAGATTGGGGTAAATTACCTTTCGGCTATGTTAAAGCCGATTACAATGTAAGATGTACTTTCACCAACGGAAAGTGGGGCGAGATCGAAGTAAGCGATTCTGAATATGTGCCCTTGCACATCGCCGCAAGCTGTCTCCACTATGGCCAGGAGTCGTTCGAAGGCCTCAAGGCTTTCAGAGGCCCCGATGGCAAGGTCAGAGTGTTCCGCATGGATGAAAATGCCAAGCGTTTCATCAGAAGCGCCGAAGGCATCTCTATGCAGCCCATGCCTGTAGAACTCTTCGAGGAGATGGTAAGAAAAGTCGTTAAGCTCAATGAGCGTTTCATCCCTCCCTACGAGTCGGGTGCTTCTCTATATATCCGTCCTCTCCAGATCGGCATCTCTCCCAAGATTGGTGTGAGCCCCGCTGAAGACTATATGGTGATCATGCTCGTGACTCCCGTAGGCCCCTATTTCAAGGCTGGTTTCAAGCCTACTCGCGTTTGCCTCTCTCGCGAATATGACCGCGTCGCTCCCAAGGGCACTGGCTCTATCAAGATCGGTGGTAACTATGCCGCTTCTCTCAATGCCGGACAGAAGGCTCACGAGCTCGGCTACGCCGTGATGCTCTATCTCGATCCCAAGGAGAAGGCATACCTCGATGAGTGTGGCGCTGCCAACTTCTTCGGCGTTAAGGGCAACACTTACGTGACTCCCGCCAGCGAAACCATCCTCCCATCTATCACCAACAAGAGCCTCCGTCAGCTCGCTCGCGACATGGGTCTCAATGTCGAAGAGCGTCATATCCCCTACGAGGAGCTCGCTGAGTTCGATGAAGTCGGCAACTGCGGTACTGCCGCCGTCTGCACTCCCATCGGCGAAATCACCGACCTCGACAACGGCCATAAGTTCGAATACGGCATGCAAGAGGCTGGCCCTGTCACTACCAAACTCTACAACAAACTTCGTGGCATCCAATATGGCACCGAACCCGACGTGCATGGATGGTGCGAGATCATCGAATTTTGAACCCGCTATCTATCATAGATAAGTATTACGACAAGTCGAGTCGACTACGTGCCATCCTCATGGCACATAGTCGACTCGTCGCCGATAAGGCCCTCGAGTGCGCTCGCCGCCGAGGACTCGATGTCGACCTTCAGTTCGTCGAGGAGGCTGCTCTCCTCCACGACATCGGCATCTTCGCTTGCGATGCCCCCGACATCTGCTGCCACGGCACGCTCCCTTATATCTGCCATGGCATCGAGGGTAGCCGCATCCTCCGGCTTGAAGGACTCCCTCGCCATGCTTTAGTCTGTGAACGACACACCGGCGCCGGGCTTACCATCCAAGATATCCGGTCGCAATCTCTCCCCCTCCCTCTTCGCGATATGACCCCACAATCGCTCGAAGAAAAACTCATCTGCTATGCCGACAAATTCTTCTCCAAATCCGGCGATATATACAAGGAGAAAAGTCTCGACAAAGTGATCCGCTCAATGAGCCGCCACGGCGAAGACACCCTCCAACGCTTCCTCCACCTCCACCACCTCTTCGGTTAATACCGCATGCCGACACCCTCGGCTACAACCTCACCGAATACCAATAAAACTTTGCGCACATTATGAAAAAATTTGTATTTTTAAGTTTTTTGTTATTCCCGATTTTGATGATATTATCGTCATGTAATGATCAGCCCGATTCTCCCAGTGGAGATTCTTCTGAATCACCAAGTGATGATCAGTCTGCCAATACCGATCCCTGGGCTAAATATGAGGGCAAGCATTTTACATGCAATTCCCCTGATTTCTATTGGACAGAGCTCGATCCCTATGACAAACAGACTCTAAGGAAAACAAAAATCGCAGATGGTGAGTTTGTCGAGTTTTACGATCGTTCTGACACTGAAGTATACATCAGATATGGTTGCGAACGACCGACTCATTATAATTTGGTGGATACTACCGGCACAGCCATACTGGCTAAAATATTGTGTCCCTACTCCCCATTCTTCTTTTATAAATATGTAGAAGCGCCTCTGAAATTTGGTTACAAGACAAAGTACTACTACTCTTTTTCCGGCCAAGGTGAGGTAGGCAAGGGCGTCAAGATCGGTTTCCAAGGAGAATTGAGCAGTAATTTGCAGATCTTTAAAAATATAGAATACTCTTATGATGATCTGAAAATGAAGGAACCGGGCTATTTTTCCCAGACTATGAATTGGTCATGTTTCGAATATAGCTTTGATACGAAATCATTAAAGACAATCATTTCACCTATCATCATAGATTGGCACACCTCCGAGTGGACGGGTGAAATCGCAGAGCTTATAAAGAATCCGTCCGATTTCTTACAACTGATGTTGGCAATGCCGATACTGAAGAAATATCCTTACGGCATCCATGATGTAGAACTGGATGATTATATCTCGATAGAGCTTATGATTCGGACTCTTTTTTGCGGTTTTGAGAACTCATGGCTTAAGAATAAAGTTGCAGATTTTTATTATCTCAATTATATAGGAGAATATACGTATTATTCTCCGGATACATTTGTATTTACTCAAACCGATGAGGGAGTAATCAAATTTGCTATCGATTCATCTAAACTATTTAATGATGAAATGAGGAAAGCCAAGGGTCGTTATCTCTTCTTAGCTAATTGCATTATGTCCTTGCTAAGTGAGGATAGGTGTGATTTTGATATGCTATATGAGATCGTGGATGCCCAAAGCCCCGGGAATAAAACGGAGCGGGAATTAAACTTGACCCTGAAAGATCCTCAGGTATCTCGCAATATCATGGAGAATCTGATAATGCCTCTATTGATTGAGAATAAGCAGCGGATCAAGGATTTTCTGCTCACCGATGACCGTTTCGCGTGTCATGCAGAGGTGTTGTGTCGAGCTGTAGACCGTCTCGAAGAAATATATGCCGGTACCACCGACTTGACATTAGGATATAAAATGATGGAACATGCAACGAGCTATTTCTCTTTTTACGGGAAAGCCTATACAATGTGGGGCACTCCAGAGTTCAAATAAGAGAAAAGAGCGAGTTCATCGGAACTCGCTCTTGCTTTTATGTGTGACTGATCAGATCGAGAGATGGCTTTGTGTGATAAGATGAGATGATAACTCCTTCTTAGCACTTGAAGATTTTATATCCTCCTGGCGGAAGAGTCTCAGTAAACCTTTGTGGCACCGGATAAACATCAGTGTGGCTTCCATTACTGTTTCCTTCGAAGTCGTCTTTGTTGTCGTGCCAATCAGAATCCAGGTCGTCAAGACCTGTATGTGAAACCATATTTTGATACTCTGTCCATTCAAGTTCTTGACTTTCAAATGGATCTCTGCTCACGATTACAATGTATTCGTTAATAACCTGTTCACCATCAGCGTATGTTTCTTCTGGATCGGGCGTTTCTATGTATGTCATCAGAAAACCTTTCCCTGATGCTTTGATTTTATCAATCCCCGCATCTCCATTCAAACTATATTCATGATCGCCAGAGCATAATCGGTGCTTGATAAACTTGCAATTGAAGAATTTTTTATTCTCTTTGATTATGTCCCTATTTATATTTTTAATACTTTGCCATACACTCGTAGTTATCCCATTGCCATATACAGGTACACCCTTTTCATCAGCACCCATAAAAGTGCTACTTCCGATACTATCTATACCTCCTATTTGAGTTCCTCCATTCAAAGTAGGACTTGATTGTGAAGTTTCGCTACTCGATGTCCCTGAGTTGAGATCATCCGAGCGATATTGCCAATATACGATGCCTTGAGCTCCAAAAGCTAAAGCAGAGAACGCCTCTATTCTCATCATACCTTCCGTAGGATAGGGGTAATGACGGCCTCCTGGCCCCGAAAGGTGCTTCAAGCACAGACAATACGCCCAAAATGGGATATTGTATTGTTTAGACTTATTAGCGAACATCAGCAGATTCTGATAGAAAGTATCTTCTTGAAATACTTCA
This sequence comes from Lepagella sp., assembly GCA_051872035.1. Lineage (GTDB taxonomy): Bacteria > Bacteroidota > Bacteroidia > Bacteroidales > Muribaculaceae > Lepagella. The sequence continues at coordinate 21,510 of JBJEDL010000056.1, forward strand.
ACATCTTTCCCTTCATCGTTCTTAAGAGTTTCAATCGGATAATAATCGAAAGACAATAGGGGTGGTGTGAATTTACTGATATACTCGTCAAGGAATTCATTGTATGTGCTATTATGCCCAATCCATTTGGGGTCGTTATCAACAGCTAGATTAGAAAACACAGGACGTTCTTTGTCGACTCCTGTAATTATTGTATGATTTTCAAGAATGTCTTCACAATCCATTTGTTTCAGTTTATAATCGTTGATAGATACTTCGCCATGATTATCAACCAACGGATCCATACCTTGATCAGGGATTTTCCCGTCATTATGTAACTTTTTTGACATACCATCCTCAGTCTCTTCTTTAGGCAGTATTGTCGTTGTTACTCCAGTCTTAGTCTCTTCATAATAATAGTTAGGTTTATGCCAATCTTGATAATAAGGTTCATCTTTGAGTTGCCAACCGACAAGTGCATCAAGCGCATCTTGAGTTATATTCCTTTTTTTGTCTTCTTGAGTTAACTCCCATTCCGGGGTCTTGGTCTTAGGATAAAGTTCGATAAATGCTTTAGGCCAATCTGTCTTTTTCTTGTTCTTCGGATTGTAACAAAGAATTGGAGAATTACTGATGAGTTTGATACCCACTTGGCTACAATAAGTCAATGCCTTATCCATATATTCGATCCACTGATGATCCTGCTCGACTTCTGATCCGGGATACATTACAACATTAAATCCACAAGACTTAGCCGTAGCAAATGCTTTATAATCCGGTGGATTCGAATTTAATTTTTTGGACTCATTTACCGGGCTATTGCATACAATGGCAATCCTGTTTAACCCCAAAATGTCCGGTTTTTCAATTGTCTTATTCATAAATTTATAATATTTTTAATTATAGGTATCGCACTATGCGATACCTTTCTGCATAATAAAACAGCAAAAATCGTGCCAAAGTGTAAAATTTGTTTTGAAAAGTTGAAAAATTGAGTTATTTTTGTCAAAAATGGCATACATCCTTGAACTTAGTTTATTGTCTCAGTGTATTAAGTGACTGTAAATCAACAACTTTATTGTGTATTTGTTGCTGTGTTACATGTGACACAAATGACTTGAACTTTGTCAATAGGTGGCAATGATGACATTTTTTAGGTTTTCACAAATCGGAAGTAATTCAAGTCGAATTTTTCAAATTTTAATTCATTATGAAGATCACCAAATATTTAGTGGCGGCTCTCTTAGCTCTTTTACTATCCTCTTGCCATGATGACTTGGAGTCAATCACAAAACAATCGACTTTGCAAGAATGGCAAAACTATATGGGAAAGCACTTCAAAAAGAAGGATCTTGAAATCGGGCCTCCCGAGCAATTTTATTGGACACAACACTTTTGGGAAAATTATAAGAATGATGACGACCATCAACGTTTTTTACAAGGTTGTACTCACGATGACGTCCGTGAGAAAAGTCATGTCATAAAATATCTTACGGGATCTCAGTTTGTAGAATTTTTTGATTTGACATACTCTCAAATTACTATGAGAGTGGGCTCTGATAAAGGTCCCTACTATAATTTGGCAAATATGAGCGGTCAGCAGATTAACGTCAATGTATTGTGTCCCAATTCTTTATCATGGATAAATAAAGAGCTCGATATTCCCTTGGATTTTGATTATAAATCCTCCCCTCCATCCTATTGCTTTTTCAAAGGTAAATATTCTGATCAATACGGGTTTACATACAGAAGTTCCGGATTTATAAGATCCGGCTCTGATATTAATGACCCATTATGGGCGAAATTTCATATAGGATTTTATCGCGAGGGTCATCTCTCCCCATTTCCCAAATTAAAGAAAGTGAAAATCGTTCAATTAAGCAGTTACCACGAGCCTGATCACATTTTTAAAGATCTAAGACCAAGAACTTACTCTTTCAACAAAACAACATTAGGATGCATACAATCTCCGATTACAATACAATGGGAAAGTTCTGCTTGGAAAGGTGAGATGGCATCGTTGATGCCATCCCTATCCAATTTTTTTCAATTGTTAATAGGTATACCTGTGCTCAATTCAAAGGAGTATTATTACTATGGTA
>JBJEDL010000057.1:0-23584 GCA_051872035.1 Lepagella sp.
AATTTAAAGTCAATTATTTACAAAAAAAATTGCGATTAACTCCTAAACTCCCGCGTCTCTAAAGAAAGATTTTATTCTCATAATGCAACAAAAAAAGCGACAAAAAAAACGATTAAAACACCATTAATGCAAATGTACGAAAAAAAATCTAAAAAAAGAACTAAAAAACTAAAAACTTGTTTTGCGTTTTCAGTTTTTTAATATAACTTTGCAACGCCTATGGAATTGAAAGACTTAAAAGAGGAACATTACCTGAGATTGATCAAAGCGATCTCGGAGATAATCTTAAAGAAAGGTCCGTCGCACACATCGATGGATTATGTAGCATCTACGCTCAACATGTCGAAGCGTACACTTTATGAGCTATTCGGGAGCAAAGATGACATGATCCGTCATGTAATGGAATACTATTCACAAAAATCGAAGCAAGAGGTAGATGATATCTTTCGCTCGACGCCCAATGTCTTGGAGGCAATGCACAAGATGACCAACTACTTGGCTAAGATCCACGAGACGGCGAGTGTGGACTTTCTACGCGACATGGACGATCGGTGCAAACATCTGCGCACGGACTACGAGAGCTATCAGGAAGAAATGATCAAGCCGCTTATGAAAGTGATCCATTTAGGCATAATGCAGGGGGTATTTCGCAAGAATATAGACTTGGATCTACAGATCAGAATACTGTTTATGCAATTAGAGTCACTCAAGCGGATGGAAGACTTCTTCCCGCCGGAGATCACGATATCGCAAGTATTTATAGTGATCGGGCGAGGCTTTTTGCGCAACATAGTATCGAGCAAAGGACTTGAGATGCTGGATCAGATGGAAGCAACCGATCAGTAGAAAACGGAAAAAAGAGAAAACAATAACACGAATAAAACAACTTATTATTAACTTGACAATGAAAATCACTCAAAGCGTCATTACACTACTGATGAGTGTACTGACAGGAGTTGCGGTGAGTATGGCGGCAGAGCCGACCGACACATTGCGGCTCAGTCGAGAAGAATGTGTAGCGATAGCGCTACAGGAGAGTCCGACGATCAAGGTAGCGGACTTGGAAGTAAAGCGAATGGACTACTCCAAGAAAGAGGTATTAGCCAACTTATTTCCGGCGATAGACTTCAGCGGGGCATATCAGCGCACCATCGAGCTTCAGACGGTGAGTATGAACTCACAGAGTTTCAAGATGGGTACGGACAACACGTGGAACTTCGGTTTCGAGGCAACGATGCCAATCATCAACGCCGCTCTCTGGAAGAGTATCTCACTGAGCGACACACAGATACTCAAGGCCTTGGAAGAATCGCGAGCCTCGCGCCTTGACCTGGTCAACAACATCAACAAAGCCTACTACGCGCTAATGCTTGCCATCGACTCGCGCAAGGTGGTGAAACAGAACTACAACTTGGCAGTCTTCAACGCCGGCATCTACAAGAAGAAATTTGACCAGGGCATGGCCTCGGAATATGACGTATTGAGAAGTTCGGTACAGGTGAGCAACATCGAGCCGGAGCTCTTGCAATCAGACATCGCCGTAAAGCAATGTGAACTCCAATTGAAGATCCTGATGGGCATAGAAGCCACAGCCTGCGTGATGCCCAACGTAACACTGAGCGACATGAAGCGCGATATGTATGGTTATGCCTTAGGGCGCGACGTAACACTGCGCGAAAACAGCTCACTTCGCCAGATGGATATAGCACAGAAACTTGCCAAGCAAAACGTAACAGTGCAGAAGATGGCATGGGTGCCCACCTTGGGAGTAAAATATAACATGAACTGGATGGCGATGAACAATGGCAACGCCTTGAAGAATCTGACCTTCAATCCCTATAGCAACGTATCCTTAGGACTTACGGTGCCGATCTTCAGCGGCGGCAGCAAGCTCTCCAAGCTTCGTCAGGCAGAGGTGCAGGCAACTGAGCTTGAGCTTCAGCGTCAAGACTTGGAGAAATCGCTCAACATGCAGGTAGAGCTCGCCTTGGACAACATCGACAAAGAGGTGAAGCAGATCAAATCGAGCGAAGAGGGTATGCGCCAAGCCGGGAAAGCCTTGGAGATCATGCAGAAGAGCTTCGAGATCGGAGCTGCCACCTACGTCAACCTGCGCGACAGCGAGATGGCCAACACCTCAGCTCAATTGGGCTACCTTCAATCCATCTACAACTACTTAGTGTCGACCTCCGAACTTGACACCCTCTTGGGAAGAGAAGAGGCACTCGGCATAACCTCAACAACAACAAGCAAATAACTTATCAATCATGAAAAAATATCTTTTATATTCACTACTACTCCCGGCGATGGCGATGGTGTCATGCTCGGGCGACAAACAAGAGAATCAGCAGACTAAAGAAGAAACCATCCCGGTGGTAAACGTGCAGACGGTGACAAGTCGCGTCGTGGATCAATTGGGACACTATACAGCCACAGTCGAGGCACAGATCATCAACAACATATCAGCCAACACCCCCAACCGCATCAAGCAGATCTATGTGGATGAGGGACAGCGCGTATCGGCAGGACAGAAGATAGCACTTCTCGACGATGTCAACACCTTCAGTTACGAGACGCAAGTGAACAATGCACGAGCCAACTTGAAGAACATTGAGATCAACTACAATCGCGCCGTAGAGCTCTACAAGATCGGCGGCGGCACAAAGCAGGATGTGGATGCGATGGAGACTCAGCTCACCAACGCCCGCAACAGCTTGGCACAAGCCGAGCGCGCACTTCGCAACGTCCGCGAGAACACGGTCTTGACCTCTCCGATCTCGGGAGTGGTGACGGCCCGCAACTACGATCCCGGCGACATGACCGGCAACCTGCCGATCGTGACCGTGGCACGCGTGCAGCCGGTGAAGATACTTATCAACGTGACCGAGAGCGAGCTTCCCAAGGTGCATAAAGGAATGCCGGCAGTGATCACCTTCGACACCTACGGCGACGAAGAGTTCAAGGGTGTGGTAAGCACAGTGATGCCTACGGTCGATGCACAAAGCCGCACCTTCGGCGTCGAGATCACCCTGCCCAACAACGACAACCGCGTATTGCCCGGCATGTTCGGACGCGTAACTCTCAACCTCGGACAAGCCAACCGCGTCGTCGTGCCTGACAAAGCTGTCGTAAAGCAACAAGGATCGGGCAACCAATATGTCTACGTGGTCAACTCCGACAACACCGTGTCATACAATAAAGTGGAACTCGGCCAGCGCCTTGGCGACGAATATGAACTCATCTCCGGCGTCGAATCGGGCTCAAAAGTAGTAATCAACGGACAATCCAAGCTTGCCAATGGCAAGAAAATTAAAATAGCAACGAAATGAGTTTATACGGATCAGCAGTAAAAAGACCTATCACCACGTTGCTATGCTTTGTAACGGTGATAATCTTGGGTCTTTTCTCCTTGGCGAAGCTCCCTATCGACCTCTTTCCGGATATCGAGACCAACACCATCATGGTGATTACGATGTATCCGGGAGCGAGTGCGAAAGATATCGAGCAGAATGTAACGAAGCCCTTGGAGAACACCCTGAACTCGGTGGAGCACTTGAAGCACATCACCTCCACCTCGAGAGAGAACACCTCAGTGATCACCTTAGAGTTCGAATATGGTTATGACATCGACGTACTCACCAACGACGTACGCGACAAATTGGATATGGTATCCTCACAGCTGCCTGACGACACCAACAATCCGATCATCTTCAAATTCTCTACCGACATGATCCCGATCTGCTTGCTATCGGTGCAAGCCAACGAGAGTATGCCGGGACTCTACAAGATCCTTGACGACAACGTGGCCAACCCGTTGGCTCGTGTGGATGGAGTCGGCACAGTGTCGATTTCAGGAGCACCGAAGCGTGAGGTGCACATATATGTGGATCCCTCACGACTCGAGGCATACAATCTGACCGTCGAAGGGATCTCGAGTGTGATAGGAGCGGAGAACCGCAACGTGCCGGGGGGATCATTTGATATCGGCTCCAACACATACGCCATGCGTGTGCAGGGAGAGTTCGAATCGACCGACCAGCTGAAAGACATCCCGGTGGGGAGCTACGGTGGCAAGATCATCTACCTTCGCGATGTAGCTCGCGTGGAAGACTCGCTCGAAGAGCGCACCCAGCAGACCTACAACGACGGCAAAGAGGGTGCGATGATCGTGATCCAGAAGCAATCGGGAGCCAACTCCGTGGAGATCTCCAAGAAAGTGATGTCGATGCTTCCCGAATTGCAGAAGAAACTTCCATCAGACGTAAAATTGGGTGTGATCGTCGACACCTCCGACAATATCCGCAACACAATCAACTCACTGGTGGAGACGGTGATGTATGCGTTGCTCTTCGTGATGCTGGTGGTGTTCCTTTTCTTGGGACGATGGCGCGCCACGATCATCATCGTGATCACTATTCCGGTGTCGCTTATCGCCTCCTTCATCTACCTCTTCGCGACGGGCAACTCGCTGAACATCATCTCCCTGTCGGCGCTTTCGATCTCGATCGGTATGGTGGTGGACGATGCGATTGTGGTGCTTGAGAACGTGACGACACATATCGAGCGAGGTGCAGATCCGAAGCAGGCGGCAGTGCATGGCACCAACGAGGTGGCAATCTCGGTAATCGCCTCTACGTTGACCCTTATCGCCGTGTTCTTCCCCTTGACCTTGGTGACCGGTATGACCGGTGTCTTGTTCCGTCAGTTGGGATGGATGGTGACCATCATGATGATCATCTCTACGACCTGCGCCCTCTCCTTGACACCTATGCTCTGCAGCCAATGGCTGAGACTTCGCAAGCAAGATGGCGACGGCGAGAAGAAGAAAAACTGGTATACACCTGTGCTCAAAGCGCTCGACAAGCTCGACAACGGCTATGCCGGGTTGCTGGGTAAAGTAGTGACCCACAGAGGAGTGACAATCATCGTCTGCTTGGGCATCTTCTTAGGCTCGTTCGTACTTCTCAAGGGAGTGGGTTCAGAGTTTATGCCGACCCAAGACAACTCGCGTATCGGAGTCAACTTGGAATTGCCTATCGGTTCGCGTGTGGAATATGCACAAGAAGTAACCTCACGTCTCGACTCTCTCTGGAGGGCGAAATATCCCGAGATTCTAGTGAGCAACTACACAGTCGGTCCGGCAAGTTCAGACAATACGTTCGCCTCGCTGTCGGACAATGGTTCACACATCATCTCGATGAACATCCGACTCACCAACGTGACCGAGCGTAAGCGTGGCATCACCGAGATCGCCGAGAGCATGCGTAAAGACATCGACGAACAATTCCCAGACTTCAAGAAAGCGCAAGTGATGGTGGGTGGCGGTAAAGGAGCCGGCATGGGAGGCCAGTCTACGGTCGACTTCGAGATCTATGGTTATGACTTCGACGAGACCGACAAAGTGGCACAAAACCTGAAACAGATTCTGAGCAAGATTAAGGGTACAGCCGACATCACCATATCCCGTTCGGACTATCAGCCGGAATATCAGGTAGACTTCGACCGCGAAAAGCTGTCGATGTATGGCATCTCCTTGCAGACGGCAGCCTACTATCTGAGGAATCGAATCAATGGAGCGACAGCCTCGCAATTCCGTGAAGATGGCGAAGAATATGACATCAAAGTGATGTATGAGCCGGGCGCACGTACACAGATATCAGACATCGAGAACATCGTGATCTACAGTCAGACGACAGGCCAGGGAGTCAAGCTCAAAGAGCTGGGCAAGGTGGTGGAGCGCTTCACACCGCCGACTATCGAGCGTAAAGACCGCGAACGTATCATTACTGTTTCGGCAGTGGTGGATGGTGTGCCGATGAGCCAGATAGTGACAGCCGCACAAAAAGAGATCGACAAGATGGAGATACCCTCCGGCATCTCAATCGAATTGTCGGGATCGTATGAAGATCAGCAAGACTCCTTCAGAGACTTGGGTATGCTCGGCATCCTGATCATCCTCTTGGTCTACATCGTGATGGCGGCACAGTTCGAATCCTTCACCTATCCGGGCATCATCATGACCTCCCTACTCTTCGCCTTCTCGGGAGTCTTCATCATCCTCTTCGTGACAGGACATACGCTTAACATTATGTCGATGATCGGAGCGATCATGCTGATCGGTATTGTGGTGAAGAATGGTATCGTGCTAATCGACTACATCACATTGAACCGCGAGCGCGGCATGTCGATACGCCGAGCCGTGATCGATGGAGGACGCTCTCGTCTTCGTCCGGTGGTGATGACCACGTTGACCACGATCCTGGGTATGGTGCCGATGGCAGTAGGCCAAGGCGAAGGAGCAGAGATGTGGCGTCCGATGGGTGTAGCCGTGATCGGCGGTTTGACCATCTCGACACTTCTGACATTGCTCTTCGTGCCTGTGCTCTACTGTGTATTTGCGGGCAACGGAGTGAAGAACCAGCGCAAGAAGCATCACAAGCGCCTACTTGCAGAAGAAAAGAACATCTAAAAAAAGGAAAGACAATATGCAAGCAATATTGATAACATACGACCAAGCGCATCATGAGAATGTGCTTGAAGCACTCAACTCCTGTCTCTGCCGAGGGTTTACCTCCTTCGGCACCGTACAGGGGAGGGGGAGCAAGACAGGCGAGCCACACTATGGCTCGCATGCCTGGCCGGCATTGGGCTCGGCTATAATCACGATAGTCGAAGACACGGCAGTGGAGCCGCTACTGAAGAAGCTACGCGCCATCGACGACAACAAACCGCGCTTAGGGTTACGGGCATTCGTATGGCCGATAACCGAAACAATCTAAAAACACGAAACCTTAATTTAACATATCACAAAAGCTGAGACTCCACTCTGATCGCAAGCGATCGGGTGGAGTCTTGGACTTTTTAGGGCAGAAGGGGCTAATAAGGCTGATGGGTTAAATTGGAAAAAAGATAGGTAAAATTTTCGTATGAGTGGATAATTTATTAAATTTGCGAGAACAAAAATGAAAAAAGCAGATATATGTTAGATAAGATCAAAGCCTTGAGAGAAGAAATAGCGGCAGTAGGCGCTACCTGTGTAGAGGAAGTGGAACAGCTCCGCATCAAATATCTCAGCAAGAAGGGAGCCCTCTCCCAGTTGATGGCAGACTTCCGTAGCGTACCGGCAGAGAAGAAGCGCGAGATCGGACAGAAGATCAACGAGCTGAAGGAATATGCCACCGAAAAGATCAATCAACTCAAAGAATCGTTTGCCGTATCGGAAGATGCGACACTTGGTGATATAGACTTGACTCGCACCTCAACGCCGGCCCCCCTTGGCACACGCCATCCCCTGTCGATCGTAAAGAACGAGATGCTTCACATCTTCGAGAGCATGGGGTTCACGATAGCCGAGGGACCGGAGATCGAAGATGACTGGCATGTCTTCGGGAGTTTGAACTTCCCGCCCGATCATCCGGCACGCGACATGCAAGACACCTTCTTCATCGCCCGGAATCCGGCAGACATCTTGCTTCGCACTCACACCTCGTCGGTACAATCGCGAGTGATGGAGCACACTCAGCCCCCGATTCGCATCGTCTGCCCCGGACGCGTATATCGCAACGAAGCCATTTCGGCACGCGCCCATTGTTTCTTCCATCAGGTGGAGGGACTCTATATCGACAAGAATGTATCATTTGCCGACCTGAAGCAGGTATTGTTGGGCTTTGCCCGTCAGATGTTCGGACCCGAGACACAGATTCGTCTGCGTCCCTCCTACTTCCCCTTCACCGAGCCATCGGCAGAGATGGATATCAGCTGCGATATTTGCGGCGGCAAGGGATGTGCCTTCTGTAAGGGTACAGGCTGGGTAGAGATCTTGGGATGCGGCATGGTGGACCCCAACGTCTTGAAAGCATGCGGCATCGATACGGAAGTCTATACCGGCTATGCATTCGGCATGGGTATCGAGCGCATCACCAACCTGAAGTATAAGGTGAAAGACCTGCGAATGTTCTCCGAGAACGATCTTCGCTTCCTGCAAGAATTTGAGGCAGCTCACTGATAAAGAAGAGCATAGAACCGGATTCGGAAGATATCGGACTAAAAACCAGACTGTGAGATGACTATCAAACAGAGATACGAGGGAGTCATATCGATATTTCAAGAGATGATGCCCGATCCAAAAACGGAGTTGTGTTACGACACTCCGTTTCATTTATTATTGGCAGTGATCTTGTCGGCACAATGCACAGACAAGCGTATCAACATGGTGACACCGGCGCTCTATGAGCGCTATCCGGAGCCGGGAGATATGGCTGCCTCGACCGAAGAAGAGGTATATAGCTATATCAAATCGGTGACCTTCCCCAACAACAAGGCGAAAGCACTGATCAAGGCGGCACGGATGATACATGAAGAATATGGCGACGAACTTCCCTGCGACATCGACAAGCTGATGCGTCTGCCGGGCGTGGGGAGAAAGACAGCCAACGTGATGCTCTCCGTGGTGTGGAACAAATCGGCGATGGCAGTAGACACCCATGTCTTCAGGGTGAGCAACCGCATCGGACTGACCAACGACTCGCCCAACCCGGTGGCTACGGAAAAGACCCTGGTGAAATACATCCCTAAAGAATTGGTGGCACGCGCTCATCACTGGCTCATCTTGCATGGCAGATATGTATGCAAGGCGCGCAAGCCGGAATGTATGGAATGTGCCATCCGCGACTACTGCAAGAGCTATACTAAAATTAGGAATTAGGAATTAGGAATTAGGAATTAGGAGATAGGAAATAGGAATGAATTGGGGTAATATTTGTATTGTTGAAAATAAATCATTATATTCGCATATTTGATCTTGGAGCGTACGAGAATCAGGTGAGCCGGACTCATCGGGGATCGAGCTCAGATCGCGGTGTTAAACTTAAGGACAACCATGAGACGAATCGGTAAACTCTACTTTCGATATGGCACTATGGGCTCAGCGAAGACAGCTATGTTGCTGACTTCGGCATATAATTTTGAAGAGCGAGGGATGGCATATCGATGTTTCAAGCCGGTGACAGATACCAGAGACAAGAAGAATGTGATCAGATCGCGGATTGGGATAGAGCGAGTCTGCTCATGGATCTATCCGGAGACCAACATGTATGAAGAGATTTCACAGCATCCCTGCGACGATGGGAGTTTGCCGGGTTGGGTGCTGATCGACGAGGCGCAATTTCTCTCCGCCGAACAGGTGGATCAATTGGCAGCAGTGGTCGATGAATATGGCATCAATGTGGTGTGCTACGGACTTCGCACCGACTTCCGTACCCATCTCTTCGAGGGGTCGAAGCGCCTTTTGGAGGTGGCAGACACGATCGACGAGATCAAATCTACCTGCACCTGCGGGCGCAAGACAATCGTCAATGCGAGAGTGAACTCTCTGGGCGAGATCATCACCGAAGGAGAGGTGGTGGAGATCGGAGGCAACGACCGTTATATAGCAGTATGCCGCAAATGCTGGCGCAACAAGCGCATCGAGCAGAGCAGCAAGGGAAAGCTACCGATCTGATCAGAGACATAGAGGGATGTAAAACGAATAAGACAATCCATTAATCCATATCAATCAATACCATTCAACATCAAAACAATACCATGGACACAAATAAAATCGAAAGAATCATCAGACTGATCCACCGCGAAGTTGTGCCGGCAATAGGATGTACAGAGCCTGTGGCAGTGGCACTATGTGTAGCCAAAGCGACCGAGACACTTGGCAGACGACCCGAGACGATTGAGCTTCGTCTTAGCGGCAACATGATCAAGAATGCGATGGGAGTCGGCATCCCGGGGACCGGGATGATCGGGCTGCCGATCGCCGTGGCGCTGGGCGCTCTGGTCGGCAAGTCGGAATATGGGCTTGAAGTGCTGCGCGACGTAAATGCCGAAGCGCTGGAGGCAGGGAAACAATATATCGCGGAAAATCGCATCAAGATCTCGCATCATCAGAATCCGCCGAGCAATCTCTATATCGAGGTGGATATGAAGAGAGGCGACGACCGCGCCAAGGCGATAATCTCCGGATCGCACACCAACTTCATCTATCTTTCACGCAATGACGAGGTGCTGTTGGAGCAGAGCGGCGAGACGACTGAAAGCTGTGACGAAGAGGATATCGAGCTGACCGAATCGATGGTTTATGAATTTGCCACCACTACCCCACTTGATAAGATACGCTTCATGCTCGAGGCGGGCATCATGAATCGCGATGCGGCACGTTTGGGACTTAAAGAGGACTATGGTCATGGACTGGGCAAAGTGATCAAAGAGCATGGAATACGACTCTTCGGAGACACTCCGATAAGACACATCCTGGCGATGACCTCAGCGGCATGTGATGCTCGCATGGGAGGTGCCCAGGTGGCAGTGATGTCGAACTCCGGTAGTGGCAATCAGGGTATCACCTGCACACTTCCGGTGATGTGTTATGCCGAAGACATCAACGCCTCGGAAGAGCAGTTGATACGTGCATTGACCTTGAGCAGTCTTACCAGCATCTATATCAAGCAGAGCCTGGGGAGACTCTCGGCGCTCTGCGGCTGTGTTGTGGCATCGACCGGTGCATCGGCAGGATTGGTGATGCTGATGGGTGGCGGCTTCGAAGAGATCTGCGCGGCAATCAAAAATATGGTGGCAAACCTTACCGGCATGATATGCGACGGAGCGAAGCCCTCGTGCGCCATGAAGATCACCTCCGGCGTGTCGACGGCGATGATGTCGGCGATGCTGGCAATGAGCGGCAAATGCGTCTCCTCGCAAGAGGGTATCATCTGCGACGACATCGACCGTACAGTCCACAACTTGACATCTATCGGACGCGAAGCGATGACCGAGACCGATCAGCATGTGCTGAAGATTATGACCAACAAATAATCAGCCGGTGCTGAAGAATTTGACCAACAAATAAAATCGAAATAATATGAGACTACAGACGATCCTTATAACGATAATAACAGTGATAACAGCGCTGACTTCCTGTCAGCGAAGTGCTAAACTTGAGCTTCGGTTGCCCTCACGATATGACGGCAAGCAGGTGGAGCTGATCAGTTATATGGACTCGACTGTAGTCGCCACCTCGATGGTGAGAGATGGAGTTGCCGTGATTGAGACGATCGAGGGAGACTCACTGCGTTTTCCGGTCTTCATACAGGTGGTGGTGGATGGACGCACCCGAGCCTACTACATAGCCGAAGAGGGGGCGGCTGTGATGAACGACAGTTCGAGTTACATCACCGGCACGCCGATGAACGATCGCTTGGCAGGATTGATGAATCAACTTGACAGCATCGAAGACACCGACGACATGAATGCCTATATCGAGTTTGCCGAGAAGCAATATAATGCCAATCTTGATAATCCGATTGGGGCATACTTCGGCGTGGAATGGATGAAATTTGCCGAGCCGGCGAGCATCGACAGCATGCTGAGCAAAGCTTCTGCGGAGTTCAGAGACTCCCGCCGAGTGAAGATGTATGAGAAGATGGCGAAGCATCGACTTGCCACCTCACCGGGAGTGAAATATATCGACTTCGAGGGAGAAGACTCGCGAGGGCATGCTCTGAAGTTGTCGCAGCTGATGGTAAAAGGGAAATATACGATCATCGACTTCTGGGCAAGTTGGTGTCCCTACTGCATAAAAGAAATACCCGAGCTGAAGCGACTCAGGTCGGACTTAGGAGATAAAGTAGAGATAATCGGAGTGGCAGTGCGCGACATACCCAACGACACACGCGCCATGGTGAAGAAGCAAGAGATCGGATGGCCGGTGCTCTATAACACGGGTCGATTGCCATATAACATCTATGGTTTTACCGGCATTCCTCACCATATCTTGGTCGATCCGGAGGGTGTGATAGTGAGTCGTGGTGAGAGCGCCACGCAGCTCTACGAGCGATTGTCTCAGATTACGAACAACTAACAAAATCGACTTACCTATGGAAGAAAAATCACTCAATAAGCTGATCAAAGACTCGATAATACGCAATTGGAATCGGATGGCACTCTCCGATATGGGAGGTGTCAATTACCAATATCGCGACGTAGCGGAGATGATAGCGAAGCTACACATCATCTTCGAGGCAGCGGGATTGGAGCGCGGAGATAGAGTGGCGATCTGCGGCAAGAACTCCTCGAACTGGGCTACGGTCTTCTTGGCGTGCCTGACATCGGGAATTGTGGCAGTGCCTATACTTAGCGAATTTAAGGCCGATATGATCCATCACTTGGTGAATCACAGCGAATCGAAGCTCCTCTTCGTCGATGCTGCCATCTGGGAGAACCTTGACGAGACTGTTATGCCTCATCTCACAGCCGCCATCTACATCTCCGAGCTTGGCATGCCCTTCTCGCGAAGAGATCGACTTGTGGAGGTGCGCAATCATCTGAACAAATACTTCGGAGAGCGATACCCCTACAGTTTCGAGCCGAAAGACATCAAATTCTACGAAGACAATCCGGATGAATTGGCGGTGATCAACTACACGTCGGGGAGCACAGGAATGTCGAAGGGAGTGATGTTGCCTTACGGCAGCTTCTGGAGCAATGTACAGTTCTGTCTTGATAAATTGCATCAGATCGTGCCCGGGTCGGGATTGGTCAACATGCTACCCTTGGCCCACATGTATGGTCTGACTGTCGATATGATCCATCCCTTCTGCCGCGGGTGTCATCTCCACTTTCTGACACGACTGCCGTCGCCGAAGGTTATCTTGAAAGCCTTCGACGAGGTCAAGCCCATGCTGATCATCACAGTGCCTCTGATCTTGGAGAAGATCATCCGCAACAATGTCTTCCCGCTCTTGGAGAAGCCACTGATGAAGCTGATGCTCAAAGTGCCCTATCTCGACGACAAACTACTCTCGAAGATCAAGGCGAAACTTGTGACAGCATTTGGAGGGGAGATCCAAGAGGTCATCGTCGGCGGAGCGCCGTTGAACCCGGATGTGGAGCAATTCCTCTATCGTATCGGATTCCCGGTGACCGTGGGCTATGGCATGACCGAATGTGGGCCGCTGATCTCCTACACTCCGTCGGCTTCGTCGAAGGCACGTTCGGTGGGACAGGTGGTGGATCGCATGGATGTGAAGATCGACTCCCCCGATCCACAGCGCATTCCGGGTAATATAATGGTGAGAGGTCGCAACGTGATGATGGGATACTTCAAGAATGACACAGCCACGGCCGAAGTCCTGCCGGAGGGGAGCGAATGGATGAACACCGGCGACATGGGAGTGATCGACGAAGATGGCTTCATCTACATCTCCGGGCGCTCCAAGACGATGATCTTGGGACCCTCGGGACAGAACATCTATCCCGAAGAGATCGAACAGAAGCTGAACATCCTCCCCTACGTCAACGAATCTCTGATTATCGACGAGAATGGCATGTTGGTGGCACTAATCCATCCCGACTTTGATGCCGCCACGAGTCAAAATCTCGACATGCCCGACTTGGATAAGATCATGCAAGAAAACATAAAGACGCTTAACGAGATGCTTCCCGCCTACAGCCAAGTAAGGCGCTACAAACTGATGGATGTAGAATTTGAGAAGACCCCGAAGCGATCGATCAAGCGCTTCCTCTATCAGCCATAACAAAAAGAAGATCGCATCAGCAGAAATACTGATGCGATCTTCTTTACAATCGGTGCGCACGAAAGGACTCGAACCTTCACGTCGGAAGACACTAGATCCTAAGTCTAGCGCGGCTACCAATTACGCCACGTGCGCATAACGAGTGCAAAGTTAGATAAAAATTTTCTAAAGTGCAAAAAAATTGCTAACTTTGTAGCGTTCTATGTGCATGCGTGAAGATAAACGGAAAAAATAGATGGTAAAAAAGACAAGAGACAGATTTATAGAAGTGGCTCGATCTCTATTCGCAAGGAAGGGGGTTGAGAATACTACTATGAATGATATAGCGACAGCCTCGGACAAGGGGCGACGCACCATCTACACCTATTTCAAGAGCAAGCGCGAGATCTTCAATGCCGTAATCGAGAGCGAGAGTGACGATCTGCTACAGAATCTCAACTCGATCGTAACGAAGTCGGTATCTCCGGAGCAGAAACTTAGGGAATATGTGGCGACTCGCATGGAGACGATGCGACAGATCGTGTCGCGTAACGGTTCGCTAAGGGCAGGCTTCTTCCGGGATGTGCGCAAAGTGGATCGTGCCCGGTCGGTGATCTCGAAGAAAGAGATCAAGATGCTGATGCATATTCTGCACGAGGGGGTGGTGCTGGGAGTCTTCGACATACCGAACGTCAAGGAATGGGCTATCATCATCACCAACTCCATCAATGGATTCGATGTTCCCTACATCCGGAACAGTTTCACCGAATATGGTATCGACAAGCAGGATATGGCACGCATGATCGCAGACTTGGTGCTCAACGGCATCCGCGTACGCGACAATGATATATAGATAAAACAGAATAACCGAACAACAAAACAAAAAAGCTCAACAATATGAAAATGCTTGAAGGAAAAGTGGCTGTCGTAACAGGCGCAGCCAGAGGAATCGGAAAAGAGATTGCGTTGAAATTTGCATCCGAGGGATGTGACATCGCATTCACCGACCTTGTAATAGATGAGAATGGCAAGAAGACCGAAGAAGAGATTGCCGCCTATGGAGTAAAATGCAAAGGATATGCATCGAATGCAGCCGACTTTGCTGCTACAGAAGAGGTGGTAAAGGCAATCAAAGAGGAGTTCGGCCACATCGATATCTTGGTAAACAATGCAGGTATCACCAAAGATGGCTTGATGCTGCGCATGACCGAGCAGCAATGGGATGCGGTGATCGCAGTGAACTTGAAATCGGCGTTCAACTATATCCACGCTATTCTGCCTATCATGGTAAGACAGAAATCGGGATCTATCATCAACATGGCGTCAGTGGTAGGTGTACATGGCAATGCAGGCCAGTCGAACTATGCAGCGTCTAAGGCAGGCCTTATCGCGTTGGCAAAGAGCATCGCCCAGGAGGTAGGTTCACGTGGCATCCGTGCCAACGCCATTGCTCCCGGCTTCATTGAGACAGCGATGACAGCAGCCCTTCCCGACGAAGTGCGCGCCGAGTGGTGCCAGAAGATACCTTTGCGTCGTGGCGGCCAGGTGGCAGATATCGCCAACGTAGCTACCTTCCTTGCATCAGACATGTCGAGCTATGTGACAGGTCAGGTGATCCAGGTGGATGGTGGTATGAATATGTAATCATCTTTAGGGATGAAGAAATATGCCCTCATCATGGCGGGTGGCATGGGTCATCGCGCCGGAACAGAAATGCCCAAGCAGTATATCAAACTGCTGGGCATTCCTATCATTTGGCATAGCATCGTAGCCTTCCATCAGGAAGATCCGGAGACGGAGATTGTAGTGGTGGTACACCCCGATTATGTAGAGCAATTCAATCACAATCGGGCGATTCTACCGCGGGAAGTGTCGGACATCCCATTGCGGATCGCAGAGGGAGGATCAACCCGAGGCGAATCGGTGAAGAATGGCATATCCACGATACCAGACAGCGCCGAAGTGCTGATAGCCGTACATGATGCGGCACGTCCGGTGGTGAGTGTTGATATGATCAGGAAAGGGTGGGAGCTGGCATCACGCGAAGGAGTGGCAGTGCCGGGGTGTCCTGTCACTGACACGTTGCGACATCTCGAGGGCTCCGGTTCGAAGAGTGTGAATCGCAGCGAATATGTGGCGGTGCAGACGCCGCAAGTGGCGCGAGGCGATATCCTCCATGCCGCATATCGACTTGAAGAACGACCCGAATTTACCGACGAAGCCTCACGCATAGATGCATTGGGAGTCGATGTTAAGATATTCGACGGAGAGACCACTAACATCAAGGTGACTAATCCTGAAGACTTCGCTCGCGCCGAAGCACTTCTGAGAGATAGGAGATAGGAATTAGGAATGGGGAATTAGGAATGGGGAATTAGGAATGGGGAATTAAAAAAATAAGATACGGGATGTCTGATTTTTTTGGTAGTGACATAAAATATCTGAAAGGAGTCGGCGAGAAACGAGCAAAAATTCTTGGCGACGAGCTCGACATACACACCTTTCGCGACCTACTCTACAACTTTCCCTTCCGGCATATCGATCGGAGTAAATACTACACAATCAGAGAGATAACTGAAGATATGCCCTACGTACAGATCAGAGGGCGCTTCATCAGTTTTTCGATCGAAGGGGAGGGTGCGCGCAAGCGTCTGTTGGGACTCTTCAGCGATGGCGACCGACTCCTTCAGACGGTATGGTTCGCACGTATCAATGCGCTGAAAGATGCCTATAAAGAGGGTGTGGACTATGTGATTTTCGGCAAACCGAGCAGCTATCATGGCACTATCAATATCGTACATCCGGAGGTGAGCAAATATGACCCGGAGCATCAAGTGCGAGGTTTTCAGGGAGTCTACACACTGACCGACAAGATGCGCCGCGAAGGCTACACTCCCAAGACATTAGCTACCCTGGCAGAGCGACTGCTGAGCATGCCAGCCTTCGACAGCATCGAAGATACACTGCCTGAAGAGATAGTGCGTGAATATCATCTGATGACTCTGAAAGATGCACTACGCGCCATGCATATACCGCAGGATATCAACGAATTGCAGAAGGCCAAAGAGCGACTTAAATTTGAAGAGCTCTTCTATCTTCAGCTGCATATCCTACGCTACTCCCGCACACGAGGGAGGAAAATCCGGGGTTATGTATTCGAGAAGATAGCCGACAAATTCAATGGATTCTACCATGATTGTCTCCCCTTCGAGTTGACCGGAGCTCAGAAGCGAGTATTGCGCGAGATCCGCAACGATATGCGGACCGGGCGACAGATGAACCGCTTACTTCAAGGGGATGTCGGCTCGGGTAAGACGATGGTGGCATTTATGACGATGCTGATGGGTATCGACAATGGTTATCAAGCGGCACTGATGGCTCCGACGGAGATCTTGGCGGCACAGCATTACGAGACCTTGCGAGCCTGGGGAGAAGAGATCGGCATAGGCGTGCGGCTCTTGACGGGAAGCACACGCACCAAAGAGCGACGTGAGATCCATGCCGGGCTATTGGATGGCAGCATCGACATCATCATCGGGACGCATGCACTGATCGAAGACAACGTACAGTTCAAGCAATTAGGTGTAGTGGTGATCGATGAGCAGCATCGTTTCGGAGTGGCACAGCGAGCCAAGATATGGGGAAAGAGCACTACCCCACCCCATGTGCTGGTGATGACCGCCACGCCGATACCGCGGACGCTTGCGATGACTGTCTATGGCGACTTGGATGTGTCGGTGATCGACGAATTGCCGCCGGGACGCAAGCCTGTGGAGACACTGCTGCGCTATGACGACAACCGCATGGAGGTGAATCGGCTGATAGGTCGGGAACTGGCGGCAGGGCGACAGGTATATGTGGTCTATCCGCTTATTACGGAGAATCCGAAATTGGAGTTAAAAAGTGTCGAGACCGGTTATGAGAGGATCTGCGGTCTTTTCCCCGACTATAAGGTGTGTTGTGTGCATGGGAGGATGAAGACAGATGTCAAGGATGCACAGATGCAGCGATTCGTGAGCGGCGAGGCACGTATTTTGGTGGCTACAACCGTGATAGAGGTGGGTGTCAACGTGCCCAATGCCACTGTGATGCTGATAGAGAATGCAGAGCGGTTCGGGCTCTCACAGTTGCATCAATTACGAGGGAGAGTGGGACGCGGCGCCGACAAGAGCTACTGCATCTTGGTGACACATGCCGGCGTAGGTGGCGACACACGCAAGCGACTCAACATAATGACACAGACCACAGATGGATTTCTCATCTCCGAGGCCGACTTGAAATTGCGAGGTCCCGGGGATATGGAGGGTACACAGCAGAGTGGTTTGGCATTTTCGTTGCATATCGCCAATTTGGCGACCGACGGACAAATCCTGAACTATGCACGACAAGCCGCCAACCGAGTGCTGAACGGCCGGCCCGAGCTCATCGATGTGGAGGGTAAAGACCCCGATATGGGAGAGGGTAAGATCGAGATTTCGGATCAGAGTTGCGCGAAGATACGCTACGAACTTGGATACCGATTCCGGAAGAGTGTGGACTGGTCGCAAATATCCTAAGAGAAGATATTTTTGTTATATAGAAAAAAGCACCGGATAAATTTGTTATATAGAAAAAAGCACCGGATAAAATAATATAAAGAGAGATGAGAGAGAAAGAATTTTTGCCTTTGGTCAGAGAGCGTCTCGGCATCGAGCGACTTAACGCGATGCAAGAGAAGATGTTGCAGAGTGCGAGTGAGGGTGGCGATATAATGTTGCTATCGGCAACTGGGTCGGGCAAGACATTGGCATTTGTGATGGCGATGTTGAAGATTATGAAGCCGAGCAGCGGGAGAGTGCAGGGAGTTATCATCGTACCATCTCGCGAATTGGTGATCCAGATCTCGGGAGTGATCCGAGCGATAGCATCGGGACTGAAGACGACGTCGCTCTATGGGGGACACAAGGTGGAAGATGAGGTCAATTCATTGCAAGCGGGCACCGATATCATCGTAGCGACACCGGGACGTCTGTTAGATCATATCAACAGGCGGAACATCGACGTTATGCCGACGCGAGTGTTGATACTCGACGAGTATGACAAATCATTGGAATTGGGATTTGAGAAAGAGATGAAGAAGATCGCGTTGCACTTGAAGAATGTGAGTCGCACCATCTTGACATCGGCAACACGAGCAGCAGATCTACCGGACTTTCTGAAGCTTCGCGAATTGAAGACCCTTGACTACTTGGAGGGGAGTCGGAAGGTGAGAGAGCGCACGCGCGTGTGGCGAGTAGACTCGGATGTCAACGACAAGCTTGAGACCCTGAAGACCCTCTTGCAGAACATCGCGTCAGAGCGAGGGGAATATGAGCGGAGCATCATCTTCGTGAATCACCGGGAGAGTGCGGAGCGCACGGCACAATACTTAAAAAAATCGGGGATTCCGACGACGCTCTATCACGGGGCGTTGGAGCAGCGAGACCGGGAGACAGCGATAGCGCTCTTCAACAATGGCACGGGGCCTGTAATGGTGGCTACCGACCTGGCGGCACGCGGTTTGGACATCGAGGGAGTGAAACATGTGATCCACTATCATCAGCCGCTGAGCGGGGAGATATATACCCACCGCAACGGGCGCACGGCGCGTGTCGAAGAGGAGGGGGATGTATATGTGATCATCGGTCCGGCGGAGGATCAGAAAGAATATATCGAGGTAAATGCGACTCGCCACTTGGAACGAGGGGTAACAGTGGAATTGCCACGACGTTACGAATCGCTCTATATTTCAGCCGGCAAGCGAGAGAAGATCTCAGCTGGGGATGTGGTGGGCTACCTGATCAAAGAGGGAGGACTCACCTCGACAGAGATCGGCAAGATCAACGTCTTCGATCACTACATCATAGTGGCAATAGAAGCGAAGAAGGCTCCCTGGTTGGCGGAATCGCTAAGGAAGAAAAAGCTGAAAGGTAAAAGCATAAGGATAAGCAAAATCAAAGCATAAAGATAAGCAAAATCAAGGCATAAAAGAGCGATAGGAAAGAGAGATCGGGGAAAATAGGGGGATAGTTATGCACAGGGTTAACAAAAGTGAGCAAAAAGCATTGAAAAACGACAAAAAAATATTAACTTTGCAGAATTAAAGCCCTGAGAAGAGCAAAAGACTCTAAAAAGGTAAAAAAAGAAACTAAAAGGCATAAATCTGATAATAGACTTAAAGTAGAAAATAAAATAAATCAACTATGAGCAAAACAAAGAAATTTCTGACATGCGATGGCAATCAAGCAGCGGCGCATATCAGTTATATGTTTAGTGAGGTAGCTGCGATCTACCCGATCACTCCGTCGTCGCCGATGGCAGAGTATGTAGATGATTGGGCAGCAGCGGGCCGCAAGAACATGTTTGGCGAGACAGTCCATGTGCAAGAGATGCAGAGTGAAGGAGGCGCAGCAGGCGCATTGCATGGTTCGTTGCAAGCCGGAGCATTGACCACCACGTATACTGCATCACAAGGATTGCTGTTGATGATCCCCAATATGTATAAGATCGCAGGCGAATTATTGCCCTGTGTCTTCCATGTAACAGCGAGAACTTTGGCATCACATGCCTTGAGCATCTTCGGCGACCATCAGGATGTGATGGCATGTCGTCAGACAGGATTTGCAATGTTTTGCGAAGGCTCAGTGCAGGAGGTAATGGACCTTTCGGCAGTAGCCCATCTCTCAGCCATCAAGGGACGCGTACCCTTTGTGAACTTCTTCGATGGCTTCCGCACATCACACGAGATTCAGAAGATCGAGATGCTTGAGCAGGAAGACTTGGTGCCACTGGTAGATCAGCAGGCACTTGCCGAGTTCAGAGCCCGCGCGTTGAATCCGGGTAATCCTGTGGCACGCGGTATGGCGGAGAATCCCGACGTATTCTTCCAGCATCGCGAGGCAAGCAACAAATATTACGAAGCCGTACCGGAGATCGTAGAGGAATATATCAACGAGATGAATCGTCTGACCGGTCGTCAGTATGGACTGTTCGACTACTATGGTGATCCGGAGGCAGAGCGAGTAATCATCGCGATGGGTTCGGTGACACAATGTATCAAAGAGGTGATCGACGACCTTCGCGCTAAGGGAGAGAAAGTCGGCTTGGTAAGCGTACACTTGTATCGCCCCTTCTCAGCACGTCACTTCTTGGCAGCGGTGCCCAAGACAGCGAAGCGCATCGCAGTGCTCGACCGCACCAAAGAGCCGGGAGCCAATGGCGAGCCCCTCTACTTGGATGTTAAAGAGTGCTTCTATGGCAAGGAGAATGCTCCGGTGATCGTAGGTGGTCGCTATGGTTTGAGCTCGAAGGATACTACTCCGGCACAGATTGTAGCCGTATATGATAACCTTAAGGCAGAGACTCCCGCCAATCAGTTCACAGTCGGCATCGAGGATGATCTTACTCACCTCTCACTCCCTGTCGGAGAAGAGATCAACGTCGGTGGCGAGGGAATGTTCCAGGCTAAGTTCTATGGTCTCGGCGCAGATGGTACAGTCGGTGCGAACAAGAACTCGGTAAAGATCATCGGTGACAATACCGACAAATATTGCCAGGCATACTTCTCCTACGACTCCAAGAAGTCGGGTGGTTTCACATGTTCACACCTCAGATTCGGAGACGAACCAATCCGTTCGACCTACTTGGTGAACACACCTAACTTCGTGGCATGTCACGTTCAGGCATACCTTCACATGTATGATGTAACACGAGGTTTGCAGCCCAACGGCACCTTCCTTTTGAACACCATTTGGGATGGCGAAGAATTGGAGCGCAATCTTCCCAACAAGGTGAAGAGATATTTCGCACAGAACAATATCACCGTATATTATATCAACGCAACGAAGATCGCACAGGAGATCGGACTTGGCAACCGCACCAACACGATCCTACAGAGTGCCTTCTTCCGCATCACCGAGGTGATCCCGGTAGACTTGGCAATCGAGCAGATGAAGAAATTCATCGTGAAGTCATACGGCAAGAAGGGTGAGAACATCGTAAACATGAACAATCAGGCAGTGGATCGCGGTGGCGAATATCACAAGCTTGAGGTCAAGGCTGAGTGGGCAAATCTTGCCGCCGAAGCAGTAGCCGCCGACGATGCACCGGAGTTCGTACAGACCGTATGTCGACCGATCAACGCACAGGATGGCGATTTGCTACCGGTGAGCACCTTCAAGGATATCGCAGATGGCACCTGGACACCCGGCACAGCCGCCTACGAGAAGCGTGGCGTAGCGAACTTCGTTCCCGAATGGGACGTCGACAACTGTATCCAGTGTAACATGTGTTCGTATGTTTGTCCTCACGCAGCAATCCGACCCTTCATTCTTACACCGGAAGAGGCAGCGGCAGCACCCTTCGGCGAAGAGCACTGCAAGCCAGCCAATGGCAAGCAATTTGCCGGCATGAAATTTGTGGAGCAAGTCGATGTGCTCGACTGCTTGGGATGCGGCAACTGTGTGGATGTATGTCCCGGCATGAGAGGCGAGAAGGCTCTGAAGATGGTAGACATCGAGAGTCAGCTTGACCAGGATAAGAACTGGGAATGGCTTGTGAAGAATGTCAAGAGCAAGGCAGACTTGGTAGATGTATCCGCCAATGTAAAGAACAGCCAGTTGGCACAGCCACTGTTCGAGTTCTCCGGTGCATGCTCCGGTTGCGGTGAGACACCCTATTTGAAGTTGATCTCACAGCTCTTCGGATCGCGTCAGATTGTAGCGAATGCTACAGGATGTAGCTCGATCTACTCCGGCTCAGTACCTTCGACACCCTATACCACCAATGAGAATGGCTGTGGACCGGCATGGGCGAACTCCCTCTTCGAGGACTTCTGCGAGTATGGTCTTGGTATGCAGTTGGCATACGAGAAGCTCCGCAGTCGTGTGATCGAGGCGGCAGAGAACATAGCCGGCAATGCCGAAGCACCCGAGGCAGTGAAGTTGGCAGCACAGGCATGGCTTGACAATCGTGAAGATTCGAAATTGTCATACAGCACAGGCAAGGCTTTGGAGTCAGCCGTAAGCGAGGGAGCGAAGAAGGGATGTCCCGACTGCTCTACTATCGCCGGTCTGTCGGCATATCTCACCAAGCGCAGCCAGTGGATCATCGGTGGCGACGGTGCAAGCTACGACATCGGTTTCGGTGGATTGGATCATGTGATCGCATCGGGCAAGAATGTCAACATCTTGGTACTTGACACCGAGGTATACTCCAACACCGGAGGACAGTCGTCGAAGTCGACACCTATCGGTGCGATTGCGAAGTTTGCCGCAGCCGGCAAGCGCGTACGCAAGAAAGACCTTGGTATGATCGCGACAACCTACGGCTATGTCTATGTGGCACAGGTAGCGATGGGAGCAGACAATGCACAGACCTTGAAGGCAATCCGCGAGGCAGAGGCCTACGACGGACCATCGTTGGTAATCGCCTATGCACCCTGTATCAACCATGGTATCAAGAAGGGTATGGGTCACAGCCAGCAGGAGGAGAAACTTGCTGTGGAGAGTGGCTACTGGCATCTCTGGCGCTACAATCCCGAGCTTGAGGCAGAAGGAAAGAATCCTTTCATTCTTGACTCCAAGGAGCCTGATTGGGACAAGTTTGACGACTTCTTGAAGGGAGAGGTACGCTTTGCATCGCTCTTCAAGCTCTTCCCCGACCAGGCAGCAGAGCTCTTTGCGGCATGCAAGGAGAATGCACAATGGCGCTATGGCAACTACAAGCGCCTCGCATCACAGAAGTGGGGTTCGGAAGAATAACGAGTGTCTGCTTAAAACTTAATAGCGAGAGAGCCGATCTAAGTTCTTAGACCGGCTCTCTAATTATAAGAGCGCGTCTCTTAATTTAATCTCTAAAGAGGTCATTATGGGTGGATATAGGAAGAAAAAGGGAGTAAATTGTGAAAAAGTGCAAAAAAAGTGGCCAAAAATTTGGTCATGTCAAAAAAATGTTCTAATTTCCCGAGTTTGGGAGTTTGCACACATAATAATCGGACACTCAATAAC
>JBJEDL010000058.1:0-22648 GCA_051872035.1 Lepagella sp.
TTTCATTTCCGAATTGCGAGTGCAAAGTTATAGCAAAATTTTGAACTGTGCAAATAAGTCGAGAAGAAAAATTTTCAAAAATCAACTTTATTTTTACATTTTGTTGTAAATCAACGTTTTAAACAAATGTTAATATTTGTATACAAAAGTTAATGGCTATTATTTACCTTCTGACGCTGCTCATTTACCAGCATAAGGAGCTCATCGCGGACTTCGGCAGGGAGCTCGATGCGACGCTGTGTGATGCTTCGTGCCCACCCGGTGACATCCTCCGGACGGAGGGTCATCAGCACGTCGCGAAACTCCTCCTCTTCATTGCCGGTATAGGAGTGAGGGTCGCGTCCGATGAAGCGGTCGAGTTCTTCGTCGTCATAGTAGATAATCTCCTGCGACATCGGAGAGAGGGAGTCCTTCTCACACACGAGGTGGAGTCCGCAACATTCACCCGAAGATGAATCATCGGCATTTTTGTCGGCTGAAGTATTTGAACCATCTTCGGCAGAGCGGACATCGCCCTCTGCCATCGGAGTAGAGTCGGACGCGGCGGTGGGATGACGGCGACGCCATATCAGTTCACCGACATAAAGTATAATCCCAACTGCGGCAAGAAATGCCGCGATCCAAAGAGCACCTTTCATAGAGCGTATGATTTATTAGCATAGATGATCATCACAATGACCATATTATATAGAAACGTGAAATTTAACTTAAAGAACGTTCATTAAAATATAGAAACGTAAAAAATTAACTTACGACAAAACCGAGCCGGGAGAGCTGATCGAAGAACCCCGGGAAAGACTTTCCGACCACCACGGCATCCGATATCTTGACATGGTCATGGCAGAGCGCCGTGATGGCGGCGCACATCACCATGCGATGATCGCCGTAAGAATCTACCGACAGCACCGGAGGGATAGTGTCGGTATCTTCGGCATATTCACTGATCGAAATCCTATCGGAAGTAACGGAGACATTGAAATGACTCCGAGAGAGGATCTCATGGAGAGCATTGAGACGGTCGCACTCCTTATATTTCAGATGGCCGACACCGAAAATAACGAATGGTATTCGGGCGTAAGCGAGAGCCATCACCAGTGCCGGGACAAGATCGGGAGTTGCCGACATATCGAATTGCATCGGGCGGGAGAGTTGCTGAAGCACCTTAATCTTCATGCCGTCGCCGCGGATGATCAGATCTCCATCATCATTATAGCGAGACACAACTCCGCATCGGCTGAAAATTTCAGAGCAGGCAGCATCCCCCTGCAATGATTCTCCCCATGGAGGCAAGGGCCCGAGAGAGATATCGACATCGGGATGCAGCATGGCAAACTGATAAAAATAGCTTGCTGCCGACCAATCCGGTTCGATGCTAAATAGAGTCGGCATGAGATTCGATCGCTCGGAATGTGACATCTCCTCAAACCGAGAGATCATCCGCGCTGTCATATCTATATATGGAGAAGATACCTCATCATTGTCGCGGAGGGGCGTGAACGGGTTCTGCCATTTCAGCGACGCCATCATCAGAGCGGAGATGAATTGGCTTGAGATGCCTTTATCGACTTGGAGGGATGTGGCATTAAGGAGTTTGCCGCATACTCTGAAGGGAGGGAGATCGTCGCCGGAGAGAGAGGATATGTCGGCACCGGCCTTACGGAGTGGGTCAAGGAGGGGAGCGACGGGGCGACGGCGGAGCGCGGCGGAGCAATCGACGATGCCTTGAAAGCCGGGGAGCGAAGCGACTAATGCCAAGAAGAAGCGGAAAGAAGTGCCCCCCGACCCGAGATCAAATCGTGGCAAATCGGCATCGGAAGAGTCAGACAACGCCGTCGTCAGGTCTTGCGCCTCCATATAATGATGGATCGAGTCTAAGGCGCGAGCCAGTTCACGAGAATCATCACACTCGGGGAGTCGACAGATCTCGATGCCGTCAAAGCACTCGGCGAGGATCAGAGCCCGCGCCGCAATACTCTTGGATGAGGGGAGTGTGATGTCCACCCTCTGCACCGGGAGTCCGCTATAAGAGATACGAGTCATATATACGATATATACAGAGGAGAGTTATGAGATGTTAGAGCGAAGAGACAAGCATCGCCGTATGACAAGAAGCGATAATCATGTGCAAGCGCCTCATTATATATATGTCGCCAACGGGGGATAGAATCAAGTGAAGGCGTTTCACCATTATCGCCGAGGAACGAGGCTACGAGCAGGAGGAGGGTGCTTTGAGGTTGATGGAAATTGGTGACCATCATATCGACGAGGCGCCACTTAAACCCGGGAGCGATCATAATGGAAGTCGAGGCGGTAATCGCCGAGCATTGGCAGCGGGACATATAATCGAGAATAGTCGAGAGTGCGGTGATGGTGGCATCACGATCGTCCGGGTAATTATTCTCATAGGCCTCCCACTGAGAGACATGGAGCGAGGTGTCGCCGGCGAGGAGTCGGAAGCCGAGGATCGGGAGAGACTCGAGAGTGCGGACGCTGGTGGTGCCGACGGCGGTGACAGGGCGTCGAGACTTGAGGGCCTCGATCAACGTGTTGACGAGGTCGGAGGTGATGGAGAAAGTCTCGGTATGCATCGGATGCTCGCCGATCTCCTCCGACTTAACCGGTTGGAAAGTACCGGCGCCGACATGGAGGGTGACCGGGCAAATGTCGACACCTCCGGCACGGAGTGTATCGAAGAGTTCGGGGGTGAAATGTAGTCCGGCAGTAGGGGCTGCCACAGAGCCCTTGATACGAGCATAGATGGTCTGATAGTCATCGGCGTCGCACTGTTCCGACTCGCGTTTGAGGTAAGGAGGGATAGGGATATAGCCGGCGGCATCGATGATCGAAGCGAAAGTCAGCGAATCGTCATCCCAGGAGAACCGGATTTCATGGGCATTGCCGTGAGTGGGGTCGAGGCGATGGGCGGAGAGGGTGACTTGGCGGCCGTCGATGTTTAGTATTTTGGTAAGGGGATTAGACTTCCAACGCTTCAGGTTACCGACCAAGCAATTCCAGGAGCAAGAGCCACGCGACTGGAACATAAGGTTATAATCGAGGGGAGAGATCGGTTCGAGGAGGAACACCTCGATTTTGGAGCCGGTAGACTTTTCGAACTTGACACGAGCATTGATGACACGGGTGTCATTGCACACGAGGATTGAATCGTGCGGGATCAGATCCGGGAGGTCGGAGAAGCGGTGATGAGTCACCTCATCGGGGGTACGAGAGACGAGAAGGCGGCAGGCATCGCGCTGAGCGAGTGGATGCCGAGCGATACGCTGATCGGGGAGAGGATAATCAAAATCGGATATTTTTATGTTCTTAACCATATCAATAAAAAGAGTAAACGAGGAGAAGAAAGGATTGAAAAAGGGGGTTAAAAGGGGTTAAAAGAGAGGAAAGAGAAAAAATTTTTACAAAAATAGCAAAAAAATTTGGCAGATTAAGAAAAAAGCTATAACTTTGCACTTGCAATCGGGCGATTAGCTCAGCTGGTTTAGAGCGTCTGCCTTACAAGCAGAGGGTCTGCGGTTCGAATCCGTAATCGCCCACCGATAGCGATGAAGCTTGCGAGAGAGATCAAAAGTATAGTTGCTAAAACAAAAAACACGGGCGATTAGCTCAGCTGGTTTAGAGCGTCTGCCTTACAAGCAGAGGGTCTGCGGTTCGAATCCGTAATCGCCCACCGAAAAGAGAAGCATCGAAAATTCGATGCTTCTTTTTTTATGGTTCTATTCGAACTCGGGGGAAGTCCAAATGGTGGTGGATAATTCTTTGGTTGAAGGGAAACAGAGCATGCGATAGCCGAGGGTCAGGTCGGTGGTGGCGTCTATAGATTATCCCATCTCTTGTAATATGGTTCAAGTATCTTCGTGGGGATCTGTATGGCTGTTGCTGTCTTGCGCCAGTCTTTGAGAGCCCCACGTACCTCCTCTATAATATCTACTGCTTCTTGCTGCTCGAGCATATAGTTATTGCAAGCGGAGAGCAATGCTTGGATATTTGACTCTTCCGTGTATTGGTCTATAAGCAGGCATTGATAAGTCTTTGCTCCGGGATTTATGTCGTATGCCGGTGATAGGATCCACCCTTTTGGTGTAAGCAGAAACCCATGATTGCGGAAATGATCATCTGTGTTGCCAAACATTACGTTGAATGCGACTCTACGGTAGAGCTCTCTTAGATTCTTCTCTACATCTACGCAACCTTGGAGAATGAAATCCACAATATCAAGATAACCATTTCCCGTATTACTACCGGCGCCATCGTCAAGGCCAAGCAACGACATGGCAGAAGCAAAATGTATGCGTTTCCCTTCAGGAGATCGATCAAACCGCTCTGAAAGCAACAAGTCTCGGCCTTTTGAAATCTTTATTGTAGCTGTTTTAGCTACGTTGATACCTGCTGATGCCGCCAATTTATGAGAGAAGTGCTCGATAAGTTCTGTATTCTCCAAGTCATATTTTGATGGGAACTTGGCTACATAGAGTTTGCCATCAGCATCAATGACATTAGCTTTAGGACGAGCGCCACCTAACGATGTACCCGGATCGATCAACTGATCAAGCCAACGTTGCTCGGGCAATTCGTTGCGCTCTTCCGCCATCTCTATCTCATGACAAGCGTCGCACAATGCTCTCAGGCTTTCAATCGGGGGAACGTGGTATTTTGCGCATGCATTGATATAGTCATCATTCTCTTCACTTTTATAACGTATGCCACCCATGCGTGTGAAATCCTCGATGCCAATAAGATAGTCATAATTGGTGAGTATTCGCTTTGGCCTTCCTTCCGACTGCGCCATCAAGCGTTCTCTTCGGTCGAGCAACAAACGTCCCCATCTGTCGGGGAATGAATCTTTGACGAAACCGAAAACACTATCATTGCCACGTGGGTGCTGCAATTTTCATCGTCGGAGGAGTTCTGCATCCTGAAGTTGCCGGCCAAGGGGATCATTAGCAGCTATCAGGGTGATATCTTTTCCCAAATTAAGCGCAAAGAGTATGCGTGCATAAATTCCCATGGACACCGTAGGGTCTCCATGTTCCACCTTTGACACTGTCAGGCGTGTCACGGTGGCTCTGTCAGCTATATCCTGCATCGAAAGATGTCGTCGCTTACGAGCCAGCATGATCTGTTCGCCCATAAGCTCAAGATATTGTTTCAAAGCCCTCGGCATCATCTTGCCAAATGTATTCTTGCTCATGTATTGTATATTAATGGAAGCAAAGTTACATTAATTTGTTTAATATAACAAACATTTTGCCAAGAAAATTAGAGGTTTACGCGCTCTTACCGTAATAATCCCGGGAAGAACCCCCTCACCGACTGGATTATCAGTGAGTAAAGAATTCGTATTGGTCTTTATTCGAACTCGGGCTCTTTCCAAATATCAGAACGTAGATCAATAAGTGTTTTATACCTGCGATGCCATTGATGCTCGACGAGGCGGTAGCCGAAGGTCAGCTCGGTGGTAGCAGTGCGGTTGCGGGATTACATGCGGCCGGGAGGGGGACCCATTGGTCCGCCGCCACTTCGTGTGCCTTGGATTCCTCTTTCGCCGGCTCCCGAGGGCGGACCCATCGGGCCTTCTCCGGGCATGCCCCCGGTCGAAATGTTGGCTGCCGCCTTCTTCGACAGGGTGTTGAACTTCCAGGTGACGCCAAACATAACATAGCGGCCCAGATCATTGTAAGAACGGTCAGTAATCATATTGGCGCTGACACTGCGGCTGATATTCTTGCGTTGTCCCAACAGATCGCTTGCCCTGACAGAGAAGGTCAACGACTTATCCTTGAGCACCGAATAAGAGAGCTGAGCATTCCATAGCCACTCCGAAGAATTGAAGCCATCGGAGAAACCGGTCGACTTCGAGAAGGAGAGATCAGTAGTCAGCTCGAGTCCGAATGGGAGATAGAGCGAAGCATCGGCATCAAAGCCGTAGGCATGTGTGTAGCGGTTCTGCTGCTGAGGCAGAGAGTTGGTCGACATTTGGAAAGAATAAGTGGGATTGACCGTCATCTGGAAGATATCGGAAGAGAAAGTGACTCCGGCAGTCGGCGCGAGCTGCAGGTCGCCGCTACGGTTGAAATCGCCATCGATATATCCGGCGTAAGAGGAATATCTGCCATTGAAACGAGCCATCACTCTCCACTTCGAATTTCGTATCGGCTGATTGAGCATAAACATGGCGAATACATTCCAATTGCCATTGGAGTTGGCGTAGGTGGTGGTACGCACGCCGGTTTGCGAATCGGTGATAGTCCTCTGCACGATACTGTTCACGGCAAACGAAGCATTCGCCACGGCGAAGATCGACTGCTGAGTATCGGCATTATAATTATTGAAATGGATGCCGAGATTTTGGGTGAATGTCGGTTTGAGGTTGGGATTACCGACAGTGATATTCATCGGGTCGGATACATCCGCCACCGGTTGCAACTGGGTCAGCGAGGGCTGAGAAGTGCGAGCGCGATAATGCGCCATCAAGCTCGACTGCTTACCGAATTTATATCGGAAACGGAGATAAGGAGCAACATTGAACACCCACCGAGTTTTGATATCGCGATTGCTATTGATCAGATCGTGGCTGCTCGAGCTGGAGGGAGAGAAGACGATGCCGGCATTAAGATTGTATGCGGAAGTGACACGCTTATACCCGACTTGAAGTTCCTGGGTGGTATACTTATTGCGGAAACGGTTGGAGAGATCGGCAGAGAGCACTCCCCCATCGGGCACATAGTTGTAATCGGGCAAAGTGGCGAGATTCGGATCATACAGATCGGTGGGCAGATCGTAAGTCAGTTTATCAGCATTATTAAACTTAAGCGAAGCCTTATAAGCCACCTCCATATAATTTCCGCGCGAGGCATCGCCGAGTGGTTCGGTCCAAGTAAAACGGCCCTCCACCGAGTTGGTCCACTGCTTCGAATCGAGATATCGGAAATATGCCTCACTGTCATCCTGGCGGAGGTAATACTCCAATTCATTCCAAGAGGTGGACTTCTGGAGAGTCTTGGAGAAAGAATAATTAGCTTGCACGGAGAAAGAACGTCCCGGATGCGACAGCACCTTGTGGGTATAGATCAACCTGCCGGAGAGGGTATAGTCTGTACCCTGATTTGAGCGGAGGGCAAGATTCTTATTGACCTTGTCGGCGATCGACTCGCTTGAATATAGGAGCGACGAGTCATTGAGAGCGGAATTGCGCCAATTGAACGAAAACTCCGGGCGGAAATCGAGCACATCAGCCTCGGAGATGTTCCACTGCAGGCGGAACATGGCGCGGAGGCTATGTCCCTTGTCGCGAGTATTCGAACCGCCCCTCAGATAGCTGACCGAATCGGGGAATAGATATTGCGTATCAAAACGGCTGCGCGAATCGCGGTCGGAATGAGTATAGAGCACATTACCACCGACGCGCAACTTCTCCTCATTGCCGACATTGAAATTGATGCCGAAATGCTGAGTGGTGTTGATACCGTTATTGCTATTGAAATCGGCAAAACGGCCACGCCCCACGTCGGTAAAGCCCATCTCATTGATATTATTGCCACCGCCGAGGATGGTCACCTGGTTGCCATTGTTGAAATAATTGACATTGAAATTCCCTTGATAGCGATGGTCAGTGCCATAGCCTCCGGAGAGAGTGCCGAACCAGCCATTGTTCATATCCTTCTTAACAGTAAGATTGATCACGGTCTCATCCTCGCCGTCATCGACGCCGGTGAGGCGAGCAGTCTCACTCTTACGATCTACCACCTGCACCTTCTCGACCATATTCGAGGGGAGATTCTTGGTAGCCAACTTCGGATCGTCGGCGAAAAACTCCTTGCCATCCACCAGGATCTTGGTGACAGTCTTGCCACCGGAAGTAATCGAGCCATCCGAACCGACCTCCACGCCGGGGAGCTTCTTGAGAAGATCTTCGACCGAGGCATTAGGGTTGGTATGGAACGACCCGGCATTGAACTCCAGAGTATCTTGTTTGGCGACCACGGCAGCGCGGATGCCGGTCACCACCGCCTCCTGAAGCAACACCGAACTTGTGGACATACGGAGAGTGCCGACATCGATAGTGTCGGTGTCGCTCTTGACTTCTACCGGCTCGGTGACCGGATCCATGCCGGTCATCGACAGAAGCAAGGCATAGCGAGATGGCTTAAGTTTAGTGAATGAGAACTCTCCCGAATCTCCCGACAGGATATATCCTACGCGAGTGGAATCGGGGAGTGTGACGAGGCGGACAGTCGTGCCGGGAAGCTCCAGACCATCCTCATCGACTATATTTCCTTTGACCACGGCTGCTATGGCGCACCCCAATACCAAAGAAAAGATAAGCGAAAAAATGAAGAATCTACGCATGGGTAAAATATATAGATAAATACACCATAAAGACATAGTCAAAAAAATATAGTTTAAATATACAATTCTCAAAAAATGTTAAGAGTGCCATCCTTATAATTTTTATTCCCGTTTCTTACATTTACAATAAAAAGGCTCTATGATATTTAGGTGATAAAAAATGTGGATAAAGATTGTGTAGACGACAAAAAAATTCTAAATTTGCATAGGTAAAAAAGCATATCTGTCAAATATGAATACACAAGATCTTAAGCATCGACTTCTTTCTTTCATATTGATGGTGACGGCAGGGATATCCGGCATGAATGCAGCAGGCTATCAGAGCATCATCGTCACCACGCCGGGAGAAGAAGATCAAATCTTCAGCCTCGAGGGAGAAGGCGTGAAGATTACCCCGATCGAGGGTGCAATACGGATAGAGAATTCCGATAAGAGTGTGGAGATAGCCTCTACGGAGGTGGTGAATATCTCCTTTTATGATCCGGCAGGCGTCTCACAGACCTCGGCTCAAATCAGGGGGAGATATTATATCTCAAGTCAAGAAATAAGGGTCGAAGGACTCGCCTCCGGGTCGGAGATATGCATCAGCGACTTGGCAGGGAAGATAATATCCCGAGGCGTTTGCGACAGCACCGGCTCCTACACAGCCACCCTTGCCGGCTCGGGTATCTATATATTCAGTTCAAAGAATTTCACATTTAAATTTATAGTAAGATGAGAGTTAGAGCGATAGCAATGGCGATAGCCATGACAAGCATATTAGGGGCTCAAAGCCAGACAGTAGTGATATACCCCAAGAGTGGAGAGCCGATCAAATATCGTGCTTCGGAGGTGGATCATATCGAGATCCTCCCCGCCACTGACGAAGATGACACAAATCAGGTAGAAGTGACCGAATATTACTGCCATAAGGGAGAGAGTCAGATTTATGGCAAGTTGTATCGGCCGGAGGGAGTGACCGATGCGTTGCCGACAGTGGTATGTGCCCACAGCGCCTCGCTCACGGCAGATGCCATGAATGCCTACGCGAATGCCCTGGCAGAGGCGGGCTATTGTGCCTACGCTTTCGACTTCTGCGGGGGCAGCGAAGATAGCCGCAGCGACGGCACAGTCGAAGAGATGACCATCTCGTCGGAAGAAGCCGACCTCAAAGCAGTAATCGCCGACATCCGTCAACTTGAGGGTGTCGACGCGAATCAGATCTATGTATTAGGTTCAAGCCAAGGGGGACTCGTGGCGGCACTCACAGCCGAAGACCGGAGTCTCGATCTGAAGGGATTGATCCTCTTCTACCCCGCCTTCAACATTCCGGATCTTATTGCCATGATGGATCAATTCGGGGGCTTCGGAGGTGGTTTCGGCGGCTTTGGTGATATGTTTGGCAGCGGATATAGCGAAGCCTTCTGCGACGAAATGCGCGACTTCGACGTCTATGCCAATATCGGCACATTCAGCCGTCCGGTCAAGATAATCCATGGGTCGAACGACTTCATAGTCAGCGTATCCTATTCGGAGCAAGCCGTAGAGGTCTATCCCGACGCCACACTCGACATAATCCAGGGTGCCAACCATGGCTTTAATGCCGACAACCTTGGAGGGTTCGGCGGCATGGGCGGAGCGAGTGCCGACTACGACTCGGAGGTGATCCCGATCGTGTTGGAATATATGCGCACTAACGCTCCCCTCTGATCACTCACTAACGCTCCCCATTGATCGAGAAAGTGATATAGCCGCTCTGGATCTCATCGCCTTGCGGGCTCTGCACCGTGAGGAAGAGACGCAGTGTGCACACGCCGCGTGGCATCACCCGATAGGGGAGGAAGAGTTCACAATTATCGAAAGCATTGTTGGCGTAGGGGAGGCTGATGGCATCGTAGGTCCACAGATTGCCCTTCGGGCTGCTGTATGGCTCGATGCGACATCTTATCTCCTGATAATAGGCATCTCTGAAATTGGCAATCAGAAAACAGGGATCCTTGCGAGGGCCTGCCACCATGAATCGCGTGCGAATCAAGATACCCTTCTCGCCATCTCTCACCACATCCTTCTCGATTACCCCGGAGAAAGCCTTCGACTCAAACGATTCGGTAATCGAAGCATTCTTAACCGCCTGCTCTGATGGGGGTGTCGTCGGCGCATCGCTATGCAATGAAGATATCGCTGTGGCTGAAGTGTGTCCCAGCTCTTGCAATGTTTCGGCCAACTCCGAGAAGCGCTCGGAGAAATCGGCAGATAGCGACTGAGCCGGCAACTCGTAAGTGCACTTCTCGCGGATAAATGCCCGATCCGACTCAAGGCTGAGAAAGAAGGCGCCATCGCGTGTCTCTGCCACCACCTTGCGGTCGCGACCCATACCGTCGACAT
This sequence comes from Lepagella sp., assembly GCA_051872035.1. Lineage (GTDB taxonomy): Bacteria > Bacteroidota > Bacteroidia > Bacteroidales > Muribaculaceae > Lepagella. Next base: position 10,729 of record JBJEDL010000058.1, read on the forward strand.
AGATCATCGAGAGGGGGAGCATCGGATTGTCACGGTCGCCGGTATAGGCGAACCCGCCGCTATGAAGAGAAAACCACCATCCCCCCATGTCGTCACATCGAAATGTCACAACACTGCGATCCTTGCGAGGCTTGCCATCGATCTTGATCATCGACGATTCAAAGTCATAATCAGTCGCTGACATCGCAACTAACGAGGAAAATAGGATTGCTAAAATCAGTGAAAAATGTCTATACATAACTTAAAAAAACTGTCACAATTCGAATAAACGACCCAAAGTTAACCAATCGCAACAAATATAACAAAAAAAATTCCTATATTTGCGGCAGAAAATGCATATAGCGTCTTCACAACGAGAATATGTATAGATTTCGCTACATAATCATGCCGATCCTGGTGCTGTCGATCTTGATAGCTCCCTTCGTGCCTCATCATCACCATCATGACGAGGTGTGCATGGTTATGGAGCAATGCGAGAAAGACCATGTATGTAACGACTGCCACACCTCTCATCATGATGGCAGCAGCGAAGACACCGAACATCCTCTTTGCATTAAGAATACACTCTCCATCCTCAGCAATTCGAGCATCACACATCTCCGGATTGCTGACTATCCGACATTAATATCCATAATAACCGATTGGGCAGGGCTCGAAATTCCCAATCGGGAAGAGACGCACATCGATCCATATCGGATCTTCTACAAGCCATGCAGAGGAGTAAGGGTCATCTCCCTGCGGGCACCACCCATAGCACTATAGAGTTCGGTCGCAACGATCGACAGATGATTCCGAAGCAATCGCAGGCGGGCTGTATGTTCGCTAACGATGTGCATATCCTTGTGCATAGACAGGGATACATTTGTGCATAGACAGGGATCCATTCGGAACATAGTGAATAGAATCATAATAGGAAAACATCAATCATCAACCATGAAATCAAATCGCATAACTATCTATCTATTAACGGCAATGGCTACAATATTGCCGACCGGTTGCGGCCACTCCCACGAAGAGCATCATGAAGAGGAGGGGGAGCATCATCACGCCGATGAGATCCTGCTCGACGAGCATCAGATGGAAGAGGGTGGAGTCGTAGTGGAGACAGTCACTCCCGGAGACTTCCGCAATGTTATCAAGGTGGGAGGCAAGATTATCTCCCCCACGGGCGATGAGCAGACCATCGCCGCCACAGCCTCGGGCATCGTCAATTTCGTCAACTCCTCGATCACCGAGGGGACAGCCGTCGGTGCGGGTCAGACCCTTGTCACCATCTCCGCCAAGAAACTTCAAGATGGCGACCCGGCGATCAAAGCAAAAATCGAATATGAGGCAGCCAAACGAGAATATGACCGCGCCAACGAACTGGTAAAAGATAAGATCATCTCGGTCAAGGAGTTCGAACAGATCAAGATGCAATATGAGACCGCCAAGATGATATATGAGGCACAGACAGGTCACCTCACAGCCGGAGGAGTAGCAGTAAGCACACCGATGGGTGGATATATCAAGAGTCTGATTGTGGCGCAAGGTGCATACGTATCGGTGGGCGATCCGATCGCCATCGTGTCGCAAAACCGTCGTCTCCAACTCCGCGCTGAAGTGCCCGAGAAGGATTATAAATATCTGAAAAATGTAGGGAGCGCCAATTTCCGGCCCTCCTACGAGGATAAGGTCTATAAACTCTCCGAGCTGAACGGGAGGATCGTCTCCTACGGCAAGACCACCGGCGAAGAGAGTTACTATCTGCCGATGACCTTCGAGTTTGACAATATCGGAGAATTTGTGGCGGGCTCGTATGTCGAAGTCTATCTACTCACACAGCCTCGACCGGGTGTGATCTCCCTGCCGAAGAGTGCCATAGTGGAGGATCAAGGGCTCTATCATGTCTATGTGCAGGTGAAGGGTGAGAAGGGTGCATTTATGAAGCGAGAAGTCACGCTCGGCCAAGACAATGGCGAGCGCGTAGAGATAGTAAGCGGGCTGAAAGCCGGCGAGCAGGTAGTGGCACAGGGTGCCTACCAAGTGAAATTGGCGGGTGCCTCCGGCGCCATCCCCGAAGGACATAATCATCAACACTAAAAACCGCGAGAAGGATGCTAAACAAGATAATAAAATTCTCGTTAGACAATCGGCTTTTGGTGCTGATATGCTCCATCTTGCTGATGATCGGAGGTGTCTACACCGCCTATAATATGGAGGTGGATGTCTTCCCCGACCTGAATGCTCCGACTGTAGTGGTGATGACCGAGGCCAATGGCATGGCTCCCGAGGAGGTGGAGCGACTGGTAACCTTCCCCTTGGAGACGGCAGTAAATGGTGCGACGGATGTGAGACGAGTACGTTCATCATCCACCACCGGTTTCTCTGTGGTGTGGGTAGAATTCAACTGGGGCACGGATATCTATCGAGCGCGCCAGATAGTCTCGGAGAAGATAGCGACGATCCAAGATCGTCTTCCCAAGAATATCGGCACGCCGACCCTCGGTCCACAGTCTTCGATATTGGGTGAATTGATGTTCGTATCGCTCACTGCCGACAGCACGTCGATGCAAGAGTTGCGCACCCTCGCCGACTGGAGGATACGTCCCCGGTTGCTCGCCACTGGTGGTGTGGCACAAGTTGCCGTGTTGGGTGGCGAAATCAAGGAATATCAGATCCTGCTCGACCCCGACAAGATGAAGCATTATGGCGTCGGACTGAATGAGGTGTATCAGTCGGTCCAAGAGATGAACCGCAACGTGTCGGGAGGAATCATCTATGAATATGGCAATGAATATATCGTGAGAGGAGTGATCTCTACCGATTGCATTGAGTCTCTGTCCAAGGTACTGATCAAGAAGGTGGGAGACACACCGATCTACCTCGGCAGTGTGGCTGAAGTGAAGGTGGGAAACAGCTTCCCGAAGATGGGAGAGGCTTCCTACAATGGCAAGCCCTCAGTGATTATGACCGTCACCAAGCAGCCCAACACCGGCACGATTGACCTGACCAAGGAGTTGGACCGAGCCTTGGCAGATGTGAGCAAGACGTTACCCGCCGATGTCAAACTAAATACAGACGTCTACCGCCAATCTCGATTCATCGAAAATTCGATCAATAATGTCAAGAAATCGCTCTGTGAGGGTGGAATATTCGTGGTAATCGTGCTCTTCCTCTTCTTGATGAATACTCGCACCACTGTGATTTCCTTGGTGGCTATACCCCTCTCGTTGGTGTCGAGCATCTTGGCACTCAAGCTGATGGGGCTAACCATCAACACGATGAGTCTCGGCGGTATGTGCATCGCCATCGGATCGCTGGTGGATGATGCGATAGTCGACGTGGAGAATGTCTTCAAGCGGCTTCGCGAGAATCGGCAACTCCCCGAGGGAGAGCGACGCAAGGTCCGTGATGTGATCTTCGATGCTTCGCGCGAAGTACGTATGCCTATCCTGAACTCAACGCTGATCATCATAGCGAGTTTCATGCCCCTCTTCTTCCTGACCGGTATGGAGGGGAGAATGTTGGTGCCATTAGGTATAGCCTTCATCGTGGCACTCTGCTCCTCGACAGTGGTGGCATTGACAGTGACTCCGGTGCTCTGCAGCTATCTTCTTGGCAAGGAAAAGAAGGGGGCTGAAGATCGTCCGGAGCGGGAGCCGCTTGTGTCTCGCAGGCTGAAGGATGTGTATCTTCGTGTCTTAGACCGGGCATTAAGCCATCGGCGCATAGTTCTTTGGTCCACCGGCGGCGCATTGGTGGTGGCATTAGTGCTCTTCTTTACATTGGGTAGAAGCTTCTTACCGCCCTTCAACGAGGGGTCGTTTACCGTGAACGTGAGCACACTTCCGGGCATCTCGTTGGAGGAATCGAACCGTATCGGGCAGCGCGCCGAAGAGGCGTTGCTGAGCATTCCGGAGATTAAGGTAGTGGGCCGTAAGACGGGACGCGCCGAGCTCGACGAGCATGCCTTGGGAGTCAACACCTCAGAGATCGAAGCCCCCTTTGAGTTGGATGGGCGTTCGAAGGAGGAGGTGATCGAAGAGGTCCGTCATAAGCTCAAAGAGATCCCGGGCGTCAACATTGAAGTCGGAGCACCGATCACCCACCGCATCGACGCGATGCTATCGGGCACACGTGCCGGCATCGCCATCAAGCTCTTCGGCAGCGACCTGAACCGTTTGTATACCCTTGGCAATCAGATCAAAGAGGCTATCGAGGATGTGGATGGCATCGCCGACCTCAATGTAGAGCAGCAAGTGGAGCGTCCGCAGCTCAAGATAGAGCCGAAACGAGATATGCTGGGCAAGTATGGCATCACGATGCCGGAATTTGCCGAGATGGTGAGCGTTCTGCTGGCAGGCGAGGCTGTGTCGCAAGTATATGAGGGAGACCAAGCATTTGACTTGGTGTTGAAAGCCGGCGAAGAGAGCCGCACCACTGCCGATCGTATCCGCGAGATGAGTGTGGATGCCGGGGGTGTCAAAGTGCCCTTCGGCAATATCGCTGATGTCCGATCGGCGATGGGTCCCAACACGATCAATCGCGAGAATGTGTCGCGCAAGATAGTGATCTCGGCAAATGTGGCGGGACGCGACTTGCGTGGCGTGGTCAACGATATCCAAGAGCGTGTGGATGATAAGGTGAAACTCCCCGAGGGTTATCACATCGAGTATGGTGGCCAGTTCGAGAGCGAGCAGAGTGCATCGCGCACGCTGATGATCGCTTCGATCTTTGCGATCATGGTGATCTTCTTGCTGCTCTACAATCAGTTCCGCAGCGGCGTGCAGTCGGCAGTAGTGCTGATCAATCTCCCCTTGGCGCTGATCGGCGGCGTGTTGGCAATCAGACTCACCAACGGAGTGGTGAGCATCCCGGCGATCATCGGTTTCATCTCACTCTTCGGCATAGCCACCCGCAATGGTATGCTTCTGATATCGCGTTATAACGACCTGCGAAACGAAGGGTATAGCGTGATGGAGAGTGTAAAGAGAGGATCAGCCGACCGACTCAACCCGATCTTGATGACAGCCCTGACTTCTGCCTTGGCGCTGATACCGATGGTGATCGGTGGCGATCTGCCCGGCAATGAGATACAGAGCCCGATGGCGAAGGTGATCTTGGGTGGTCTCTTCACTTCGACTCTGCTCAATGGGTTTGTAATTCCGGTGATCTATCTGATCATCAGCCGCCGAAGTGAGATTCAGCCAGAGATAAACGACAACGAGATAAACGACAACGAATTATGACAAGAAGAATATACTTTACGATAATAGCGCTCATGGCGGCATATTCGCTGTCGGGGCAAGAGAGAATGCAGGAGGTGTTGCGTTCGATTGAGACGAACAATACGTCACTTGCGGCATTGCGCGCCTGGATGGAGGCAGATCAACTTGCCAACCGCACCGACATCTATCTGTCGGATCCGGAAGTGGGATTCGACTATCTCTGGGGACACCCCTCCCCTATCGGCAATCGTATCGATGTCAGCGTAAGTCAGACACTCGATCTCCCCACGATAGCCGGCATGAAGGGGAAGGTGGCCGACCGCAAGAATGATATGTTGAGATGGGAGTATGAATCGCAACGCATCAACACCCTCTCCGAGGCGAAGTTGCTTCTTATCGATATGATCTATTACAACCGGATGCGGCAAGAGTTGGGTGTGCGACAACAGACCATCGACAGCATCGCGATGGCAGAGAAGCGGAAACTCGATGCCGGCTCCGGCACAATCGTCGATTACAATGGCGTGCAGTTGGAACAGATAGCGATAGCTGCCGAAATTCAGGAGATCGAGACTGAGCGTAAAGCCACATTGGCAACTCTCCAGCAGATGAATGGGGGCAAAGCGATAACGTTCGATTGTGCTGATTATGAGGAGATAGTATTGCCAATTGACTTCGACAGCTGGTATGCCGAGAGCGAGCGGAAGAATCCGGTCTTGGCATACGTCAGGAGCGAGATAGAGATGAACAAGCAACAAGTATCGCTGAGTCGCTCGCTCAATCTCCCCTCGCTCAGCGTGGGGTATATGCTTGAGAAGACGCAGGGAGAGCACTATCAGGGCATCTCTTTAGGGCTATCGATACCCCTTTGGAACACTCGCAATCGGGTGAAGCAAGCGAAGGCGGCTGTAGCGGCTGCCGAGGCTCGCCAAGAGGATGCCAAGATCCAATTTTATGGACAGTTGAACATCCTCTATCAGCGTGTGGTCGGACTCAATGAGAGTGCCCGCACCTATCGCAAGGCGCTGACCGATGCCAATAGCTCTCTATATCTGAAGCGAGCTCTTGATGTCGGCGAAATCTCGGTGTTGGACTATCTGAGGCAAGCCTCGTTGTATTACCAATTCGTCGACAAGGCAATGTCGGCAGAGCGCGATCTCCGCAAGAGCTACGCCGAGCTGACCGCCTACGAGTTATAGGAAAAATCAATCCTTCTTGGGAATCGCCCCAAGAAGGATTATTTCTTATAGGAAGCCGCAGATGAAGACTGTCAAGATGAGCAGTGGGGCTATCCAGCGGATTATGAATCTTATCGGCTTGGCGAGGCGTGTCTTCAGGCTTCCGGCGTTGCTCAACTGATCAGAGAGCAACCCCTTAGGAGCTAACCATCCAAGCCAGATGCATAGACCGATCGACACCACCGGCAGAAGTATGTTGGTGGCAAGTGTGTCGAGGAAGTCGAAGATCGACGATCCGAAGATGGTCACATCAGAAAGCACACCCTGCGAGAGCGAGCATACCGGGCTGATGATGAAGAGTGGCAACATGACGATCAGCACCGCTTTGACACGACTCACGTTAAAGCGGTCGCGGATGCAAGCCACAGCCACCTCTGCCACAGAGATGGTTGAGGTCAAGGCAGCCACCGACAATAACAGGAAGAAGAGTATCGACCATATCTGAGTGCCCTGCATCTGCATAAACACCTCAGGGAGGGTGACAAACACCAAGGTTGCCCCCTCGATACCCTCGCCATTCATGCCAAACGACATCACAGCCGGGAAGATGATAAGTCCCATCATCACAGCCACAAGCAGGTCGAGCAGCGACACAGTCACCGCCGTCTTGGTCAGGTTGGTATCCTTGGGGAAATATGATGAGTAGGTCACCAAGACACCCATGCCGAGCGACAAGGAGAAGAATGCCTGCCCCAAGGCGTTGATGAAGGTCTCGGAGGTCACCACACTCCAGTCTGGTCGCAAGAAGAAGCTATACCCTTCGAGAGCCTTCTCGAAACTTAACGCTCTGACACAGAAGACTACAAGCAAGACGAAGAGCAGCGGCATCAGCCAGTTGGAGAGCCGCTCGATGCCCTTCTGCACACCGCCGAGCAGCACACCGATGTTTATGACTATCATGATCAGCGTCGCCACCATCGGAGCCCATGTGTCGGAGATATATTCCTTCATGTGGCCGGCAAAAGTGGATTTCATATCAGGTCCGACATTGGCATAGAGTTCGCCCGTGATCGACTCCCACAGATATTCGACTGTCCAGCCTACCACCACCATATAGAAACTCAAGATCAGGTAGGCCGCCAGGATGGAGAGGCCGCCGAAGCCGAGCCATCCCTTGCCGGCACCGAGACTCTTCAAACTGCCGATGGCATCGCTCTTGCCGGCACGCCCTATCGAAAACTCTGCCAGCATCACCGGAATCCCCAATAAGACTACGCAACCGATGTAGATGATCAGGAAGGCACCACCGCCATTGGCTTGCGCCACTGCCGGAAATCGCCAGATATTGCCAAGACCCACCGCCGAACCGACCGTGGCGGCTATCAATCCTATCTTCGAGGAGAATGTAAGACTCTTGTTGCTCTTCTTCATATCATTTCTCGTTTTGTAGTTGATGTTTCTTTTGTTCACCTTAACACATTACTTTTTTACCTTAAAATCCGCTATTTTCAGTATCAACAGGGGTTAATTATTTCTCTCATCCGGGATATTACACCGGATATGTATATTTTTAACACTTATCATTTGATGATGAGGGAATATTTTTGTATTTTCGCAAAGATAATAAAAATTTTTCTGAATCCGCAGATTATTCCATGAAAGCCATAAGACAAATTTGCGCTTTTGTCAAAGGATATACTCATGAATATGCCGAGTTATTGCGACTGGGCTTCCCCGTATTGCTCACACAATTCGGTGTGATTATCATGAGTTTTGCCGACACGATGATGGTAGGCGCCTACGGTGTCGATCAGTTGGCGGCGTCTGCATTCGTGAATAGCGTCTTTCTGATTCCCTTGGTGATGCTATCGGGATTGGCATCGGGATTGACGCCACTGGTCGGGGCATCCTACTCACGCGGTGAGCATGACCTCTGCGGACGAGTGACCCGCGCCGGCATCCATGTCAACTTGTTGGTGTCCGGCAGTTTCACCCTGATTATGGCAGGCATCTATTTTCTGCTCGACCGCATGGGTCAATCACCCGACATACTCCCCATCGCTCGTCCCTACTATTTGACCTTGCTCGCCACGATTATACCGATGTCGCTCTTCAACAGTCTCTCGCAGATGTGTAATGGCGTCACCGACACTCGCACGCCGATGTGGTTCATACTCGCCTCTATCCTACTCAACATCTTCGGCAACTGGCTTCTGATCTTCGGCAACTGGGGATGTCCGCGCATGGGTCTCACCGGCGCCGGCATCGCCACGCTGATCTCGCGACTCGTCGGAGTGATCGGCATAGCCGTGGCGCTCCTCAGCTCGCGCAGATATGCCGCATGCCGCCGCGGATTCTTCGACCAAGTTCCACTGCCGGGATTGCGCCGACGTGTCTGGGCGACATCCTATCCGATTATGATACAGACCGGCATAGAGTGCTCTCTCTGGTCGTTCGGCGCTGTGGTGTGCGGATGGTTTGGCAAGGTGCAACTCGCCGCTTATCAGATCGTTAACACCATCGGACAACTTGGGTTTATGACCTATATGAGTTTCGGTAATGCCGTCTCTATACGAGTGGCAAACTTCGCCGGTATCGAAGATGAAGCCTCGGCACGACTCTCCACGCGAGCCGGACTGCATATCAACTATCTGCTGGCTACTATTGCCTCGTTGGTGATGTATATCTTCGCTCATTATCTCATCTCGTCGTTCAATAGCGACCCGGATGTGATCGAAGCGGGTATGCTCTTTATCCTGCCGCTGGTGCTCTATCAGTTCCTCGATGCCACACAACTCACCTATATCAATGCCATCCGCGGCACCTCGCGCGTGCAGCCCCTGCTCGGCATCTCGATAGTCAGTTATGTAGTGGTCGGCGTACCAATCCTGCTACTCCTCGCCTGCACCTTCGGCATGGAGAGTGTCGGCGTATATTATAGTTTCGATGTGGCTCTATTCATGGCGGCACTGCTCGCCTATATAGTATTCCGGCGCACGCCGATCACTTCGACATTAACTATGCCTTGAATTGTAATCAAAAAATTCTAATCTAATTCCTAAAAGTTATGATGGGTTACGATATTGATCCTAACAATGTATTGCCACAGTGGGCAGAGGGTCTTGATTGTGCTGTAACAGTCTGCGATAGCGAGGGAATCATCCTCTATATGAATGAACGCTCTCGCACCACATTCGCCAAGTATGGCGATATCATCGGTCATTCACTCTTCGAGTATCATCCCGAGCGAGCTTGCGAGATAATCCGCCGACTTCTCAGCGATGGTGCGTCGAACACCTATTCCATCTCCAAGAATGGGGTGAAGAAGATAATCCATCAGACACCCTGGCGCCTCTCAGACGGCACGGTAGGTGGACTCGTGGAGATCTCTATGGTAGTGCCCGAAGAGATGCCCCATTATGTCAGAGAGTCTTCCAATTCATAATGCTTGATTCATAATGCTTGATTTGAGGGTTCTCTTGAGTTGATGAATATTGATAGAAACAACAAAATTTTGATATTTAAATTCTATTTTATCATGAAAGAAGCAATTGCAACCAACGCTGCACCGGCAGCCATCGGCCCCTATTCACAGGCCATTAAGACAGAATCGCTGATCTATTGCTCAGGTCAGCTTCCCATCGATCCTGCCACCGGCAAGATGCCCGAGGGTGTGAAAGAGCAGACTCGTCAGAGCCTCGCTAATGTCAAGGCTATCCTCGCAGCCGAGGGCCTCGACATCAACAATGTAGTGAAGACCACAGTGCTCCTCGCCGACATGAGCCTCTTCGGCGAGATGAATGAGGTGTATGGTGAGACTTTCTCACAGCCTTATCCCGCACGCTCCGCTTTCGCTGTGAAGGCACTCCCCATGGGCGCCCTCGTAGAGATCGAAGTTATCGCTACTCGATAATTGTCACTGAATCATCAAGAGCGTGTTCCTCTTATCAAAACGAGGATCACGCTCTTTCTTTATGAGTGAGATTCAGGGGGTGTTACTTCTCCATCGAGTTGGATAAGGAAGAAAAAAAATAAAAGGATGCATCTCGAAAGATACATCCTCTTATTTCGTTGTCTTACCAGGATTCGAACCTAGACAGGCAGAACCAAAAACTGCAGTGCTACCATTACACCATAAGACAATCCTTTAAGAAACAGGATCTTAGGTCAGCGAGACAGGCTCATCGTCTCTCCTTTATCCTCGTTTCGAGTGCAAAGTTAATAATTTTTTTACTATCGTGCAAAAAAATTCTTCGCTTTTTTTATTTTTTCATCGTAAAGTGGCGCGATGCGAGTCTATAGCCGTCGCAGAAGATTTCCACGGTGTAGTCGCCCGGTGTCAGTGTGGTGTTGACATCCCAATAGATCGATACGGGGAGTTCTTCGTTGGCATATTCCACAGTACGGTGGGCTGTCGACTGCACACTCTGGCCATCGATCTTGAAGCTGCCGCCGCCACCCAAGAGTGCACCTTCGGGCGAAATCACTCGCATATAGAAGTCTTTCTTGCCGGCTGAAGCGGTGTTGTTGGGACTCACGGTGAAATTGACGCCAAGCTGGCGTGCCTTGGTGATGTTTTTCTCCACTTTGCCCTTCTTGTTGTAGGCTTTGAAACTGAGGCCGGAGATATTGAGCTTCTTGGCGAGTTGGACTGTCTCGGTGAGTTGCTTATTGGTAGTGGTGGCTTGAGTCACCTGAGTGGAAAGCTCTTCATTCTTTTGGTTTACCTTTTCGATCTCTTGCTTAAGACCTTCATTCTCTTCACCGAGGCGTTTGATCTCTTCGAGATAGTGACGCACGATTCCCTTGAGAGTGGCGATTTCACCCTCGAGTTGTTTGATCTTGGCGCGGCTTGCGGAGAGGTCTTTGGCATGTTTGCTCTTCTCCTCGTTGAGTTCGCGGATCAAGCCCTCCACCTTCATACGAGCCTGGTTGTATTGCTGCACCAACGAGTCATTTTTCAGGTAGATCTGCTGACCCTCATATTGAGAGAAGTCATTGTTGAGCTGATTGAACTCATTGGTAAGGAGGAGCTGGTCATTGGCGAGGGCAAGGCTGTCAGCGCGGGCTTGCGCCTCGTTGATAGCTATGGTGTTGCTGTTATTGCGGATGATCAGCACTACGACCAAGGCAATGAGAGCCAATAATGCCACACCGCCGGCTATAAAAATCGGTTTAAGTTTCTTATTCATGACACTATGTGTTTCAATTAAGTGAGGGGGCTATATACATTAAAAATAAGAGTAAAACAGGAGCACGACTCCATTGTGACCACAAAGATAGTGATTTAGCTCGACTTAACCAAATTTTCGCCCCAACCCAACACAATTTGTTAGTTATACTATTTATCGTTATAACGGCCTTCCACTTCGATTACCAACACATATACTTCATCATCGTTGATTAGATATATAATTCGATCATGAGCTGATATATGTCTAGAATAGATAAGAGTGCGAAGGAAATCTTCTTTAATAATCTCCTGAAAATCCTGCATGCCAAGGGGGCACTTCCTCAACTTCTTATCCATAG
>JBJEDL010000059.1:0-22212 GCA_051872035.1 Lepagella sp.
GCGGAAAAACACAAGTGTCGCAGGTCTATATCAACAGATTGGTCGAAAAAATGGGAATTACCAACATAGAGGAGTTTTATTATGATGCGAGCGAGTGTGTGAGCATTCATAATGAAGGAAATGTTGGTGACAATAACGGATATAGCAACTATAAGAATGTAGCTACTCCTGCTCCCACCGATGGAATATTGTTGACCAAAATGGCTGTGTTCGAGCGTGACCTCGCCGAACTCAAAGAGCAGTTAATAAAGAAGGACAAAAGATGTGATGAGCTTCAAGAAGAAGTGATGCGTCTAAATCGCCAGCTCACCGCCTTTCAGGTGCTTTGTGCTCGTCAAGGCATTGATTTCGAGCACATTTTGGAGATAAAATAAAAGATTGAAAAAAACTTGAAAAATTTTAAGTACTAAAACAATAACAAATTATTAATCAGGCACTTGGCTTGAAATTTACTAAAGTCTGGAAAGCGTGTATACGCCAAAAGCGTATCCCGAGTTCGAATCTCGGTCACTCCGCCAAAATTACCTCAGAGAAGGGATGCCGACTATCGACATCCCCTTTTATGCTATAGGTAAAGGTTATGTCTATGTGTTCAAGAGGTGACTGCATCTCAAAAATCCGAGAAAATCTTCCTCATATTCAGAAGGAATATGGAGTGACAGGATTATGTATATTTGGATCAGTAGCACGTGGCGATAATGGGCCGGATAGTGATGTCGATTTATTAGTCGATATGCCACCCAAGATATCCCTTATGTCGGCTCTCAAGGATTATCTTGAAAATATACTCCACACTTCAGTTGATTTGATCAGACGCCACTCTCATTTATCTCAACGATTTCTCAACACAATATCTAAAGATGCTATCTCAATACTCTAGCACTAATGCACTGCATACATCAATAATATTAATCACAAAAACAGCGAGAGACTATGAATAAGATTGTCTATTCTTTATTTGCCTTAGTGTTTATATTGCTTGGCAGCCCTCTTTATGGGCAGGTGCCTTCACAATTTGAAGTTACAGCTCCCAATTGGAGTGAAGTAGGAGTGATCGTTAACAATAACGCCAAGACAGCCAAGGTCTACAAGTGGGGAGCTGCGACATCTACCTATTTTGTATATAAGAAGTCGGAAGCAGTCAATGGGCTCACATCTAAAGATGTAGGATACTGGGGCACGACTCGTAATAATGCCGCCACGTATGTATCGCCTCAGGGAGGGTGTCCGGTGGTAAAGAAGACACCGGGATGGGTAGAGTTGTATCAAGCCGGGCCCAAGGGTGAGAACGGCTGGGTAGAGTCCAAGTATGTGTCGTTCTATCCGAAGATCGACATCACCTCAGAAATAGTAGCATCAGAGCCGACGATGGTAGAGTTTTACAATATGATTGTCTATCTGACTTATAATGCGGAGGAACAGACGGCTACAGCTCACATCGGTAAGCTTCGGAACGGGATATTGATCTTTCCCTATAGCACCTATACCCTCCCGATAGAAACGAAAGCGGGAGGCACCGCCGAGATGGGCTCAAACGACGACTATGACTATCTGATATTAACACCGCAAGAGATGGTAAACGGCATACCGGTGGTAAGCCGCTTTCCGTCAGATCTTGTAGCCAAGCTACTTGACATAGCCGTAGAGGTGGAACATCCGATGGTGATACTGCAATGTGAAGCCGGGATCCTGACAACATCGCTATAACCGGCTGTCGGCGGCGGATAACCGGGCGGGTCGCCGCAAGCGGCTTTGCGGAGACGGATACGCGCGCGGCGGGTCGCTGCGGATGGGGCGGGTGTTAATTTTGTTGCATTTGCTTGTAATTTTGTTGCATTTGTTACTAAGTGTTAAATAATGCAACAATAGTTGTAGTGGCGGTTTGGGTTAGTTTTTTATTTTTGCAGTGCTTTTGATTGGCAATAGCTCAAAGTGATGAGTTAACCTTAATGATCAAAAGCCGGAGTTGACCTTAATGAAAACGAAATAAATTCTAATACTAACTAACCCCAATACTGCATGAAGAAACTAATTCTCAGTGCGATAATGCTAATAATAGCGGTGTTATCGGCAAATGCACAAGAGATCACGGTGAAGGGATGTGTGGTATCAGCCACAGACTCGGAGCCACTGATCGGAGCGAGTGTAATATCAAGTGCCAACTACTCGACGGGGACATCGACCGACATCGATGGCAACTTCACGTTGAAAGTAAAAGAGGGCACAAGTTTGACAATCTCGTATGTAGGCTACAAGACAACGACAGTCAAGGCACAACCGGAGATGCTCATTAGACTAAGTGAGGACTCGGAGGTGCTTGACGAAGTGGTGATCGTGGGCTACTCGACAGAGAAGAAATCGGATCTGACCGGGTCAGTGTCGGTGGTGAAGATGAAAGATGTGGCAGACACACCGACGGGCAACGTGATACAATCGTTGCAGGGACGAGTACCGGGTATGACCATCACTACCGATGGCACACCGGGAGGTTTGAGCACCGGCACATCGATCCGTGGCGCCTCCTCCTTCCGTAGCGATGCCAATGGACCACTTTATGTGATCGACGGCGTGATGACACGTGAGAATCCGGGTACAATCATCAACAGCAACGATGTGGAATCGATCCAGGTTCTGAAGGATGCCGCCTCCGCCTCAATCTATGGAGCACAGGCCGCCAATGGTGTGATCATCATCACCACCAAGCGCGCCAAGAAGGGAGAAGCCAAGGTAACCTTCGACGTGACACTAACCGCGCAGACTTATACCAGCGGACTTGATCTATTGGATGCCTATCAATGGGGCGATGTATATTTGTGTGCATATAAATATGCACACAATGGCGAGACCCCCAATTCAGCAGTCTATGGCAATGGGCCGACAGCCAAATTACAGACATACAAGAACTTGAATGGAGTGGATGTATCACCACAGACCACCAACTGGGAGGATGAGATCCACCGCACGGCATTGATGCAGACCTACAGCATCGGCCTTTCCAAGGGTTCGGAGAATGGTTCATCATCGTTATCACTCAGCTGGTTGGATCATGATGGTATCGTAAAAGGGTCAGACTTCAAGCGCTTCAACTCTCGTCTGAGCAGCGACTATGGCTTCTTGAACAACAGACTTCGCGCCGGTGGTAACATCGCCGTCAACTGGTGGACAGCACACTACATGCCGGATGGAGCAGAGGAGAATGCAGTAAAGCAGCATCCTGCGAAATCGGTATATGATGACAGCGGCGTCTACAACGACCAGATCAACGACGTCTTGGGCGATGCCCCCAACATGATGCGTCTGATCGAGAACAACAAAGGCAACAAGCATGAATACTGGCGAATCTTCGGAAATGCCTACTTGCAGGTAGAACCGGTGAAGAACTTGATCTTGAAGACCAACTTTGGAGCCAACTACTACAACGAAACCAACAAGACCTTCGAGCCACAATGGCTACGTGACAATGTCAATAAGCTGACCCAATCGACAGGCAAGAATGTAGACTGGGTATGGACCAACACGGCACAGTACAATATCGACCTTGGCAAGCACTCACTGATGGCCTTGATCGGAGTTGAGGCAAAGCGCTATCACAACGAAAGCTTCTACGGCTATGGAGAGAATCTGACCATCGAAGATCCCAACTACCTCTACTTGGAGAATGTAACATCTGGCAAGAATGTAGGAGCCGGCGCATCGAACTACTCCATGTTCTCCGGCTTCGGCAAGATCAACTACACCTTCGACGAGCGCTACTTGTTATCATTTACGATACGTCGCGATGCCTCATCGAGACTTTCGAAAGAGCACAACTACGACTGGTTCCCCTCGGTATCAGCAGGTTGGCGTATTTCGAACGAGAAATTCATGGAGAGCACACGAGGCTGGCTCGACGAGTTGAAGCTCCGAGCATCATGGGGTATCAACGGTAATGACTTGATCGACAACGAAGCCTTCTATGCCAAATACTTGATGAGTTTGAACCGCGGATCATACAATATGAATGGAGATGGCGTAACCTTAGCACCCGGTGCATATCGCATCCGCACCACCAATCCTGATCTGAAATGGGAGAAGACCTATCAGACCAACGTCGGTATCGATGCATCATTCTTGAGAAATCGTCTCTCGGTATCGCTCGACTACTTCTACAAAGAGACCAAAGACATGCTGGTAGAGAAGCCCTATATCGCAACAATCGGCGAGGGTGGCTACTGCTGGTATAATGGTGGAGAGATGACCAACCAAGGATTCGAGGGACAGATCAACTGGCGCGACGAAGCCGGCAAGGGATTCAGCTACGAATTAGGCTTGAACATCTCAGTACAGAAGAACAAAGTCACCGACCTTCTCGACGACATCTACTACAACTATGGAGGTGGATATGCCGAGCACTCACTTGTGGGACAACCCTTCGGATCATGGATGGGCTTCAAGACTGACGGCGTCTTCCACAGCCAGGCAGAAGTGGATGAATATTGTTCGAAATATTCGGTAGAATTCGGTAAGCCGGGCGTAGGCCGTATCAAATATGTCGACGAGAATGGCGACGGCAAGATCAACTACAACGACCGCACATGGTTGGGTTGCGACCTTCCGAAGGTACAACTTGGCTTCAACTTTGGAGCAAAATGGAAAGGCTTTGACCTGAACTTATTCTTTACCTCGATCATCAGAGATGCGTTCAACAACTCGAAATACTACACCGACTTGTTCCAATGCTGGAACGGCAATCATGGCACACGACTTGTAGAGGCAGCCAACGCCTACGAAGAGTTCCTGAAGACCGGCTATTATAATTGCGACACACCGGCACCAACGACCGACAACTCGAACAACGAGCATGAAGTATCCCAATTCCACATCGAAGATGGCTCCTTCTTGCGCTTGAAGACCTTGACCTTGGGCTATACACTTCCTGCCAACGTGATGAAGAAACTGAGACTGTCGAGTGCACGCGTATACTTCCAGGCACAAAACGTATTTACCATCACAAGTTATACAGGAGCAGATCCTGAGGGGTTGGGTTATCCCTACGCTATGCCACGTCAATACACCTTCGGTATACAATTCGGTTTTTAAAAGTAACATAACAACCAAAAAAGCAAAGCGATGAAACTACAACATATCATATTATCAATAGGATGCGCAATGATGATGGCATCGTGTGGCGAAGACTTTTTGGAGAACAAGCCACAGGGGAGTCTGTCAGACGGCGTGATGAACTCAACGGAAGCGATCGATCTGCTTGTGAACTCGGCCTATGCCGGACTGAGTGGCTTTACCAACGAGCAGGGCGACCCCTGGGTACGGCCGACTTCGAACTGGAGCTTTGGCGAAGTAAGAGCCGACAATGCCTATAAAGGTGGCGGCGGCGAAGGCGACTTGTGGGATATCCATGCGATGGAGACCTTCCAGATCCAGGCAAACAATGGCAATCTCGATGGCAAATGGTTCAACCTCTACAGCCAGATCTCACGCTGCAACGCAGCCTTACGAGTGCTGAATAAAGCAGATGAGAAAGATGTGCCGGTGAAAGCCTCGCGCATAGCTGAGATGAAAGTATTGCGTTCGCACTTCTATTTCGAGTTGGTAAGACTCTTCAACCAAGTGCCCTACTTCGATGAGAATGTTCCGGAATCGGAATATGTGAATGTGGGCAACGATGTATATACACGCGAAGAGCACCTCGATCGTATCGCCAACGAGCTGATCGAAGCCTCCAAGAGCCTTCCTGATCGTCAGGCAGAGGTGGGACGTATCAACAAGAACATAGCCTTGGCCTACGCCGCAAAGGTAAGACTCTATCAGGCATACGAGCAGGATCCTCAGACACATGCCGTGGTCAATATCAACAAGACATTGCTTCGCGAAGTGGTGTCACTGATCGACCAAGTCCAAGGATATGACCTACTGAGCGACTTCCAGCAACTCGACCTTGTAGAATATGAGAATGGTGTTGAATCTGTATGGGCAATCCAATATTCAGCCAACGATGGTTCGGAGAACCGAGGCCGAATCAACTGGAGCAACCTGTTGAACTCACCCGGCGGCAACAGCCCCTATCATGGAGATGGCTTCTTCTTGCCCTCACAAGACCTTATCAATGCCTATCAGACAGATGAGAATGGACTACCGGTGTTTGACTATCAGTCAAAGCCCGACTATGGAGTTGTGAACTTTGTCAACGACGAGGAGCAGACCCTTAGCAACACCGAGCCCAACGTAGACCCGAGACTTGACTTCGTGGTGGGACGTCCAACGATTACCTACAAGACCTACACCGCCACACCCTGCCAATCATGGGTGAGAGACCGCGGCGTATATGGCCACAACTGTGCAAAGCGTTTCTGGGTATCACCCGAATCGAAAGATATGATCGATGGCTGGCCTTGGGGAGCCTCACAGCTCAACTGGCAGATCATCCGCTATGCCGACCTTCTTCTCTACAAGGCAGAGGCTCTGATCGAGATCGGTGAAGACCTTGGCACAGCACGCGAGTTGATCAACCGAGTACGCGAGCGCGCCATGAAGAGTCAGTATGTGAAAGACTTCAACGATCCGAGCAAGGATGCCGCCAACTATAAGATCGGCTTGTATCCTGCATCGGGATGGACTCAGGACTATGCACGCAAGGCCTTGCGCACAGAGATGCGTCTTGAGAAGGCATTGGAGGGAGAGCGCTACTTTGACTTAGTGCGCTGGGGCATCGCCAAGGATGTGATGACAGCCTACTTCAACGCAGAGAAAGACAGTCGCATCTACTACTCAAATGCTACATTTGAGACAGGCGAAGAATACTTCCCTATCCCGGTGGCACAATACAACTTCTCACAAGGGCTCTACAAGCAGAACCCCGGCTATCCAGCATTCAACTAATCAGATAGAAAACAAAGCATAAAAGAGAGCGCGTCCCTCATCGGAGAGGAACGCGCTCTTAATTTTGTAGAAACAGAGAGGTGTTAGAAAGGTATCGGATCGTCCTGTTTTTTGCCTTTTGTCTCGTCGGGAGTGCAGATAACAAACTTAGAGCGATTTTTTTGATAAAAAAGGATAATAATGAATGATGATTTGGCAGAAAAGATAAAAGTTGGTAAATTTGTAGGGGATAAGGATAGAGAATCGAGCGCATTGCGTGACAATTAAAATATAAAGTAAATGAAAAAGCGAGTAGATATGAGCACATGGTCGTTTTTGCTAACGACGATCATCATTGTATTTTTGACCGGGATGTTTGTGTGGCTCTATGTAGATGCGGAGACACGGGTATTGAGTTTTGTTACCTTGGGGTTATTGGCACTGATGCTGATACCGTCGCTGATATGGATGCCTCTGTGTGTAGAGCTGAAGGGAGGATCACTATTGGTGAGACGTCCCTTGAAGGTCAAAGAGATAGCCTTGGCAGATATCGAGGAAGTGCGACAGATGCCGCCAACGATGGGCGCGATCCGGCTATGCGGCAGTGGTGGCTTTATGGGCTACTGGGGATGGTTTAGAGAGGGAGATATCGGCAAATACTTTGCCTACTATGGGCGGTCGTCAGATGCCTTCTTGGTGACTCTGTGCGACGGGAGTAAGTATATGCTGGGATGTCGCGATGCGGGCGAGATGGTGGCGGCGATTGCGGCCGGAATAGAGAAACAACAATAAAAATAAAGATAAAACAAGATGGAAATCAAATCGAGATTTGATCATTTTAACTTCAATGTCAAAGACTTGGAGCGAAGCTTAGAGTTTTACAGCAAAGCGCTGAATCTGAAAGAGCGTAAGCGTATGGAGGCGTCCGACGGGTCGTATATCATCGTGTATCTGACGGATGGGGAGACCGGATTTTCGTTGGAGCTGACGTGGCTTCGCGATCATCCCCGAGCCTACGACTTGGGAGAATGTGAGTTTCATCTCTGCGTACGTATGGCAGGGGATTACGATGCGATGCGGGCCTATCACAAAGAGCTGGGCGTGGTATGCTACGAGAACCACGACATGGGGCTCTACTTCATCGAAGACCCGGATGGCTACTGGATTGAGATCCTGCCGATAAAATAATTAGCGCTAAGAGCGCTCTAAGAGACAAAAGGGAAGAGGATGCGTCGGCGAAGCTGACGCATCCTCTTCTATCAGGAGGGGGCAATCTGCGGGAGGCAGATTGCCGGGAGTTGGGGACTTAGGGAAGTACGACCTTCTTGCCGTTGATGATATAGATACCCTTGTCGAGGCGAGAGAGGGCAGCACGTTCGGAAGTATCGCTCACCTTTCTGCCATCGAGGCTGAATACGGGGTATTGAGCCAAAGTCTTGGAGTCAACGACTTCCATCACGCCTGAATCTTCACTCATCTGGATTAGATAGAAGTTGGGGTCAGTAGTCGGGCTCTGGTCGAAACCGAAGACGATGAGTTTGTAGGCAAGATCCTTTCTATAGAAATAGAAATCATTTTCGGGTATGGTGTAAGTGCCGCCATCGATCCACTTACCGGGGAACTCCTCTTTAGGTAAAGATGCAGCAACAAGCTTCTCCATCATAACCTTAAGTTCATCATTTTCGATATACCATTCAGTAAAGTTGATGTTTTGGATATCGACGAAATAGGGCTGATCATCGCGAGAGGGAGTGATAGTAGCGGAGAAAGTATCCTCAGTGACAGATTCGAAATTAACATCGAAAGTCATATCGACGGGATCTGACTTAGGAGTATCGAACTCGAGACGAGTCAAAGGAGTAGCGAACTCGCCATCCTCATTGATGCCATATACATAGAAGAGATAGTGCTTTCCATAGTCAAGAGTACCGAGCCATTCGGTGCAAGTTCCTTCGAGTTCACCTTCCATAGCGCAGATAAGGATAGCCTCTTGCCAAGTTTTGCTATACCAGCTACCGATCATGGTGTAGTAATCGAGTTCGAAACCGAAGATTTCATCGTCGGTGCCGCCATTTTCATACTCATCGAGCATCTCCTGAGAGCGGACGCCGATGATATACTTGTAGATATGACTTGCGGGAGTGATCTTGAAATCGAAGTCGTAGAACTTGATATTGTCGACGGAGACCATAAAGTCAGCGGTCGACACGACGATAGGCTCAGCCGAAGCCTTCGAGGAGAAGAGAGAAGTAGTGAGCAGAGTCACAACGATAAGTAAAAGTTTTTTCATAAACCGAGATAGTGTTAAGGTTAGGGACTTTCAACTGAACAATTGATTAATACCGCCAATGATACTGCCAAGTCCCAAATAGCAGTAAAGATTGACGAATGATTAAAAAAAGTTAATTATCACGCCTCAAAGATACAACAAGTTTTTAAAATAATTATAAAAAAGATAGAAAAAAGACAAAAAAAACAATAGAAACTACAAAAAGAGGAATCAAAGAGTATCATTTTGGTTGAGGGGAAAGGAGGAAGATATCGCGCGGATAGATATAGTCGAGGCGGTGGAGAGAAGAAAAAGGAGAAATAGAGGTTAATTCGAAGATTTGGACCACCAACTCCGAGCAATAAAGTGCAGAAGGATCATTATGATTGAAATTGAAATCAAACGGGATATTTGCATTAAGGAGAGAATCGGCGGCGAGAGTAAAACGAAGAGAGTCGACGGGTACAGGAGGGGGGCATGCATATAAGCAGAACGAGCCATTGTTGACGAGGTATTGTTGCGGCGACTCGAGTACGACATGACCGGCAATAGTAGATGCATGAAGGAGCAAGACCTCCTCGCCACGGCGTATCACAACACCGCAATGAGAGGGAGTAGAATCCGCCACCTCATAGGTTCTCAACCCGGAGAGAGCACGTACAGCGACACTCTCCCAGGAATCGCCGACGCTGAAGAAGAGATCACCGGTGTGCCAACGAGAAGTGTCGGGAGGGATAAACTCAGGGCGACGGATCATCACGACCGCGACTCTGACAGTCAAAAAGAGGATAAACAGAGCGAATGGGGCTAAGATGATGAAAAGCCAACGGCGTCGGGAAGGAGACATAAGAAGGGGGTGAGTATAAAGAATGGTTGAGGGAAAACGTGCCGACCACTCGGCAGATGGGGAGAAGTCGGCACGCAGATGGGATGGAAGTGAGAGGATTATTCTCTAACTTCAAGTTTGAGAGACTTGGTCTTTTGATACTCCTCGACTTTCTTATCGGAGAATTGAAGGGTATCAAACTCGACGGGAGTACCGGCTTTGACGACAGCCTTATCACCATTGACTTCAGCCTTGATGGATCCGACCTTACTCTGGAAAGTTTCTTGACCGGCATCGTCATAACCGACGACATATACAGAGAATCTGTCTAAAGCATACTTAGACTCGGGAGTGATATCGACAGCGGCAGCCGCCTCGCCATTTACTTTAAAAGCCGGAGTGAGGTCGAGTTTGCTGAAGAAATCGGTGTAGGTCAGGGAGACCGGTTTGGAGACTTTGATATCGCTATCGGCGAAAGAGATCTCCTTACCATCGAGAGCTTTGGCCTCATTTTCGATTTTCACGGTCCATTCCTCCTTCATTTTTTCAGACTTTTCGATTAACTTAGCCTTATCCTGTTCATTTTCGATTTTTTTAGCCTCTTCGCGGAGAGCATCTTGCTCCTTTTGCATATCGGCGAACTTATCGGGGAGGCCGCCAAAGAGGCCGGAACCTCCGGAAGCACCGCCACAAGAAGAGAGGATCGGGAGAGAGATCAGAGATACGAGGGCGATAGCCGCCAATTTCAAGAAA
The DNA here is from genome assembly GCA_051872035.1 of Lepagella sp. Lineage (GTDB taxonomy): Bacteria > Bacteroidota > Bacteroidia > Bacteroidales > Muribaculaceae > Lepagella. The sequence continues at coordinate 10,704 of JBJEDL010000059.1, forward strand.
GTTTTCATACGATATAGATATTAAGTGCATCGGGAGGAAAGCCGCCGACACGTCGACTATAAGATATCGGGGTGTAGAAATCTAATTGAAAGTAAGAATGTTAACACAACGACGCTCAAAGGTAATCAAAAAAAACGAAAAAAGCAACTAGTCTATCGGGAGATGGAGATTTTTATTTTTTCAGGCGGCGGTATAGGGCTATTGGCAGGAGTGGAAATAGGGTTCCGGCTGCGAGGTATATCAGCCAGAGATATATATTGGAGCCAACGTCGGGGGTCAGGATGTCGAGAGGCAAGGGGATGCCGGGGGCTTCGGCAGAGTCTGTGGCGAGGGGATTATAGCCAATCAGATTAAGGAGCATCGTGCAGACCTTGAATGCAATAAGGTGATAAGCCATAATATGGAAAGAATCTCTGCCGATATATGCCAGCATATTTCCGATCTTGGTGTCGACAAGGCGACGCGAGAGATAGCAGATGGCATAAAGGGCACAGAAGGATGTAAGTGTCAGTATAACAACGCCGTCAAATCTATTCTCATTAAGGGATACACCGCTCGTGATATATGTGAACAGAACGACAGCGACAGCAAAAACAAGAGCCGGGAGATGCCGATCGAACGAGATGTTCCAACGGCGGATCAACATGCCGAGATATATTAGCCACATCGCGGTGAAAGAATTATTGAAACGAGGCACCGAGAGAATCTCCAAACGCGACAAACAATAGGCGATGAAGAAAAGAGCGAAGAGTATCGTAGCGCGTAAGATCTCGAAGGGGATACGAACGGACGACCAACGCTTGGCGAGGAATGAGATGACAGACAGTCCGCAGAGAGCGATAAAGAGGACGATAACGAACCACATAGCCCCGAGGAGGGGTTCTCTGCCTGCCAAGCAGATGATAAGGAAGAATTGCTTGAGATAAGAAGCGAGAGTCCAAGGGGCGACACACTTGCCCCCATAATCGACCATGGTGGAATACCACCCCCAATCGAAGAAGAGATTATGGAAAAGCGACACCCCGAGATATATAGCTATCATCGGGAGGTAGAGCGACTTGATCTTACCCTTGATGAAAGAGAGGGGGTTCAAGAGTCGATCATCGCTAAGGAAAAAACCGCCGATCATAAAGAACACCGGGACATGCCAGATATAGATAAACTTATGGATATCGGGGATGAGGGGAGAAGATGCAAAAGAAGAACCGATATGTCCGACGACTACGGCAATAATGGCGAAGGCCTTGGCGATGTCAACATACGATTCTCTTCTTTGCATGATACTCAGATTTAAGGGGGGGGTGAATAGATGATATTACTCTTCAGAATAAACAGCCGGGGCATCGGGGCGCATGTTATAGCCGGAAGCCATCGAGGCACCGTAAGCGCCGGCAGAGCGGATGGCGAGGATATCGCCACGTTGGGTAACGGGGAGGGTACGCGCCTCGGCGAAAGTATCGGAAGACTCACAGATTGGACCGACGACATCATAGACAGCCATCTCCTCGCCACGAGCGGAGAGATTCTCGATCTTGTGATACGCCTGATAGAGGGCTGGGCGGATAAGATTGTTCATACCGGCATCGACGATAACGATCTGCTTGGATTGGCACTGCTTGACATAAATCACCTTGGTGATAAGCGATCCGCACTGCGCTACGACAGCCCTACCGAGTTCGAAATGGAGTTGGATACCCTCTGGGAGGGCGAGGTTTTGCTTGAACGTATCGAAATAGCCCTTGAAATCGGGGATAGAGTTCTCCATTGGGTTGTCATAATCGATGCCAAGACCACCGCCGACATTGATATAATCGATATTGGAGAAGCCATACTCCTCCAGTGCTTTGCGAAGGATCGGGGTGATACGGCTGCAAAGGAGGGCGAAAGGTTCGTTAGTAAGAATCTGGCTGCCGATATGGAAATGGAATCCACGCATATTAATGGCAGGGAGCGACTTAGCCAGTTGGAGTGCACGATCGAGGAGATGGAGAGAGATGCCGAACTTATTTTCGGCGAGACCGGTAGTAATGTAATGATGTGTATGAGCGTCGATATCGGGGTTAATGCGGAGAGCGACATTAGCGACAGCACCCTTGGCGGCAGCGATCTCGCTGATAATCTGCAACTCCTCGACCGACTCGACATTGAAGCAACCGATGCCCAGATCGATAGCCTCGGCGATCTCCTGATCGGTTTTGCCGACACCGGCGTAAGCGATATTGGAGGGAGCGAAGCCGCACTTGATGGTATGGTGGATCTCACCGATGCTTACCGAATCGACACCGAAACCGGCGGCAGCTATCTCTTGGAGGATGCGGGCATCATTATTTGCCTTGATGGCATAATGCACCTTATAATTATAACCTGCCACCTGCTCGCGGATGGTATTGAGAGTCTTGTGAAGGAGAGAGAGGTCGTAGAGATAATAGGGAGTATTCATAAAAGGAAGCGGAAGGATATTTTCCGTGGTAAAAGATGGATTAATATGAATGATTAAAGATTAATATTAATGATTGAAGAGATGACAACTGAGAGCATTAAGGGCAGCCACTTTATCCTCATGACGTACGAGGAAGGAGATATTATGGTCGCTACCGCCGTAAGAGATCATTCTGACGGGTATTTGTCTCATAGCCTCAAGAGCGAGGGATTCGAGACCGCTATTATGCCATTGGAGGTCACCGACTACGCAGATGATGGTCATATCTCGGTCAACGCTCACCTTAGAGAATCGGCTGAGGTCACGTACGATATCATCGAGCGAAGAGACATCATCGATGGTGAGAGATACGCCCACCTCGGAGGTGGTGATCATATCGATAGGCACCTTATAGAGGTCGAATATCTCGAAGACACGGCGGAGGAAGCCATGTGCCAAGAGCATACGTTCGCTATTGATCTTTATAGCGGTGATATTATCCTTGGCGGCAACAGCCTTGATTACCTTGGATGGAGATAGAGAACGATTGTCGATGATAGTGCCGGGGGCATCGGGTTGCATCGTATTCAGGAGGCGCACAGGGATATTATTCTCCTTGGCGGGGAGGATGCAAGTGGGGTGCAAGATTTTAGCGCCGAAATAAGCCAACTCGGCAGCCTCCTCAAAGAGGAGATGATCCACGGGGCTTGTTTTCTCGACGAAACGAGGGTCATTATTGTGCATGCCATCGATATCGGTCCATATCTGGACCTCATCAGCGAGGATTGCAGCGCCGATAAGAGAGGCGGTATAATCGCTGCCGCCACGTTGGAGATTGTCGATTTCTCCAAGGTGATTTCGGCAGATAAATCCCTGAGTCAAAATGATCTGAGCATCGGCATTTGCCTCAATGAGGGGAGCGATATGTTCGCGGAGATAGGGTAATTGGGGTTCGCCGTCGGCATCGATACGCATAAACTCGAACGCATCGAGGAGCGCCACCTTCACGCCGATCGACTTGAGGAAAGCGGTCATAAGGGAAGTAGACATTTTCTCGCCCTGCGCCACAATCACCTTCTCAGCCGAGGTGTCGGCAGCATCGATGAGCGAGCGGATAAGGGAGAGAGATGCATCGACAGCCTTGCGAGCCTCCATGGCGACAGACTCCGGGGACTCAGCGAAAAGTTCGGCGATAACATCGGCATACTTGGCGACGAGCCGGTCGAGAGTCTCGGTGGCAGACTTTATATCATTACGAGATAGGGAATTAGAGATTTCTACGAGAGAATTGGTAGTGCCCGACATAGCAGAGAGGACCACCACATTGCGACCTCTCGCGGCAACGAGAGATGCTACATTTTTGATACGTTGAGCACTACCTACGGAAGTGCCCCCAAACTTCAATACCTTCATGAGATAGGGAAAGTGAGATTGATATATTTAGGACAAAAGGGTAATTGTAAGTGCAAAATTAGCAAAAAAAAGGAAAAGAAACAAATTGTCAAGAAAAAGAGAAGCAGATAACGAAATAAATGGAGTGCTCCCTTACTCCGGGATAAATCCGGCGTAAGGGGGCGCTGATAGTCATGAAACAGATCAATTTATTTTGCCGGAGGCTTTAAGGTAATCGAGCCAGCGGAGGTAAAAATTTACGCGGGCGTCTACTTGGGTCTGGAGAGCCTGCTGCCAGAGTGTTTGAGCCTCGAGATGGTCGGATAGAGACTCCATGCCATTCTTAAATTGCTGAGAACTGGCACGGAGGTTTTCCTCCGCCGAAGCGACAGAAGAATCGGCGAGGTCACGCTCGAGTTGCGCCTCATCGAGATTATTGAAAGAACGCGACATATCGAGCATCAGTTTCTCGTTGGTATCTTCAGTTTGAGCCAGAGTCATGGCATACTCCTCCTTGGCAGCTTTAAGTTTATTGTAATCCTTACCGAAATTAAAGATTGGGATCGAGACATTGACGCCGAGGAGGAAATTCCAGTTATGGCAGACCTTAATGCCATTGAGAGTGACGCCATTCATATAGCCATACTGCGCCATCAGTCCGACTTGCGGCAGGAGTTCGCTACGCGCCATATTGATCTTCTTGCGGGCGAGTTCACTCTTCTGCTCGAGGAGGATATACTCAGGGCGGTGAGTTATGGATGCATTTTGGGCCGAAGCGATGTCGGGCTGAGGGAGATTTCCATCGATGGCGATCTCATCGGTAAGAGGGCGACCGATATAATGGCAGAGATTCATCGTGGCGAGACGGTGAGCATTTTGGGCACGTCTCAGGGCGAGTTCGCTCTCATTGAGTTTGACCTTCACCTTTAGGATATCATTTTTTGACTTCAGGCCATGTTTTGCGGCGCTTTCGACATTGCGGAGGAGTTCACCGAGGAGATTATGATAAGACTGCGCCACCTTTATATACTCGGCAGCACGGACGACATCGGCATAAGCCTTGGAAGTTTCGATAATAATCTCCGACTGTGAGAGGCGTTTCGACTGGCGAGCCATCTCGACGCCGAGTTTAGACATCTCATAACCGGTCTTGATCTTACCCCCCATGAAGATGGGTTGTTCGAGTTTAAGAGCGGCACCATATATCCAATCGAAATCGACCTTAAGGTCGAGGTTAGGGAAATAAGCCCCCTGTCCGGTAGGGTTTCCATCAGCACCGATGACGGGGAGGAGTTGAGGGCCGGTGGATAGGCCGAGGCTACCGTTGGAATAAATGGCATTGCCATCGATAGAGAACGAGGGGAAGAAAAGGGCCTTGGCGCTGCGTTGCTGCAAGATTGAGGCATTGATCTGATGGTCAGCGGCGACGACACGCTGATTGTTTTCACACGCCAAAGAGACACACTGCTCGATGGAGAGTGGTGCGACGTCGGCAGTAGAGATGGGGGCAGCCACCTCTGACTTAGACTGCGCCAAGGATGTCGTCGGCACGAAGAGGAGAGAGAAGAGAGTGAGGGCTGAGCAAAGAGAGCCGAAGCGAAACGATATAATAGAGAGTGTTTTCATCACAACTTAATTTTAAAGAAAAGGGCATAGAGCACCGGGACGAAGAAGAGAGTAGCCAAGGTGGAGAATAGGAGTCCACCCATGATAGTTGCAGCCATGGAGCCGAACATAGCGTCGCTAAGGAGAGGGATCATGCCGAGGATGGTAGTGAGCGAAGCCATCACTACGGGGCGGAGTCGTGACTCCGAGCTGGAGATTAGCGCCTCAGCGGCAGGACGACCGGCAGCGATCTGATCATTGATTTCATCCATAAGGACGATACAATTCTTCATCATCATACCGACCAAGCCGAGAGCACCGACGATGGCACAGAAGGTAAAGGTCTTGCCGCTGATGAGCATAGCCGCCACGATACCGATGGCGAGCAGCGGGATGCAGCAGATGATGATAAGAGGTTTGCGATAATCCTTGAAAAGCATTATCAAGATGGTGAGTATCAAGACGATGCCGATAGGTATATTCTCGAAGAGATACTTCATGGTCTGAGTGCTGGCATCACGTTCACCCTTCCATGTGAGGGTATAACCGGCAGGGAGAGGGATGCTTTCGATCTTCTTGGCGATGGAAGTACGCGCCTTCTCGGTCTCTACGCCGGGGGCGGGAGAGCACATCACATTTTGTGCACGCTGACCATTATAACGAGGCACCACCGGGTCTTCCCAGCGAAGGGAAACACCCTTACCGATCTGGGTGAGGGGCGTGGTGGAGAGCATTGACTCGATCATCTCCTCGCGGTCGAACGATCCGCTCTTGAGCATAATAAGGTTTTCATCGGTGAGGAGCGATCCGAAATTGGGGAGAGTGGAGAATAGGGGAACATTCTCCAGATTATCGATCTTCTTATCGACATCGTCCGCACACTTCAGGTAGATCGTATTCTTATGGATTCCGGTATAGAACTCGCCGACGGGGATACCATCAGTGGCGGAGAGCATAGAGATTGCCACATCTTGTCGAGAGAGGCCGGAACGGCGAGCGGAGGGCTGATCATAATCGACACAAAGCATGGGCACGGATGGTTCCCAGTCGGTGGTGACGAGGCATACATCGGGCGATTGACGCATGATGCTTGCGGCGGAATCAGCCAGAGCGTGAAGCACCGCCGGGTCGGGGCCGGTGAAGAGCGCCTCGATTGGATACTTCTTATACATAATGTTATAGCGCTTCAGCTTGACGTAAGCATTGGGATATCGCTTAAGAAGTTCCGCTTGGATATCATCGAGATTCTTTTCGAGGTCCTTGGCAGACTTAAAGTCGATGATAAGTTCGCCGTAAGAGAGGGAGGGGGTGGCGATGCTTCTCACGAGGTTATAACGAGCCGGCGTGCCGCCGACAGATGTAACGACATTTGTGATCTCGGGGCGACTCTGAAGATACTTCTTGATCTCTTGGAGGTCGGCGGCAACGCGAGTTGAGTTGGTTCCTTCGGGGAGTTTATACTCCATATACAGCTGGTCGTAGACCATATCGGGGAAAAAGCCATGGTGCATAAACTTATACCCCCAAGCGGAGAGGAGCACGAGCAGGAGTGCGATAGCCACCGAAGAAATGCGATGGCGGAGAGCAAAACCGAGCGACTTGCGAAGGAGGCGATATACCGGTCCGGAATATGGATCCTTGTCGGGATTTTTGGGAGCCTTGACTTTCAGCCAATTATTAGCCATAAGGGGGACATGGACCAAAGCGAGTATCCAGCTGAGGAGGAGCGAGACAGCCAAGACGATAAAGAGGTCTCGGACATAAACTCCGGCAGTATCCGGGGAGAGGAATACTGGGAGGAAAGCGAGGATTGCAATCAAGGTAGCGCCGAGAAGAGGCATCGCCGTTTTCTTGCCGATGGCGGTAAGGGCCTCACTTCGGGGTTTGCCGGCGGCAAGGTCTACGAGGATGCCATCGATTATGACGATGGCATTATCGACGAGCATACCCATGGCGAGGATGAACGAAGCCAAGGATACGCGTTGCATAGATCCATCGAGGAGGCCGAGCACAAGGAAAGTGCCGACTACAATGACTACAAGGCTGATGCCGATGATCATGCCGCTGCGGAGTCCCATGACGAGCATAAGGATAGCGACGACGATAGCCACCGACTCGATCAGATTGATGAAGAAAGTGGAGAGGGCGTCGGTGACGCGTTCCGGCTGGTAGAACACTCGGTGGCACTCTATTCCGGCGGGGAAGAAGTCATGTTTGAGTTCGTCGAGTCGCTTTTCGACCTGCTTTCCGACCTTGACGATATCTGTGCCGGAGGCGGCAGCTACGGCGATGCCGAGAGCCTGCTGATCGTTGTAAGCGAGGGAATTGCGCACCGGGGTGGCATAATCTTCGGTGACGTTGGCGATATCACCGAGGCGGAGTTGATCCTCCTCATGACCTTGGATTATCATGTTGCGGATCTGTTCGACCTGTTGGAACTTATCGTCGACGGTGACACGCACGCGGCGGTCGCCATTGTCGTAATATCCGGAGTAATATATGCCGTTCTGCCCCTGGAGAGTGGCCAGTACTTCGGCGGCTGAAACGCCGAGAGTCGCCATACGCTGAGATAGGAGCTCGATATTAATGCACTCCTGTCGCTGGCCATATATGGCGACGCGACCCACATCGGGGATGTTGGTAAGTTCGCGTTGCACGAGACGAGCATAGTCGGTGAGTTCTTTCTCATCGACGCCATCGCCGGCGAGAGCATAGAACATACCATATACCAAGCCGAAATCATCTTGCACTTGGACGGTAGTGCCGGAGGGGAGAGAAGCTTCGGCATCTCCGACCTTGCGGCGGAGTTTGTCCCAGCACTGTTCGATCTGGTCATCTGGAGTGGTGCGTTTCATTTCGACCTGGATGATAGCCAAGTCATTGTACGACCAGCTGGTGACATAATCGACTTCGCCGATGGTGCGTATATTCTTCTCGAGTGGTTCGGTGACTTCCATTTCCATTTCGTGGGCGGAAGCCCCGGGGCGTATAGCCACCACCATAGCCATCTTCACCTTGATCTCGGGGTCTTCGAGCTTGCTCATATCGTAGGCGTAGTAAAGACCGCCGACGATCAAGACGCCGAGGAGGAAATAGACTAACTTCTTATTATTAAAGGCCCACTTACCGAAATCGATCATAGCAAATTACCGGGATTAGTGTTAGACTTCTGCTCTAAAGGGCGCACCTTCTGGCGGTCGGAGAGTTTATGTACGCCATCGAGCACAACCTGTTCGCCACCTTGGAGTCCGGCGCTAATCACGACATTACCGTTGGAATGGAGTTGGTCGGCGGAGACTTCGCGCAGGGAGATGGAGGAAGACTTCTTGTCGAAGATCCATACGAAAGCTTTCCCCGACTTATAGAGGATGGCTGAAGAGGGGATCTCGACGTGGCTATCGGCATTAGGATCTTGGGATAGCATAGTAACCATGGCTGTCATGCCGGGAGCCGGGCGGGGATTGAGTCCGCCGGGGATGGCGAGGCGCATGGTGAAGAGTTGGTTGGCATTAGCCTTGGGCGAGACGCTGAGGGGAGTCAGCGCCACCTTTTGGTCGGGCAAGAAATCGAAAGCCGCGGAGAACGAGGCATTACTGTTGCGTTCGACATTGAGAGAAGCGGGGATATTAATCTCGATCTCGAGTTGTCCCTCGGAGATGATGGATAGGACAGGCATACCGGCACCGATGACTGTCGGGGGATCGAAGAAACGCTTTTGTACGCGGCCATTGAAAGGGGCATATATGCGAGTATCAGCGAGCTGATTGCGGGCATTATCATACTTGGCAGTGATCTGTTGGAGGCCATAACGCGCCTTGTCGTAGGCATCGGCAGTGGCAACACTGTCGCCATAGAGGGCGATGACACGCTCAGCTTCCGCCTTGAGTTTGAGATACTCAGCGTGGGTGGCATCGAGTTGGAGCTGATAGTCGCGGGGGTCGAGCTGAGCGATGACTTGCCCCTTGCGGACATAATCACCCTCATTTACGAAGACTCTCGCCAACGAACCGCTGACTTTGAAAGCCATATTGACCTCCTCGGCAGCCTTGACGCGACCGGGGAACTCCCGACGAGAGGCACTGCCGGCATCCTCGACGGTGAAAAGACGTACGTTGACGGGATCAGATTGCTCCTTCTTATTGTCTCCACAAGAGGAGATGGTGAGCAACATCATGATCGAAAACAGTGATAATAAATATGATCTATTCATCTCAGAAAATGACGATTTAAAATTATGATACAAAGGTATTCTATAATCGCGGAAACGCAAAGGACAAAATTGAGCCAAGATTGTATGATTTGTTTGATTATCGGACAAATTGAGGTAAAAAATACTGCAATTTTGTTTGATTTTATAAAAATGTATTATATTTGTAACAAAAATTAGAGGGCGTTGTTCTCAGCGTGTTAATAAAAAACTGAAGTATCATGAATATACTTGGCGAGTCCGACTTCGACCTATATAAAATCGACAGCAGCAATGTGAGACACCACAACCCGTTCAGTTATCCGAATCAGAATGGGTTCATGTTGTGTCAGCGAGGAAGCATCACATTGGAGCTTGACGACAAGCTATATGAGATGAGAGAGCATGATCTCTACATCTACCCGGCCTTCTCGAAGACACAGGTGCATAGCATCGGCGAAGACTTCAAGGGGATAGCGGGGCGCGCGGACTTCGACTTTATCCTCACATCGCTCGACAACATATCGGACACACAGGGACATCTCTATATACGATCGCATCCACTCACGACGCTGACCGAAGAGCAACAGGAACGTATCGAAGAGATCTTCCGGCTTATCGGCAAGCGACGAGAGGAGAAGATCGAGCTGAAGAATCAGTTGCTATCGGCGCTGGTGAGGGTGTTTTGTTGCGAAGTAATCAATGCCTACATCACCAACGAATCGATGGAAGTAGTCAAGCAGAATCGCAAAGACAAAGTATTTCAAGACTTTCTAACGCTCTTATATGAGAACTTTCGGGAGCATCGAGATGTTCAGTTTTATGCTCAAAAGCAGAATTTGACACCTCGCTACTTTACTACATTAATAAGGAAAGTTTCGGGGAAGACCCCCCTACATTGGATCTCGACCTTTGTGATAATAGAGGCGAAGCGTCTCTTGGCAAATCCGAAGATGAGTATCAAAGAGGCGGCGAGCAAATTGCATTTCAGCGACCAGTCCTTCTTCGGCCGCTACTTCAAGCTATACGCAGGCTGCTCCCCCACCGAATACAAAAACGACAGCAAAAAAAGATAAGACAATAATTTGACAAGTTATGGGCGAGCTCTTGGGTCGCGTTCCTTTTAGTACGAGCTTGTTCTTGGGTCTTGTTCCTTTTAGTAAAGGAGGTGCTTTTTGCTGTTTTTCTTCCAGCCGGCTTTATATTCCGAGTCGGTGAAGTAGATTTTCAGGTCGGCTTGGTATTCATAGTCGGTGAAATAGATCTTTTTGTCGGCACGATAAGACTTATCGGTGAAATACCAGATACCCTTATTGTCGGAGGCACGATACTCACGGTCGGTGCGATAGACAACGAGGTCAGCCTGATACTCAGACTTCACGACGTAGACCTTGAAATCAGCCTGATAAGAATAATCAGTCGTATATATCTTTTGCGCAAATGCGCGACCTGCAAAGCAAAGAGCCGCAATCAACAAAACCTTTCGCATAATCGTAGATTTAGATATTCTTTGATGCAAAGATAAGAAATAAAATGGGGAAATGCAACAAAAAAGCCCCAAAGCGAAACTTTGGGGAACAATAGGTCTTGCCATCGGAGAGGAGAGATTGTGGCTGAGGAGAGGGTCGGCGAGGAAGCTGAAGAGAGTGCCGGCGAGGGTGATGAGGGTCAGAGGTTTAGGTATTCTTTGATGGCGGCGACATATCTTTCGAAAGCTTGACGCCCTTGGGGTGTTACCCGGCAAGTGGTGCGACTGCGTCGATGCACGATCGATCTATCTACCATGATGTAACCGGCAGCGGCAAGTTTATCGATTTGTACACTCAAGTTGCCGGCTGTAGAGTTGGTTTGCCGACGAATGTAGACAAAATCAGCCTCCTCCAGATTCATCAGAATCGACATCACCG
>JBJEDL010000060.1:0-22149 GCA_051872035.1 Lepagella sp.
TGACCATCACAGCTGAGATATACCGCTTGTTGCGAGTCATCTAATATTGTAAGTAAGTGTAGTGTGATGTGAAGTGCTGTCAATGCTGTTGATAGCATTGGTGTGTCATACACTTATGCCTGGGGAAAACAACTGGCGGTAAGAAATTCCTTGTTATATGGTCGAGAAGTTACCTTTGTCCTCTACGACCCCAAAAATTTAAGGAACGCGCTCTAACAATAAAAGTCCCCGCTCTCACGTTAAAAAAGTGGGAGGCGGGGATTTTTTTAAGAGCGCTCTGGATGAGCTCTTAGAATAGAGAAAAAAATATAACCAAACGACGAACTTAAATCTACAGCTATGAAGGGAATAGTTTTGGCAGGCGGATCGGGCACACGCCTATACCCGATCACCAAAGGAGTAAGCAAGCAATTACTGCCGATCTACGACAAGCCGATGGTATACTATCCGATATCGGTATTGATGTTGGCAGGGATCCGCGATATATTACTGATATCGACACCGGCAGACCTACCCGGTTTCAAGCGTCTTCTTGGCGACGGGTCGGACTATGGCATCAACTTGCAATATGCCGAGCAGCCCTCGCCCGACGGCTTGGCACAAGCCTTCATCATCGGCAAAGAGTTCATCGGCGACGACTCCGCTTGTTTGGTTCTTGGCGACAACATCTTCCATGGAGCCGGGCTCAGCAAACTGCTGAAAGAATCGGTCAAAGCCGCCGAAGAGGAGAGCAAAGCAACGGTGTTCGGCTACTGGGTAGACGATCCGGAGCGCTATGGCGTAGCGGAATTTGACAAAGATGGCCGATGCCTTTCGATCGAAGAGAAGCCGACACATCCGAAATCGAACTATGCTGTGGTGGGACTCTACTTCTACCCCAACAAGGTGGTGGAAGTGGCAGAAAACATCAAGCCCTCGGCACGCGGCGAATTGGAGATTACGACCGTCAACCAGCGCTTCCTGCAAGATGGAGAGCTGCAGGTGAAGACCCTTCCCCGCGGCTTTGCATGGCTTGACACCGGGACTCACGACTCCCTGTCGGAGGCATCGATCTATGTCGAAGTGCTCGAAAAGCGCCAAGGTCTGAAGATAGCCTGCTTGGAAGGAATAGCCTACCGCCATGGCTGGATCAGCCGCGAGCGTATGGCCGAGATCGCCAAGCCGATGCTCAAGAATGGATATGGCCAATATCTGATGAAAGTGATCGACGAATTAGATCGCACCGGATGCACCAACTTGGAATAAAAGGACTCCCAACTTAGAATAAAAAACTCAAAAGAAACAGATGGAAGTAAAGAAGACCGATATCGAAGGGGTGTTGATCATAGAGCCGAAGATATTTCGCGACTCACGCGGCTACTTCTTCGAGAGCTACTCGGAGAAAGTATTCAAAGAGATGGTGGGGGATATAGACTTCGTACAAGACAACGAATCCTGCTCGAGCCGGGGCGTGATGCGCGGCTTGCACTTTCAGCGTCCCCCTTACAGCCAAGCCAAGTTGGTGAGGTGTGTACGTGGGAGAGTGCTGGATGTGGCAGTGGACTTGCGCGTCGGATCTCCGACCTACGGACGGCATGTGGCAGTGGAGCTGACCGAAGAGAACCATCGTCAATTCTTTATCCCGCGAGGGTTCGCACATGGTTTTGCCGTCTTGAGCGACACGGCAGTGTTCCAATACAAATGTGACAACTACTATGCCCCCGACTATGACGGCGGCATCTCGATCCTCGACGACAGCCTTGGCATCGACTGGGGTATCGACAAGTCGGAAGCGATCTTATCGGAGAAGGATACCAAGCACCCCTATCTCAAAGACTTCGAAAGTCCCTTCAAATAATAGATAGTCATGCCCCGGATACTTCTGATGATCGGCCTTGTGCTGCTCAGCATCAATCCGACCTGGACACAAGGGGAAGCCAACAAAAACTTACTGTTGGCGGCAGTGATGTGTCTCTCCCCCTTGGTGTTGCTGATCAAGAAGACACGGGTGCTGATGCCACGCATCGACCTACCACTCGCAGGTGTAGCCATCATGGTGATGGCTATGCCTGTGCTGTTTCATCCCGAGAGTGTGAGGTGGATCACGATGCTTTTCACCGGGGCATGGTGTGTCTTCTTCATGATGATGGCACGCCTGACACGGATCAGCGGACTGCGCAGTGACGAATTTCAGAAGATGATCCGATGGATCGTCTATGCCTACTGCATAGTGTTGCTGATCCAGCAGATATGCTTGCTGACGGGGATGCCGATATTTATGAACGAAGGGGCATATTACAACCGTCACCCATGGAAGCTTAATTCCCTGTCGGAAGAGCCCTCCCACGCCACGTTGATACTCTCGGTGCTGATGTATTACTACACGAGCACACGGAGGGCAGAGGATTGCCAAGAGAGTCTATGGCAAACCATCAAGAAGTCACCATGGCTATGGGTAGCCTTCGGCTGGGGTATCTTCTCGACGGTCAACGCCTCTGCCTACATCTTCGGGCCACTCTGTCTGCTACCCTACATCACCGGGCGCAATGTCAAGACAGTAGGGGCAATGGCGGTCGGCATCGTGGTGATAATGATGGCGACACCGATAGGAGAGATGGGTCAAACGGGGAGGATCAAGCGGCTTGCCGCAGCCATGCTGACGATGGATGAAGAGCGTATCATCGAAGGGGATCTAAGTGCCGCCGGGAGGATAGTGCCGAGCATACGCGGAGCAAAATCGATCGACCTGAGCGACATAGACACCTACGTGGGTCATGGCACAGATGCCGACACAAGAGACATGGGGCCGCGGCCCGGCTATCCTACCGACAAAGGGTCTGCCGGCATCTTCAGTATGTGGTATAACTATGGGGCAATCTGTGCCATACTTCTATGGGTGGTAATCGTGCAAGTTACAGCACGACGAGAGGAATGGAGCAGCATCGTGATGATGCTCTTGGCGATACAACTCAGTTCCGACTACAATATGCAGCTCCTGTGGGTGGTTCTCGGCTACGCCATGGTACAGAAGCAAATTTTGGGAGGGACATCTCTTCTGACACGATGGGATTGTCAAAAAAATTTTGTATCTTTGTAGACTGTGTAGTAGTGTGGTAAAAAAGCACTACCGCCCGGCTGTGCGTTGCGCCGACTCAATGCTCTGACAATCAGAGCATTCGGCAAGGCATGGCATATTCTAACCATAATATATGACATAAAAACAAAGATACGACAATATGAGATTCAGCAGAATAATCAACATAATCGTTTGCATCATCTTCACAATAGCCTCATTCGGAGAGTTTACAACACAGGGATCGACAGGCGAAGCGACGTCGACCGCCCAAGCCTCCAAGAAGAAGAGCAGTTCGAGCAAGAAAAAGAAGAGCAGCTCATCGAGCAAAAAGAAGAAAAAGAGTTCGAGCAGCACGAGCAAGAAAAAGAAGAAGAGTCGCTCCAAGTCGAAATCGAAGAGCAAGCGCAGCAAGAGCAAGAGTCGCAAGAAGCGTCGCAATGTGGCACGCACCGTCTACAAAGAGGCACCCAAAGAGGTGGCACAAAACGACTCCTTGACCCTGTCGGTGAACGCAGCCCTGCTGAGTCGCATACCGAAGCATCTTGACCCGGGCGGACTACGCATCAACTCCGTCAAACCCGACAAGAGCAAACGCCAAGCCAATGTAGGACTCAACGACAACTTCACCTACATGCCGCTGTCGCGCAATGTGATCGACTCCTTGGGCATGATCATCAAAGAATCTCTTCCCGACTCCCTGCGCGACTACAGCGTATACCTGAGAGTGGGGAGCAAACCACTGACCTACTACATCCACACCATCGACAAGCTCCCCGAGCAATATCGACACAATCCCGACTTCGTCAAAGAGGTTCATCCGGTGGTGAGAGCCACCCGCGGCATGGACAATGACATCATAGCCATGTGGCACTCTCATGGGCGCTACTACTCCAAGGGGGCATGGGCATGGCAACGTCCCTTCCTCTTCGAGACAGCGGAAGATGTATACACGATGGGCTACATACTGCCCTACGTTGTGCCGATGTTGGAGAATGCCGGAGCCTACGTGATGTTGCCACGCGAGCGCGATCCGAACCCCAACGAAGTGATCGTCGACAACGACACCAACGACGAAGGTCAGATCTTCTCCCAGCCCTACTACAAAGAGATGTCGGGACACCACAAATGGGAGACCGGCGAATATGAAGGATTCATCTACGATCTTCCCGACTTCCGCGACACGGAGAATCCCTTCGAGAATGGCACCTACCGTCAGGTGGCGACCCAGCGAGGGGGGAGTCCGTCGGTGGCGGCATGGTATGCCGACATACCTGAAGATGGAGAATATGCCATCTATGTCAGCTACAAGACTCTGCCCAACTCCACCACCGATGCCCGCTATACGGTCAACTACTCGGGAGGGTCGAAAGAATATAAAGTGAATCAGACCATGGGAGGAGGCACTTGGATCTACCTTGGCACCTTCCCCTTGGAGAGAGGCTATAGCGATGTCGAGCCGGTGGTGACCCTAACCAATCTGACCGAGGGGAATGCCGGCACGATAGTCACCGCCGATGCCATCAAGATCGGTGGAGGCATGGGCAACATCGCCCGCAGTCCCTATCGCAAAGATATCTACTACGACCCCTCAACCCCCGACAAGAGTGTCAGCGACCCGAAGACACAGGATGTAGAAGATGAAGAATCGGGCGACGAAGAGGATGAAGAGGATGAGGGCGACGACGAAGAAGATGAAGGGGATGAAGAGAGCGTGACGGGAGGTGACGACATCACCGACACGATCGATCAGCCTCAGAGCAAGGAATCTGCACCTAAAGAAGATCCTGCCAAGAAAGGGCCGGCACCCCGCTTCAGCATCTCCGGGATGCCCCGCTTCGTGGAGGGTGCCAGATACTGGTTGCACTGGGCAGGCTATCCGGAATATGTCTACTCCCCCTATCATGGGAGCGACGACTACAAAGATGACTACACGAGTCGCGGCCACTGGGTGAACTATCTGGCGGGAGGTTCTCGAGTGCTTCCCGATGCCGACGGACTTAACATACCGGTGGATGCCGCCTTTGCGCTCCACAGCGATGCCGGCAAGCGCGACAACGACACGTATGTCGGCACACTTGGCATCTACTTCACACAGAATGGCACAAGTTATGCCGACGGCACGCCGCGCATCAACTCGCGTATGCTCACCAACCTGATTATGACGCAGATATGCAACGACATCCGCAAAGAATATGAGCCCAACTGGACACGACGCTCCATGTGGGATAAATCGTATGTCGAGGCACGTGTACCGGAAGTGCCAACCACTCTGATTGAGCTGATGAGCCATCAGAACTATGCCGACATGATGTATGGCCTCGACCCCAACTTCCGCTTCACCGTAGGGCGAGCCATCTACAAGGGAATAGCCCGCTTTATGGCAGAGAGAAAAGGGAGGAAATTAGTGATCCAGCCCCTGCCGGTGAGCAACTTTATGATCAAGCGAACCAAAGCCGACCACTACCGACTGAGCTGGGCGCCGACGCCCGACAAACTTGAGCCGACCGCCATGCCAAGCAGGTATGTCATCATGGAGCGTTCGGGCGAAGACTTGGGCTTCCACAAGATCGGAGAGACCGGATCGACCCACTTCGACATCAAAGTGACCGACCACGATATCCACTCCTTCTATGTAATCGCCACCAACGAAGGTGGGGCATCGTTCCCCTCCGAGACCTTGGCGATAAGAGAGAGCAGCACGGGACAGAAGCCGGCTCTGATCGTCAATGGTTTCACACGCGTGAGCGGACCGGGTCACCATGCCGAGGGTGGCAATGCCGGATTTGACTCCGAGAGCGACTTCGGTGTGCCCTACGTCAGAGACATCTCTTTCACCGGACATCAGAACGAGTTCCGTCGCAGTGCGGGCAACAACTTCGGATTGAGTTATCAGAACTATGTCACCAAAGTGATCGCCGGCAACACCTTCGACTACACGGCGATCCATGGGCGCGCCCTGGCGGCAGCCGATCCTACCATCGGCTTCGTATCCTCATCGATTGGCGCTGTCGAATCGGGTGAATACAAGCTCAGCGACTACTTCCTGGTCGATATGATCATGGGCAAACAGAAGAGCACCGAAGTGGGCAAAGGATATAGCGGAGTGCACTACAAGACCTTCAGCGAGACCATCCAGAAGCAGCTTCGCCAATATGTCGACAAGGGTGGCAACCTGATGGTGAGTGGCGAATATATCATCTCCGACCTGAACACATCGCGATCGAGCGAGAGCGACCGTCGCTTTGCCGCCGAGATCTTGGGATCGGAAGGGGGAGAGAGCGACACGAGCAAATCGGGCACACTTCGCGACTGCATCAGCGGCAAGAAACTGAGCTACTCCTCGACTCTCAACTCCAAGCAATATATCGTGGAGCGTCCCGACGTGTTGCTTCCCTGCGAGTCTGCCACCACTACCGAGTTCTTGCGATTCGGCATGGATGATCGCAGAGCCGGACATATAGTGGATCGCGGCAAAGGAGAAGTGGCTGTGATGACCATCCCCTTGGAATCACTCAGCGACAATCAAGAGCGAGCACTCCTCGTGAAAGAGATTTTAAAACTACTTGACATAACCCCGCGCAAATAAGAGCGCAATCCCACGCAAACAAGGGCGAGGGAACAACAATATCGACGACAATGGAAATAATCAAATTCACCAACATACGCGACCTTCGCGACAAGATACTATGCACAGGATTGGAGCAATTCGTGCCGGTGCAAATAGGCACTCGAGATGTAGAGATCGATGCCATGAGTCTACGGCGCATGGCGAATATAGCCTCCGACATAGACTCGACGCTGACCTATTCCTATCATCGCGACCTGAAGCCGGATGGAAGCATCGTGAACCACCCTGTGATGGACTATCAGCCGGGGTCGGTGAGAGATGACTTTGACTTCGGCCCCTTGGTGCTGCTGAATGCGGCAGATGTGCTTGCCGCCACCGAAGATCATCTCGAAGATGCTGACCTGCTCGACGGAGGGTGGTATGCTCTGCGCCTGCGCATGACGATGGGACGGATCATCACGATGATACCGGAATATCTCTACACCGCGCGCCAGATCGACACCCGCGCCAGCGGCAAAAAGCAACACGACTATGTCGACCCGCGCAATAAGCTCTATCAGCAGCAGATGGAACAAGTATTCATCGACCATCTCAAGGAAGTGGATGGAGATGTCGACACCTCGATAAGAGAGGATGTGGACTATGCCTCGGAAGACTTTCCGGTAGAGGCATCGGTGATCATACCGGTGAAGAATCGGGCGAAGACCATCTTGGATGCGGTGCACTCGGCGTTGGCTCAGAAAGTGGACTTTGCGATGAATGTCATCGTGGTGGACAACGACTCGACCGATGGCACCCGTGAACTATTGCGTAGCGTCGACGACGACCGGCTGGTGGTGATCGAAGTGTCGGAGAGCGAGCACCTGGGCATCGGAGGGTGCTGGAATCGCGCCTTGACCGACGAGCGCTGCGGCAGATTCGCCATACAACTCGACTCCGACGACCTCTACGAGAGTGAGAACACCGTAGCGGAGATCGTGGATAAATTCTATAGCGGCAACTATGCGATGGTGATCGGCAGTTACACCTTGGTCAACTTCCAAGGAGAGGTGATCCCGCCGGGGCTGATCAGTCATGACGAATGGACCGACGAGCAGGGGCCTAACAATGCCTTGCGCATCAACGGTCTTGGGGCACCGAGAGCCTTCTTCACGCCGGTGGCGCGAAAGATCCTCTTCCCCAACGTAAGTTATGGCGAAGACTATGCGATGGCGCTGCGCATCTCGCGCGACTATCGTATCGGACGCATCTTCCACTCCCTCTACCTCTGTCGACGCTGGGAGGGGAACTCCGATGCCGATCTGAGCATCGAGAAGGTCAATGCCAACAACTCCTACAAAGACTGCTTGCGCTCATTCGAGCTCTACACGCGTATGAAACGTAATTGCGAAGACGGCGATGGCGGAAACTTCATTTGGGGAGCCGGTGGCAATATGTTGCAAATACCCTTGGGTATGATCGACGATATCGACGACCTTGACGACGACGAGGATATCGACGAGGAGGATATTGACTAATTGGCGTTTGTATCGTTAGTAACGTTAGTATCGTTAGTAACGTAATTGACTCAATTAACTAAATTCTTAATGGAACTTAGAGATCGACTTGACATAGAGAGCATCAACACGCTGATCGAGCAGCAGCTTGCGGTGTGGGAAGATGCGCGACTCAACTTTTTCAAGCTTAGAGAGGCAGATCGGAAGATCGTGAGAATCGGCGACATGGAGGTGGGAGTGCAATGCAATCCGGCGCGCATCCGGTCGACGGGTGCGGCAGTCGACAGCAAGAGCATCTCCGAGCGACCCTGCTTTCTCTGCAAGAGCAATCGTCCGGCAGAGCAGATTACCATCGATCGGGGCGACCGCTGGGAATTATTAGTCAACCCCTACCCTATCTTGCCGGTACACTTCACGATAGTCTCGAAGCGACATGAGCCGCAATCGCATATACCTCTTGACATGGCTGTGATGGCGGAGAGTGCTCCCAACTTGGTGATCTTCTACAACGGCGCGAGAGCGGGTGCCTCAGCCCCCGACCATCTGCATCTTCAGGGAGTTCTGAAGAGCGAACTGCCGCTGATCAGGCTTGTGGAAGAGCATCACTCCTCGGCAGAGAGTGGCTTCAAGAGCAGCGAAGAATATGGGATGACACTCCCCTATCACTTTGTGAGCGGAGTGATTCGTCCGGATGCCAAGGGTATGGAAGTTTTGGCGAAGATGCCGGGAGCATTCGGAGTGGATGGCGAGAGCGGCGAAGCGGATCGAGGGCTGGTCAATGCCTTCTTCTGGATCGGGAGCGACGGCTGGCTGAGGGTGGTGATAGTGCCACGTCGAGGACATCGACCCCGCTGCTACAATGCCGAAGGGGCAGAGAGATATGTGATCAGTCCGGGATGCATCGACATGGCGGGGCTGATCATTGCTCCACGTCGCGAAGACTTCGAGCGAATCGATGCCGCCAAGATACAAGAGATCTATCGCGATGTGGCATACCCGGAGGGATTGCCCGAAAGCGTAAAAGCATACTTTGAGATATGAAACAAGAGCCGGAGATAAGAGTGGGTATCATCACCGACGGAAAACCGGAGGTAACACCGACCGCCGATGGGGTGATGGTGAGCAATCTGCTGATAGGTGAAGGGTTTCACTGGCAGCAGAGGATACCGGCACGTCTACCGGGGCGTATCGAGACTATCGACGGCGGCAAACAGATAGTAAACATCGTGCCGATGGAGAGATATCTCGAGGCGGTGATCGGGAGCGAGATGAGCGCCGACGCACCGATAGAATTTCTCAAGGCACATGCTGTAATCTCGCGCAGCTGGGCGATGCGAAAGCTACGGCCCGAATGTGAGGAGGAGAGAGATGGAGGAGAGAGAAATGGAGAGTTTGGGGGCTGTTCAGCTGAAGATAAAGAGAGGAATGGATTGATAGTAGATCGATGGGGAAAATTAGAGATAAGACGATGGGAAGAATCGGATAGTCATCATGGATTTGATGTATGCAGCGACGATCACTGCCAGCGATATCAAGGACTGCCGGAGTGTGGCAACGCCCGGACGTCGGAGGCAATCGAGGCGACACGTGGCGAGGTATTGCTCGATAGTCATGGAGAGATCGCTGATGCCCGTTTCTCGAAATGTTGTGGCGGAATGACCGAGCACTTCTCATCCTGCTGGCGAGATGAAGACTTCGACTATCTCCCGGGGCAAAAGGATGAATGGTGCGACCTGAGCGATATGCCGGAAGGGGAACGAGAGCAATTCTTGCGTAGCATCCTCAAAGGATATGACCAATCCACACGCGACTACCACGACTGGAGCGTCACAATCCGCAAGAGCGACATAGCCGCCAACCTCCGCAAGCAATATAACATCAACGTAGGCAACGTGTCGAAGCTCTATCCGACCGAACGAGGTATATCGGGGAGAATCACCCGTCTATGTATCGAAGGGACTACAGATGCCGTGGTCGTAGGCAAAGAATTGGCTATCAGAAGATTGCTCTCCGAGAGATGTCTATACAGTTCATGGTTTGACGCAGAAAACCATGGAGATGTGTTTATCCTTCGGGGGCATGGATGGGGTCATGGAGTAGGTTTATGTCAGATCGGGGCAGCCCGTATGGCATACTCCGGCAAAGATTACCGAGAGATCTTACGCTTCTACTATCCCGGCACCGAGATCTCAAAAATCTATTCATAACAAAAAAGAAAAAGTATGGGAGGAATGAAACAACAAGGGAAGAGAGTATCACCCTGGAGATGGATCCCGACACTATATATCGCCGAGGGGCTACCCTACTTTGCGGTGAACACGCTGACCGTGTTGATGTATACCAACATGGGAGTCGGTCTGAAAGAGATGGCATTTTTCACCGGATGGTTATATCTGCCCTGGGTTATCAAGCCCTTCTGGAGTCCCTTTGTCGACTTGATTAAGACCAAACGCTACTGGACGTTGGCGATGCAGATCGTGATGGCAGTGACGATGGCGTTGGTAGGGTTATTTCTGCCGACCTCGGGGTTCTTTGCGGCGACCTTGGTTTGTTTCTGGGTGATGGCGTTCTGTTCGGCGACCCACGACATAGCGGCAGATGGCTACTATATGCTTGAGCTTGAAGAGCATGAGCAAGCCGCCTACGTCGGTGTTCGATCCACCTTCTACAGGATAGCAAGTGTGATCGGACAGGGAGGATTGGTGATACTTGCCGGGGCCCTCGAAGAGCGCTGCTCGACGATATCTGCGGCATGGAGTTATACCTTCTACCTGCTCTCGATCTTCTTCGTGTGTATCTACCTCTACCATCTATTTTGGGGTATGCCTCAGCCGAAGAGAGATCAGCAACGCAAAGTTGTGACAGTCTGGGCGATCATTCGCGACTTTGCTCTGACCTTTGTGACCTTCTTCCGCAAGCCCCATATATGGAGTGCGATGGCATTTATGTTGCTCTATCGACTTCCGGAGGCGATGTGTGTAAAATTGCTGCAACCCTTCTTGAAGGCGAGTATCGCCGAGGGAGGTTTGGGGCTGAGCACGGCAGAGATCGGAGTGGTGAATGGCACGGTAGGAGTAATTGCCCTCTTGGCGGGAGGCATCGTGGGAGGCATCGCTATATCTCGCGGAGGGTTAAAGCGCTGGCTTATGCCTATGGCTCTCAGTTTGGCATTGCCTTGCGGGGTATACTGCTGGCTTGCTATGAGTCAGACCGACAACTTCATGTTGATCTGCTCGGCGATCGCCATCGAGCAATTTGGTTATGGGTTTGGATTCTCAGCCTTTATGCTCTACTTGATCTACTTCAGCCGGGGCGAGAGCCAGACGTCGCACTATGCCTTCTGCACCGCCTTTATGGCATTAGGGATGATGTTGCCGGGGATGGCGGCAGGATGGATCCATGAGCAACTATCCGCGATCAACCTCTTCGGGGGCGCCGGGCCACAGGGGTATATCAACTTCTTCTGGTGGGTGATGGTGTGCTGTGTTGCCACGATCGTGGTGAGTATGATAGTCAAAGTAGACCCGAAATTCGGAATTAAGAACAGTTAATAGTTAATAGATGGGAGTTGTTAGGAGATATCTGCTGATGGTGGCGGTTGTGATCGCGATGGCGGTTATGACCGGCTGCTCGTCGACTCGGCATGTTCCGGCGGGGAGGTATCTTCTTGACGATGTTAAGATTGAGGTTCACGACTCCACCAAGACGTTGACCTCGAAGGGGATGATGTCGTATGTGAGGCAACGTCCCAACAATCGTACGCTCCATCTGCTTCGAATGCGCCTTGGCATCTACAACATCAGCGGTAAAGACTCGACGAAATGGTGGAACAAATGGATGCGGCGTCTCGGCGAGGCCCCGGTGATCTACGACGAGCGGAATATGGCTATGGACTCGAGCCAGCTGCTCCGCGCCATGAACAATGCCGGATTCTTGGAGTCAACGGTGCGAATCGACACCACGGTCAATAAGAAGCGCAACAAGATAAAATTGAAGTATTATCTTGAGGCCGGTCAGCCCCATATCATCAACAGCATCACCTATCAATTTCCCTCCGACACGTTGCGACAAGTCATCATGCAAGACTCGGCAGACTTTCCGGTGAAAGAGGGGCAGCGACTTGACCGAGAGCAATTGGAGGCACAACGCGAGCTGATCATATCGCGTATGCGCAACCGCGGCTACTGGGCATTTACCAAAGAATTTATCACCTACAATGCCGACACGACGAGCGGCTCGAAGCAGGTGGATCTGACGATGATCGTGCATCCCCCCTATCCTGAAGAGCGGAGGAATATCGACATCGACACCCATCGGGAATATACCATACGCCGAGTGATCGTGATCACCGACTATGACGGAGCCATCACCTCCGACCCGCGGCAATATGCAGCTTGCGATACGGTCGACTACAAGGGTATGCGCATCCTCTATGGCGACCGGAAGAAGAAATATCTGCGCCCCTCGGCGATCTATGATTGCAGTTATCTGAAAGAGGGTCAGCTCTATCGCAAGCAAGATGTCGACAAGACCTACGAGACATTGGGGCGCATGTCGATCATCAAATTCACACAGATCCGACTCTTCCAGACAGCAGACCGAGAGGATGAGGGTGGTCTGGATGCATATATACTGCTGACACCCAATCGGTCGCAAAACGTATCGCTCGAAGTGGAGGGAACGAACTCCGAGGGAGACTTCGGCGTGGCACTCGGAGTGAACTATACCCATCGCAATGCCGGCAAGGGATCGGAGATGTTCAACCTGAAACTTCGCGGCAGTTACGAGGCACTCAACGGGCAGTTGGAGGGATTGCTCCACAATCGGTTCCTGCAATTTGACGTCGAGACCTCGCTGACCTTTCCCAAGTTCAAGGCACCCTTCCTCAGGGAGAGTTTTAAGAAGAAGATCAAAGCCTCTACGGAGTTGAAGCTCTCGATGAGTTATCAAGAGAGGCCGGAATATACACGCATCATCTCGACCTTGGGATGGAGCTACAAATGGAGCGAACAGGATTCGCACAAGCGCTACACCTTCACGCCGATCGACATCAACTATGTCTATCTGCCTCAGAGCACTAATGGTTTCTTGGATGAGATTGCTCCGGACAATCCCCTGTTGAGGTATAGTTATGAAGATCACTTCATCATGCGTCTCGGCTTTAACTTCTACTATACCAACAAGCGTCGGGAGACTCAACGGAATCGGCAGATTGAGAAAGATATCTACACGGTGCGAGCACAGGCAGAGACGGCGGGCAACTTGCTCTTCGGCATCAGCCGGGCGGTAAATCCTAATCGAGGCTTTCATGAGAATCCCTACAAAGTGTTTGGGATTCGCTACTCGCAATATGTGCGTGCGGATGCCGACTTCACCTATCTTCACACCTTCAACCGGAAGAATGCCTTGGCATGTTATGTCGGTTTGGGAGTCGGCGTGCCCTACGGCAACAGTTCGATACTCCCCTTCGAGAAGAGATTTTATGGGGGAGGTGCCAACGGCGTGAGGGGATGGGCAGTCCGCACTCTTGGACCGGGTCGCTTCCCCGGCAATAATGCGGTGAGCAACTTCATCTATCAGTGTGGCGACATCCGCTTCAATATGAGTGTGGAATATCGGGCGAAACTCTTCTGGGTGGTAGAGGGGGCATTATTCCTCGATGCGGGCAATATATGGACCATTCGCAGTTATGACACTCAGCCCTACGGAGTGTTCCGCTTCGATGAGTTTTACAAGGAATTGGCAGCATCCTACGGGGTGGGTATACGCTTAGACTTCACCTACTTCTTGGTGCGCTTTGACTTGGGTATGAAGGCTCACGACCCGGCGATCGGCGGGGAGCCCTGGCCGCTGATCCATCCGCACTGGAAACGCGACAGTTCATTCCACTTCTCGATCGGATACCCGTTCTGAGAATTAGGAATTGGGAGATAGGAATTAGGAATTTTGGGGATGTTTGTGAAACTAAACAACTATGAATATGAAGAAATTAGTGATATTTGATCTTGATGGCACATTGCTCAACACGATTTCCGACTTGGGGAGTGCCTGCAACTATGCTTTGAAGAAGAATGGCTATTCGGAGCACTCGCTATCGGCCTACAACTATATGGTGGGGAATGGCGTAAGGAAGCTATTGGAGCGGGCGGCGCCGGATGCTGCGGAAGAGCAGGTCGACCGACTTTTGGCAGACTTCCGGGAATATTATGATGAGCACTGCACTGAGATGACCCGTCCCTATCCCGGAGTGGAGAATCTTCTGCGCGACTTGCAATCGCAAGGGGTGAAGATGGCAGTAGCCTCCAACAAATATCAGGGTGCAGTCGACAAGATCATCAGGCACTACTTCGGCGACATCGATTTTGCTGTGGTGAGAGGAGAGCAGCCGGGGTATCCACGTAAGCCGGATCCCTCGATACTGTTTGCCATCTTGAATGAATGTCCGACGCCGAAGCAAGAAGTATTGATGGTAGGGGACTCGGCCGTAGACATGGAGACAGCGCGGCGAGCCTGTGTCGAGTCGGCAGGAGTAACTTGGGGCTTCCGACCCGCTTCAGAGCTACGCAAAGCCTGCGCCGACCACATCATCAGCGACACCGCCGAAATAGCCGCCATCGCCACCAAACCGAATATATGATTAGACATCAATCTTTGAAATCCAATGGAAGAAGATAATCGCCTTCATCGAACTTATCGAAATCCGACTTAAACAAGCGGTCTTGTATAATTCGGTATTTCTCAAATTCACTCTCTGCATATTCTTTTGCATATTCTGTCGTCACCTGACCTGCGTCATTCAAAACAGCATCTCCACCGGCTTCAAGAACTATGTCTATTCGTTTTGTCCAGTCCTCCATTGTCATAGGAATATGCCTGTCTGCCATACGTTGTGCAAAGTCTAAAACAGAGTTGACCAGTTTACCCATGTCATCAAGTTCTTTCTCTTTTAGATAATTCTTGGCAATGCTCACGTCAGCCTTGACAATTTTTCCGTCAGGTGCTTTCTCCCAAGTAGTAAGTCCCATGTGTTCTTTTGCAGCATCAGCTCGCTCGACAATCAACTCTGCAGCTGTATGACCATGCACGGCAAAGTGCATTTTGTTCTGCATCTTCTTATAGAACATTCTTGTAGTAGGAGCATCCCTGTTATAGTCAATGCTGGTGGCATAAATGTCCGTGAGTTTCTGATAGAATCGTCGTTTACTCATACGAATCTCTCGGATTTCAGACAGCAAATGCTCAAAATAATCCTCGTCAACGAACGAACCGTTCTCCATGCGTTTCTTGTCAATAATATAGCCTCGGAGTGAAAACTGCCGGATGACGTATGTGCACCATTGTCTGAATTGGGTCGCTCGGATGGAGTTGACGCGATATCCCACGCTGATAATGGCATCAAGGTTATAGAGTTCCATCATGCGTTTGACTTCTCTGTTGCCTTCGGTTTGAACTATTTCCATTTTGGAAACAGTTGACTCTTTCTTTAATTCACCCTCCGCAAAGATATTCGTAAGATGCTTGTTGATAGCAGGAGTGCCAACATCAAACAAGGCTGCCATTGCCTTTTGGGTTGCCCAAATAGTTTCTTCTTTGTATAATACATGAATACCATTCTCCCTTCCTTCGACTACAAAGGTTAGGAACTCAGCTGTACTATTTCGTATTTCTCTTTTCTTTGCCATTGAATCTATTTCTATAAATCTTTTCTCTTACTGCAATCTTTGTGTCTGACTGAAAATCGGGTAGTATTATGCTACTTCCAAAAATCAGACCGGCAGGAACGGTTTTTAAGGCAAAGACAAACAGGCAATGTGAGCCGGAGTCTTTCTTTGGGGTAAAGTATCGAAGGGCTCGATGCCCATACGATACTTTGACTTATAGACAAGCAGTTTAAAGCTCGCCGCCGTCTTCTTTGTGGTAGGGCAAAGTTAACGATTTCTCTTCAAACTGCCAAATTCTTCTTTCACGCAGAGGCAAAGGACAAATCCCATGGCACCTTTCCATCGATACCTTGATGGTGTCTTTGATGGTTAGAGCCTGTCCAGTTCGATTTTTAAGGAATATTGTAGCCTTTCAGGTGTAGGTTGTATTGAGTTTGTGGCATCACACGAATGTTTTGCCACAAAATTACCTATCTGAAAAGACACCGAATGTCGCATATTTTTTTGTAACTTTGCTAATATGAAACAAGTTGCAATGAAATACAACGTGATTTTATTAGTATAGGGCATTTTTATCGTTTAACCCGGGGTAAGGCCTACGGTTTTGCCCCGGGCTATTTGCAGTTTGGGCTTTCAGCCCGTTGGCACAAAAGAGCCTTTTTATCATCAGGTCGCCTTCATCATGAAAGCATCTGTGTGGGCTAATGCATTGAAGATAGGATTGCTCTCTTATTTATCCATTATGATATTTCCTAAGCAAATATTTTTTCAGGTGTTATAAAGTGAGCAAAACGAGGAGAAAATACAAGCGATAAGACCTTTAAAAGAGCCTTGAGATTTTGTAGACAAGTAAATAATTGCTAACTTTGTACCGAAATATTTGAGAAATATCGGTACTAAAAAATGTTAATATGCGCGACGCTAAACGAGGGAACATCAAACAGACCGTTATGGAGAAAATAAATGAGAGTCAACCTCATTCAATATTCTTCATCTCCGACTATGCGGATATGGGTTCGGCCGAGACAATCCGTAAAATTCTACATGAGGCCACAATTAAAGGAGTCTTGGAGAAAGCGTGTCATGGCATATATTTCAAGCCCAAAACTTCCCGATTTGGAAATGTTCCCATTTCACTTGAAAAAGTAGCAAAAGAAATATCCCTGCGAGATAAGTGCGAAATATTGCCGACAGGAAGTACCGCCGCAAATCTTATTGGACTCTCAACTCAGGTGCCTATGAATCTTTCGTATATTACTACAGGGTCAACCCGAGTGATTAACGTAGGAGATAGAAAAATCTATTTTCGCCATGCTTCTCCAAAGAATTTCGCGGCAAGAGGAACTGTATTGCCATTGTTGATACAAGGTTTGCGGGAACTTGGGGAAGATAATATATCAATCAACGAGTATGACGCAATCAAGCGGTTTATTGACCGACAAAAAGACCCATACTTAAAAGACGATTTATTTTTGGCACCGGTTTGGATTCAAAAAATAATAAAAAAATTATTATGAAACATTGGCAACAACTGAGTGTTGAGGATCGCCTTGCCGTCCTTGAAATAACCTCAGCGAGAAAAAAACTTCCACAGTTGGCGATTGAAAAGGACTGGTGGGTTACAATGGTCTTGAAGGCATTGTCAACAACCAGACATTTCAATCTGATGTCATTTAAAGGAGGTACATCCCTGTCGAAAGGGTGGAACTTGATAAATAGGTTCAGTGAAGATATAGATATAGCCATGCGCCGGGAAGGAGCTTTCAGTATCTCCTCGACGTCGGGCAATCAATTGGCTAAGCTAAGACGTACTGCCCGCCATTATATTGTGCGTGAGTTACCAGGCGAGATTTTAGCAAATCTCAACGATATGGGTCTTATTGATTACAGCGTGGAGCCTGAGACAACAAGAGTTGATGCCGACGGTGTTCCGTTGGAACTTAGAGCAACCACTCATCCATCAACAATTTACGTTCATTATAAATCTGTTTTGCCTGAGGTGTCAGAATACATCGAGCCAAAAGTGAAGATAGAAATAAGTTGTTTGTCAATGGATGAGCCGGTTGAAGATAAAACTATCCGCAGTCTCCTATCCGATGTTCTGAAGGAGGAAGAAGATGTTTCGGTACTGTTTCCTACTGTTGTGCCAACGCGAACTTTTCTCGAAAAGATATTCCTGCTGCATGAGGAGTTCCAGAAAGAACGTCCACGTAGCAAACGCATGAGCAGACATCTGTATGACATAGAGAAAATAATGGATACCGAATTTGGCAATTCTATTTACGATAGAGAACTGTATGACAGCGTTGTAAGACATAGATCCATATTCAACAGGATAGACTACATAGACTACAGGTTACATGATCCGAATACTCTATCATTCATACCACCGGACTCCATTATTAGGGAGTGGGAGAAAGATTATGAGGCAATGCAAAGTCGCTTCATATTTGATGACAACAGACTTTCCTTCGATGAACTTATTGAACGAATGAAAGAATTGACTAAAAGAATAAGAAAATTATAAAACGCCACTCGGAGAGAGCAAGAACGCATCTGTGCCGTCGGCGCGATGCTCGGGGAGGGCATTTTTATCGTTTAACCCGGGGTGAGGCCTACGGCTTTGCCCCGGGCTATTTGCAGTTTGGGCTTTCAGCCCGTTGGCACAAAAGAGCCTTTTTATCATCAGGTCGCCTTCATCATGAAAGCATCTGTGTGGGCTAATGCATTGAAAGAAGGAATACAAGCCTCTCAAATAGCCACCACAACAGGATAAGAAAATGAAGCAAAAGGGCAAGGAAAGTCAAGAAAACTCAATTATAGGGAGAGAAAAGGAAGAGAGAGGGGGGATGGGAGGGGGATTGTTGTTGGTGTGTTGTAGGGGATGACGGGGTTTTTGCAATAATTGGGGTTGGCGGGGATGGGGTGGAGGTAATTTTGTATGTCTTGGCGTTGTATCATATTACATTTAGTTGACATTTGAGCTTTTTTAGGCCTAAAAAATTTGTTTATTACGGCTTATAGTGATTTTCTTTTTACAAATTTGCCATGTAAAAACAACCAAAAGTCGAATTTAAACTAAACACGACTATGAAAGTAATATCTGAAAATGTTGGCCCTAATGTGGTCGATACGGTAAAGAAGTTGATCGAGGAGGCAATTCCTCGCATCAAAGAGTTTGTAACCACCGGCATTGAGAAGATCGGAGAAGCCGGTAAGGATCTCCTTCCGATAATCACGATGATGATCGAAGATCTGACGGGAAAGAATCAGGGACGTGTCTATGGCAAAGAGGTGGAAACACTGGATATGCCGACACTGGTAGAGTTTACCAAGAGATATGTTCCGGCAGGGAGCAACGAAGTAGTGGCAATCCGCAAGCAAGAGGCAGATGGCTATATCATCTTCTTGGCATACTCGAAAGACAAGCATCTGCTTCCTGTCGAGGATAATCATCACTTGATCATCAAAGCCGGGAACTTGGCAGAAGAAGTTTCCGCACTCTTCGCAGAATCAGAAATAATAATCATAAAATAAAAAGGAGGTAACATGTTTGACATAATTTATGATGCCTTAGAGGCACTATTCGAATGGGTCAAAGATATCGCAAGAAAGGTGATCAATGGAGTCCTTTCATTCTTCCATCATGTAGTCGACTACTTCAAGGGATTACGACTGCGCAAAGGTAGGGATATACCCTTCATCGCAGATAAGGAGATGTTAGCCGATATGATCCATCAAGCACCGGTGAAAGATGTCGGCATCTTCGAAGCGACTTACAATGAAGATACCAACGAGATCGAGAACTATCGTCTACTTGAAGCAGACGAATTGGACGAGAGAACTGAGGATCTTCTTGAAGATGAGAAACTTGTGGTATTGACATAAAAAACTATGGGCAAGATGAGTAATTTTTTATGGATCGCAGGTGGCGTTGCTCTTATCGCATTTGCCTACGTAGGCTATAAGCGTAGAGAGTCGCGCAAACCATCGGAAGAGCCGGAGGCTCCGGTAGACTCGAAAAAGGAGGCTGTCAAGAAATTCATCGAAGAAATTCAGGCACAAGACTCTATTGAGACTGTCAACCTCTTGTCGCTCGCTGATGTGGTCTTCTACTTCAAGAGTATGCAGTTGCGCAAGGGGATAGATGTGCCATTTATTGCACAAACGCTCAAAGATGATCGCAAGATCTATCTCTTGGCAACCTACGATGAGGAAGAGAAAGAAGTTAAGAACTATAGACTGATCTCCCCGGATAAGATCGATGATAAGATTGCCGAGATGATAGGCGAAGAACTCCTGGTCGTTCTGAGCTAAGATCTCTACGGGTGATCACATCAGAGAGGAGGAGGGGGCGCAAAGTACACCCCCTTCTTTCCCCCGAGATCGGTCTAAGAATATCAACCTGAAAAGACTTACTTGAAATGCTTTTTGAAATTTTGGAGGCACTCTTCTGGGGTGCGGCAGGTGCGGCGGCAGGTGCGGCGATAGCCTACGTCATCGACAAGGTAATCACAGCCTATAGCGTCAAAGAGACTGTCAGAGAGAAATGTCCCGATGCGCTGAAGGCTAAAATCATGGAGAAGAAAGAGAACGCCGTGAAAGTCGGCATCTTCGACTATAACGACCAAATGTCGGATTGTATCGAGATACAATCCTCGAAAGGGGTGTCCAATAGCCTGCAAGTCGGACAAGAAATATATATGTATAATTAACGGACCGCGCAAGTCGAGAGCTCGCGCTAAGGAAACGAACAAGGTTATGGAATTTAAAGTCGATCCAAAGAGTGTGTCGATGAGTGAGATGCAGAATCTTTGCCGCATAGAGAAAGAGCTATACGCCAAGATCAAGGGGCTCCTCGACTACCGGTATCCTCAGATCAGCGTTAAGTGTGGGACAAAGTTAATAAAATGGAGTGGCAATCCGGTCAAGATTATACACGATGCCAACCCCTCATTGGAGAATAGTTACGAGTTGGCAGAAGAGTTCTCTACCTATCTCACGACAAGAGATGATATCGAAGAGATGCTCGACAAGAAATATACCCTAATCATAGACTTGAAAATGTCAAGAAACGAAAAGATGCAACAACCCGCCACTACCCCACCCACCACTGCGACTAAAGAAGTGGAAAGCATGCCGGAATATATCCCGCAGACACCACGCTACACGTTCTCGCAGATGATACTCGACGAGAGGATCAAGAGAGAGGTGTTTGATGCTGTCAAGATCATCGAGTGTAAAGACCTGATCTATAGCGACTGGGGATTCTCGGAGGTTGACCCGGTGCCTCGCAGTATTCTGAACTTTTATGGGGCATCGGGCACCGGCAAGACGATGTGTGCGCACGCCATCGCCCACTACTTGGGGAAGAAACTGTTGGCATTAAACTACTCCGAGATCGAATCGAAATATGTAGGAGAAGCGCCGAAAAACCTACAGAAAGCCTTCGAGACGGCAGCCGCCACCGACTCCATCCTCTTCTTCGACGAAGCCGATTCCTTCTTGGGCAAGAGGATCGAGAATGTGACCCAAGGTGCGGAGCAGGCGCTCAACTCATTGCGGAGTCAGATGCTGATCCAATTGGAGGAATTTTCGGGCGTGGTATTATTTGCCACCAATTTAGTGACGAACTTCGACCCGGCATTCGAATCGAGGATCCTGAAGCATATCAAATTCGAATTGCCCAACTTGGAGGCACGCGCGGCGATCATCAAGAAGATGATACCCTCGCGTCTGCCGGTGGCACGCCCCTTTACCGACGAAGAATACCTCGAGGCGAGCAAACTCATCGAGGGGTTCAGCGGTCGCGAGATCAAGGGTGCGATAATGGATCTGATACTATCGAAAGCCGACCCTGCCGACCGCAATGTGGTCTTCACCATCGACGATCTCTATGAGGCATTGGCGCGGAAGATGGTGGCCAAGCAGGAGCTCAAGGCTCAAGAAGAGGAGCGCATCAAGACCAAGATTGAGAAAAAGCTCAAAGAGAAGGCTGCCGAAGCCGAGGCTATGAAGAAGTTGGAGGAGAGAGAGGATGAGGAGAATAATGTGTGTAACGAGTGTAATGAGATAACAGAAGCCGACGAAGCGGACAAAGCGACAAACTAAGAGCGCGTTCCTTAAATTTTTAGGGCCGTAGGGGTCGTAGCCTTGAGTCGATTTTGATTACTTGCTGTAAGGAGCATACTCCTGTATGTGACTGAAAGCAAGTGATCAAAAGCGGCCAAGGATACGAGACTCAGGTAACTTCAACGTTCCCTTGAATTTTAGAATCGCAAATCATAATTAACATTTTATTAACATTATTCTATAAAAAAGTTAAAACGACAACAAAGTTAGCAATGGATACTGGTAATTTTAGTTACC